>JAILQT010000010.1 GCA_024698805.1 Solobacterium sp.
CCCATTCCAAGCCTCTTTTGCTGCGCGCTGCGATCTGGTGTGCCGCGGTTTTCATCGTTGCGCTGTATTTCTTTCTGCCGATCAGCCATGTCAGGGCAGTCACGATCAGCGGGACGGAAAGGCTGAAGAAAAGCTATGTGCAGTCACTGAGCGAGGTCACGCTGAGCGACCGGTTCTTCCTGTGCCTGCCGTTCTATATCGAAAAGAAGATCGAGAGCGACCCGATGATCGAAAATGCGGAAGTGAAGCTCGATAACGGCAACGTGATCCGCATCACGGTGACGGAGAAGAAGCCTGTCGGCTACCGGTATACGGACAAAGCCGAGCTGATCATGAACGACGGTTCGCTGGCCGATCTCAAGAGCGAATATCTGGAAGTCATCGCATCCCTGCCGCTGATCATCGGCTTTGAGGATGAGGAACAGACGAGGCTTCTTGCCAAAGCGCTTGACGGCGTCAATGACAAGATCCTGGATGATATCTCGGAGATCTCCCAGTATGCGCTGAAATATGATGAGGAAACGATGAAGATCCTGATGCGCAACGGCGGATATTTCATCGCAAACTACTTCAACCTGTCCACGATCAATTCCTACAACAAGGTATATGAGAAACTCGTGAACAAGTCGCAGTGCCTGTATGCGTCGGAAGATGAAAAGCATATCTTCTCCAGCGCATGCCCGTGGGATGAGACAGAAGAGATCGTGGAATACTGGACCGATGAAGAAGGCAACGTGATCTACAACAAATACGGGGATCCTGCCGGCATCCATTACTATACGGATGAGGAAGGCAACCCGGTGTATGATGCACAGGGGCAGAGGATCGTGATCCCGATCGATGATGAAGGGATCGATATTAAAGATCCGGATTTCATGGAACATTATGAAGCCGGGTATTATGAGTCAGGCGTGCTCATCCTGCCGGATGAACAGTATGATCCGTACGAATATGAAGAGAGTGAAGAGGAAGAAACGGAATAATCCGTTATAATAGAGTTGATTGAAGGAGTTGTTTATGGCATTGGAGACAAAAACAAACTACGGAAGTATTTCCGTATCGGAAGACGCTGTCGCAGCTCTTGCGGGCGGCGTGATCACAGAATGCTACGGCGTCGTCGGCATGGCAAGCAAGCAGGTCCTGCGCGACGGCTGGGCGGAAATGCTGAAAAAGGAGAATTACGCCAGGGGCGTGGTCGTCAAGAAGACGGATGAAGGTCTGGAGATCGATCTGTATATCATTGTAAGCTTCGGTGTAAAGGTATCCGAAGTCGTGCAGGAAGCACAGAAGAAGGTCAAATACATGCTGGAAAAATCACTGTCTCTTGAAGTCAGTGCAGTCAATGTATTCGTACAGGGCGTGCGTACGGTCGCGTAACGGGGGATATTATGGATGTGATCAATGGAACAGTATTGAAAGGCATGCTTGAAAGCGCGTGCAATAACCTGAATAACCATAAGGCAGATGTCGATGCACTGAACGTTTTCCCCGTGCCTGACGGCGATACCGGCACCAATATGTCCCTGACATTCACGAACGGCATCGCGGAAGTCCGCAAAAGCGGCAGCGATTCCCTGCCTGTCATCGCAAAGACACTGAGCAGGGGCCTGCTGATGGGTGCGCGCGGAAACTCCGGCGTTATCCTCTCGCAGATCTTCCGCGGCTTCTCCCAGGCAGTCCAGGGGAAAGAAGAACTGAGCGTAAAGGATTTCAGCGATGCGCTTGTCAACGGCAACAGGCTTGCCTACAAGGCAGTTATGCGTCCGGTCGAAGGAACGATCCTGACAGTCATCCGTGAATCCTCATCCGCCGGCGCACAGTATGCGGAAGAGAATCCGGGATGCACAGTCGAAGAATTCCTGGATATGCTCGTCGCGGAAGCGAACAAGTCGCTGCAGAACACGCCTGAGCTGCTGCCGGTCCTCAAGGAAGCGCACGTCGTCGACAGCGGCGGCAGCGGTCTGACACATGTTCTCGAAGGTTTCCGCCTGTATGCGGCCGGCAAGCCTGTTGAGGAAGGCACCAGGACCGAAGTCGAAGCGGAACCGAAATCCGAAAAGGCATCCGGTTACAGGACAGAATACATCCTTGCCCTCAGCGAACAGGGCAAGACGAGCTTCCGTGAGGAGAGGGTACGCAAATCCCTGGAGAAGATCGGCAATAAGCTTACACTCATCCGCAAGGACGATACCGTCAGACTGCGCATCAATACGATGATGCCCGGCGAGATCCTGACACTCGGCCAGCGATACGGTATGTTCCTGAAGGTACAGATCGAGAATATCCAGGATGAACTGAAGCCTTCGATCATCGAAGACGAAGAAAAGGAAGAAGAGATCGAAGAGAAGGAATACGGCATCATCTCTGTCGCTGCAGGCGAAGGCCTGAAGAAACTGTTTGCGGAATACCGCTGCGATGAGGTCGTATCCGGCGGCCAGACGATGAATCCTTCTACAGAGGATTTCGTGAAGGCGATCTCAAGGATCCATGCAAAGCATATCTTCGTCCTGCCGAACAACTCAAATATCATCATGGCTGCCAAGCAGGCCGCGGATGTAACGGAAGGCAAGGACATCATCGTCCTCGAAACGAAGTCGATCCCGCAGGGACTCAGTGCGTGCATCAGCTTCAATCCGGATGAGTCTGCCGAAGCTAATACGGAGGCCATGAAGGAAGCGATCGCCAATGTGCGGACCGGTTCGATCACCTATGCGATCAAGGACACGTCGATCGAAGGCATCGAGATCCATGAAGGCGATTATATGTCGATCCTGGAAAAGGAGATCATCTATACGAGCCGTGAAAAGCTGGATGCGGCGAAGAAGCTGATCGATTCCCTCTGCGATGACGATACCGAGATCATCACGCTGATCTGCGGTGAAGACGCAAAAGAGGAAGAGACAGAGGCACTGCAGGCGTATATCGAAGACAATTATGATGTCGATATCGATGTACAGAACGGCGGTCAGCCGGTCTACAGTTATGTGATCGGTGCGGAATAAGCAGTATGACAGGTGCATATGCACCTGTTTTTTGATTATGCGTTCAGAATAAGGGAAATCCATAGAGTCATTACATGTATCACGGCTGAAAAAGATTGAAGCGCAAGCGCTTACAGGCTATTATTGTAATAGGGGGTTTCTTAATGAAAAACACAATGAAATGGCTTCTTGCCGGTGTGATGGCATTCGCGCTCGCAGCGTGCACGTCCGGCGGAAGCGCAGCAGGTTCCTCTGCTGCATCTGGTGCCGGCTCCGAAGCTGCAGGCTCTGAGGCTGCTGGTTCCGAAGCCGCAACGCTTTTTAAAGCGGGTACGTATGAAGCTGACGCTGCCGGTTTCGGCGGCGCAGACACACCGATCCACGTAGCCGTGACGGTATCCGATAATGCGATCGAAAGCATTGACTACACATGTGACGGTGAAACACCGACTGTCGGCGGCCTTGCTGTCCCGCAGCTCGCAGAAAAGGTCGTCAAGGCACAGTCCACGAAGATCGACGCCATCAGCGGCGCTACGATCTCATCCAACGGTTTCTTCACAGCGGTCAACGACTGCATCACGCAGGCTGGCGCAGATCCGGAAGCGCTTGAACCGCTCGCGATCGAAGAAGAAGCTGAAGATGTTGAAGAAACAGTCGATGTCGTCGTTGCCGGTGCCGGCGGCGCAGGCATGACTGCAGCGATCACTGCTGCACAGAAGGGCAAATCCGTCATCATTATTGAAAAGGGCGCAGTCCCGGGCGGAAACTCCAGCCGTGCTACAGGCGGTATGAACGCTGCGGAAACACATTACCAGAAGGAAGAGGGTATTGAAGACTCCGTTGACCTGTTCTATTCCGACACGATGGCAGGCGGCCACGACATCAATGACCCTGAGCTCGTCAGGACACTCGCACAGAACTCTTCTGCAGCGATTGACTGGCTCGATTCCATCGGCGCACCTCTCAGCAATATCGGTCAGGCAGGCGGCGCATCCACGAAGCGTCAGCACCGTCCTGTTAACGATGAAGGCAAGATCCTCTCTGTAGGTACATTCCTTGTCGAACATCTGTCCAAGACTGCTGAAGAAGTCGGCGTAACATTCATCTACAACGCAAAAGTTGACGAGATCCTCATGGAAGACGGCAAGGCAGCAGGCCTGCACGCTGTGAAGGAAGACGGCAGCGAGATCACCGTTCATGCAAAATCCGTAGTCATCGCTACAGGCGGCTTCGGTTCCAACCCTGAACTGATCGTAAAATACCGTCCGGATCTTGAAGGCTATGTTTCCACAAACGCTCCGACGATCACAGGCGACGCGATCGCGTTCCTCGAAGCAGCAGGTGCTGACTTCGTAGATCTCGACCAGATCCAGATCCACCCGACAGTCGTCCAGGCTGACGGTTCCCTGATCACAGAATCCCTGCGCGGCGACGGTGCGATCCTGCTCAACAGCTCCGGTCAGCGTTTCTGCAATGAGATCCTGACAAGGGACGTTGTCTCCGGCCATATCATCGAACAGGAAGGCAGTTATGCATGGCTCGTTGTCGACGAACAGATGAAGTCCGGTTCGACCGTCATCGAGAAGTACATTAAGCAGGGCTACATGATCCAGTGCGATACAGTCGCAGATCTGGCAGAACTGATCGGTGTTGATGAAGCTGCAGTCCAGGAGTCCCTCGACAAGTGGAAGGCGGCAGTTGATGCCAAGAATGACGAAGAATTCGGCAGGGAAAACTACGATGCACTGCTCACTGACCTGACAAATCCTCCGTACTATGCAGTCAAGATCGCTCCGGGTATCCACCACTGCATGGGCGGCGTCAAGATCAATACGAAGGCTGAAGTCATCTCGACAGAAGGCGAGCCGATCCCGGGTCTCTTCGCAGCAGGCGAAGTTACCGGCGGCGTACACGGCGGCAACCGTCTCGGCGGCAATGCAGTCGCAGACTTCGTCGTATTCGGCCGTATCGCTGGTGAAAGCGCATCCGCTGAATAATCGGACATTATGAGGCAGGTCCCGCAACAGGGACCTGCTTTTCTGTTACAATGGATACAGAGAACATAAGTTTCCGGAGGATAATCAGATCATGAAGAATCTCGGTATTTCGGTATATCCCGAACACACGACAAAAGAAAAAGCATACGCATATATCCGAGAAGCAGGAAAGCTCGGTTTCAAACGTATCTTCACATGTTTCCTTTCCGTAACCGAAAGCAAAGAGGACACTGTCCGGAATTTCGGTGAATTCTGCAGGACCGCACATGAAGCCGGCATGATCGTCGCCGCCGATACGAATCCCGGCGTCTTCGAAAAGCTCGGCGCTACGCCGTATGACCTCTCGGTATTCAAAGAGATCGGCCTGGATATCATCCGCCTTGACGGGCATTTCGGCGAGACAGAGGATATCGCGATCACGCACAATAAGGAAGGCATCAGGATCGAATATAACGGTTCCGGTACGATCGGCATCGAGAATATGCTCACATGCGGCGCTGATGCGGAGAATATGTGCTTCTGCTCAAACTTCTTCCCGCAGAGGCATACCGGCATGGGCCTGAAGCGCTACATCGAACTGTCTTCAAGATACCGCCGGGCCGGCATGCGGCTCGCAAGCTTCATCACATCCCAGGAAAAGAATACATTCGGCCCGTGGCCTGTCTATGACGGCCTGCCTACGATCGAGATGCACAGGGATCTTCCCATCGACCTGCAGCTCAGGCATATGAACGCGATCGATCTTGCACAGGATATCCTGATCGGCAACTGCTTCGCTTCACAGGAGGAACTCGAACTGCTTGCGAATACGGACCTCACAAAGATCAATATGCGAATCGACCTCGAGGAAGGCATCAGCGAAGCGGAAAAGGACATCATCTTCTGGGACAGGCATGCGCACAGGGATGACTGCAACGAGCTGATCGTACGCTCTTCCTGGCCGAGGGTCGTTTTCAAAGGCATCTCCATCCCCGCAAGACCCAGGCCGGAAAAGACCGTGCACCGCGGCGATGTCGTCGTTGTCAATGACAATCTCGAACACTACAGGGGTGAACTGTGGATCGCCCTGCAGGATCTCGAACTGAGTGATGAATACAACCTTGTCGGAAGGCTCTCCGCGCATGAAGAGATCCTCCTGGACTGGATCAGGCCGAGATATGCATTCGGATTCATCCGCTGAACTTTCACGAAAGCCGGCATGTCCGGCTTTTTCTTTTCCGCATCGGGAAGATCTGCCTGTTATGATTTCCTGATTGCGCCGCACTTCTTTTTTCTCTGCATGCAGAATGATTGTATAATTCTTTTATGGATCTGCAGGACAAGTCCCTCGGACTGACAAAATACAGGATCGAAGCCATGCATAAGCTCGGCCTTTACGATACGGATGACGTTCTTTCGTATTATCCGTTCCGGTATGAATACACACAGACTTCTGATTTTTCCGAATGGAAGGAGAAGGATAAAGTCTTTTTCGAAGCCGAGATCGTAAAGCCGGCGAGGGTCTGGCGGCACGGAAGACAGTCAAGTGCTGTTTTTGAAGCGGCTGCTTTTGACCGTGTTTTCAAGGTGACGATCTACAACCGTCCGTGGGTAAGCGGCCTTGAACTCAATACGGTCGTTACGATCAGCGGTATCTATAACGGGAAAAACAGGATCACGGCTATATCCTATGACACCGTCCCGCTGAAAGACCACCCGGCAGTCGTACCGGTATACTCCCTGAAGGCGGGCATCAAACAGAAGACTGTGCGTGCCTGCATCGAAAAGGTATACCAGGCGTGCGTGAACCAGATCATTGATGAAGTCCCTCGGTGCTTCATCGACAGGTACAGGCTCCTGCATAAGGCGGACGCGCTGTACAGGATCCATTTCCCCGAGTCGAAAAACGATGTCAGGGAAGCGGTCCGTTCGCTGAAATACGAGGAGTTCCTGCGCTTTTTTACGGCGATCTCGCTTCTGCATATGCAGGATGAAGGCGGCGTATACAAACAGCCCAAGATGATCGATACACAGACACTGCGGCAGGTGATCCGGGGACTGCCTTACAGGCTGACGGAAGGACAGAAGAAAGCACTGGATGACGTGCTGCGCGATATGTCGTCATCACGGCCGATGTACAGGCTTGTGCAGGGCGACGTCGGCTGCGGCAAGACCGCGGTGGCTGCGCTGGCGATCTGCGCTGCCGTTAAGGCAGGGTACCAGGCTGCGCTGCTTGCGCCGACGGAGATCCTTGCCCGCCAGCATATGCAGTCCCTGCAGGATATCCTGAAGGGGACGGGCATAACCTGCGAAGTCCTCTATTCCGGGCTTTCCGCTGCGGAAAAGAAGAGGATCCTGGAGTCGCTCGCTTCCGGAGAGACCGACGTCATCGCCGGTACGCATGCGCTGCTGCAGGACGATGTCGTCTTCCGGAACCTCGGTTTCGTAACGGCTGATGAACAGCAGCGTTTCGGTGTCGAACAGAGGAGGAAGCTGCGCGAAAAAGGGGCGCAGACCGATTTCCTGCTGATGAGCGCTACGCCGATCCCGCGCACGCTGGCGTCAACGATGTTCGGGGATATGGATATCTCGACCATCGAAACGATGCCTTCCGGCAGGAAGAAGCCGGTCACGAAGTTCATCAATGAGAACAGTTTCCGGACCGTGCTGCCGGAGGTAATGGACCTCCTGCATAAGGGTCACCAGCTGTATGTTATCTGCGCCGCGGTGGAAGCCAACGAGGATTATAAGGCCCGCAATGTCTACGAGACGGCGGAAACGCTGCAGAAGCTCTTCGCCCCGTACAGGGTGGGACTGCTGCACGGGCGTATGAGCTCCCAGGAAAAAAACGATGTCATGAAGGCTTTTTATGAGAATGAGGTCCAGATCCTGGTCTCGACAACGGTCGTGGAAGTCGGCATGAACGTCGTCAATGCGACAGGCATGATCATCTATGATGCCGAACGCTTCGGGCTCTCGCAGCTGCACCAGCTTCGCGGCAGGGTCCAGAGAGGCAGCGATACCGGGTACTGCTGGCTGCTCAGCGGCAGCCGGGACGAAAGCGTCAGGGACAGGCTCAATGTGCTGGTAAAGTCGAATGACGGCTTTGAGATATCGTATGAAGATTTACGGCTCAGAGGTCCGGGTGATATACTTGGTACAAGACAGAGCGGCGTGCCGGATTTTATCCTTGGCGATGTGACGCAGGACCATGCTATTATAGATACAGCGAAAAAGGATGCGGCGCGCATGATCGCCGAAAGCGATGACCCGCAGTTCGCGGCGATGATCGCTTCGGTGCGCTGGCATATGGAAAACAGTTCATCATACAGGGATTAGGAGAAATCATGACAATAACGGAATGGCTCGCAGAAAGAGGGATCAGGGTGAAGGATGAAGCACTGCTCAGGCAGGCGTTCACGCATTCGTCCTACGCAAACGAGCATCACGGTAAAAATAATGAACGGCTGGAGTTCATGGGGGATGCCGTACTGCAGCTGTGGAGCAGCTGTGCGATCTATCCCCTGAATATCAGCGAAGGACAGATGACGCGTCTCAGGGCGCAGATCGTCTGTGAGAAAGCCCTTGCCGGCTATGCGAGGGAGATGAACCTGAACAGCTACCTGCTGCTGGGGCAGGGGGAGGAAAAGAGCGGCGGCCGCAACAAGGATGCGGTCATCGCGGATATGTTCGAAGCGTTCCTCGGCGCCCTGTTCCTCGACCAGGGAATGGCAGCGGTGGATACGGTCCTGAGCGAGGTGATCACGCCCAAACTGGAGGATCCGGATTTCCTCGGGGATTCGAAAGACTACAAGACAAAACTGCAGGAATATGTGCAGATGGACAGCAGGATGTCCGTGCGCTATGTGCTCGTCCGGGAGAGCGGTCCGTCGAACGCGCCGCTGTTTGAGATGAACGCGGTCGTTGACGGCCTCGTCATGGGGACCGGGACAGGCACAACCAAGAAAATGGCTGAACAGAATGCGGCGAAGGACGCATTCGGGAAAATGGCAAAATAATATACAGGAGGAGACATGAGATTAAGTGAATTGAAGGACCTGGTCCTGAACGGCGGGCTGGATGAGAAACTCACAGGGCTCTACGGTGAGGAAAAGACAGCAGAGCAGCGTATACGCTATGCGCATATCCTTGAGAAGGCGATCGAAAACATCGGTGACAAAGAAGGCTGCATCTTCAGCGCACCCGGCAGGACAGAGATCGGCGGCAACCATACCGACCACCAGCTCGGCAGGGTCGTGGCGGCTTCCCTGAACCTGGATATCGTTGCGGCAGTCGTACCGACAGATGATATGACAGTCCGGTACTATTCCGATGAGTTCACCGTAAAACCTGTCGACCTGGGCGACCTGTCGATCCGCGAGGCGGATTACAATACGACGGAATCGCTGATCCGCGGTATCGCCGCAGGCATCAAAGGCAGGGGAAAAGAGATCGGCGGCTTCAGCGCATATGCGGAAAGTGACGTCATTCCCGGCGGCGGTATGAGCTCCAGCGCGGCTTTCGAGGTGCTGATCGGCACGATCTATAATTCACTGTACGCATCCGGTTCGCTGTCATCCGAAGAACTGGCGATCATCGGCCAGTTTGCGGAGAACAAATATTTCGGCAAGCCCAGCGGCCTGCTCGACCAGATGGCATGTTCTGTCGGCAGCTTCGCAGCGATGGACTTTGCGGATCCGGCAGCTCCGGTCGTTGAGAAGATCGACTTCAACCCGGCTGACTACGGTTTTGACCTGATCCTGACGGACGTCAAGGCGAGCCACGCGGATCTCGGCGACGAATACGCGGCTGTACCCAAAGAGATGAGGGCGGCAGCGGCAGTGCTCGGTCACGAGGTGCTGCGCGATGTCAGTGAGGTAGACCTGATCGCGAACGCTGACAGGATCCGCAGTGAATGCGGCGACCGCGCGTTCCTCAGGGCATTCCATTTCGTCAACGAGACAAGAAGGGCAAAGGAACAGGCGGAAGCACTGAAGAACAGGGATATCGATACATTCCTCAGACTCGTGCGTGAATCCGGACATTCCTCCTTCATGTATCTGCAGAACATCAGTGTTCCCGGACATACGAAAGACCAGCCTGTCGCCCTCGCCCTTGCGCTCAGCGACGCACTGATCAAAGAGAACGGCGCCTACAGGGTCCACGGCGGCGGCTTTGCGGGAACGATCCAGGCATTTGTCAAAAAGGAAAATACGCCTGCCTATGTGGCTGCGCTTGAAAGGGCATTCGGCAAGGGAAGCTGCTATATCATGCGCATCCGTGACTGCGGCGGCATCAAAGTGATCTGATCGGAGGAGTATCATGTTAAAAGAAGGAAAGATCCTCATCGGCAAAGCCGGTGAAACCGAAGTATGTCTTCTGCCGCACCAGATGAACAGACACGGTCTGATCGCAGGTGCAAGCGGAACCGGAAAGACAGTCACGCTGAAGGTCATTGCGGAATCCCTCAGCGAACTGGGTGTTCCGAGTTTTATCGCCGACGTTAAGGGTGACCTTTCCGGCATGATCAATCCCGGCGACATGGAAGGCATCCGGGGCAGACTGGATTCCATGGGCATCGAAGACTACGAAGTCAGGAAATACCCTGTACATTTCTTTGATGTATACCGTGAATACGGGCATCCGATCCGTTCCATCATCCAGGACATGGATCCTGTCCTTCTCAGCCGTATCCTCGATCTGACAGATGCTCAGCAGGGCGTCATGAATATCATCTTCCGTGTGGCGGAAGAGCTCGATCTCGAGATCATCGACCTCAAGGACCTGCAGCTGATGACTGCCTATGTCGGCGACCACGCAAAGGAATACACGATCAAATACGGAAACGTATCCAGGCAGAGCGTCGGTGCGATCCAGAGGAAGCTGCTTGAACTTGAACAGCAGAAGGGCGACCTCCTGTTCGGCATGCCTTCGCTGTCGATCAATGACCTGATCGCAACGGAAGGCGGGATGGGCATGATGAGCATCCTCGAATGCGAGAAGCTTTTCCAGCATCCGATGCTGTACTCCACATTCCTTCTCTGGCTGCTCGACAAGCTTTACAATGAACTGCCGGAAGTCGGCGATCTGGACAAGCCGAAGATCATTTTCTTCTTCGACGAAGCGCATCTCCTGTTCGACAACGCATCCAGACAGCTGCTTGACAAGATCAACCAGATCATCAAGCTGATCCGCTCCAAGGGCGTCGGTATCTTCTTCTGCACGCAGTCGCCTGCAGATATCCCCGATACGGTGCTGGCACAGCTCTCGAACCGCATCCAGCATGCGCTGAGGGCCTATACGCCGAATGAGCTCAAGGTCGTCAAAAAGGCAGCGGATTCCTTCCGCCCGAATCCCGATTTCGTCACGGCCGACCTCATAACGAACATGAAGACCGGTTATGCGCTCGTATCCGTCCTTGAGGCAGACGGCGCGCCGTGCATCGTCCAGCATACGAAGATCCTGCCCCCGAAATCCAGCATGGTCGTTGCGGATGAGGCAGACAGGAAGAATGCATTCCGGATCGATTCCATCTACGGCAAATATGAGAACGATATCGATCCCGACAGCGCCTACGAGATGATCCCCGAACTGCTGAAGGCAGAGGAAGAGGAGAGACTCGCGGAAGAAGAGGCGAAGAAACAGGCCAAGATCGACGAAGCGAAAGCCAAGGCGGAGGCCAGGGAAGCAGCCAAGAAAAAGGATGATTTCGCATCCCGTTTCGGCAAGAAGCTCCGCAACAAGATGGAGACGGAAGTCGTCAATGCCGGCGCGAGGACGGTAAAGAAATTCCTCAAGGGCCTGCTGAAATAATCCTCTATATACGGGCATGATCCTGTGAAGGACATGCCTTTTTTAGGCGCTATAAAATTGTCCGGGGAGAACAAAAATCCGTTGTGAAATAACACAGGGCGGAAAGCACCCCATAGAGGTTTACAATATCCGGTTATTGCGCTGAAAACAGGCAGAAATGCATACAGTATGATTGCAATTCTGCC
>JAILQT010000026.1 GCA_024698805.1 Solobacterium sp.
CACCTCGGCATCCGCCTTCATTTCGAGCCGTTCCTTCATACCGAGACTGTCGGCCAGTTCTTCAACGACGCCCTTCAGCGTATAGAAATCCCCTTCCCCGTAGAAGCCCAGCGAGAAGATCATCTCCTCATCCGGAAGCTCCGTTACAGGCAGCGCTTTGGGAAGATATACATTGGCCAGTTCGAACAGCCTGACGTCCTTGTTCCTTCTGTTATAGTTGACGGAAAGGCTGGTCAGCATGCCGTTCAGGGTCGTTGTCCGCATATAGGCGAAGTCTTCGCCAAGCGGGTTCTGGATCCTGACCGCACGGCGTTCCGGCGCATCCTCCGGCAGCAGCAGCCTGTCATAGACCTTCGCGCTCTCGAAGGAATAATTCATGGCTTCCGAGAAACCGTAGCTCCTTGCCACGCTCCTCGCGATATTCTCCACCCGGTTCTTCAGTGTAAGGCCGCCGAAAGTGGCAGCGCTCTTCGGAAGCGTCGTAGGGATATTGTCATAGCCTGTGAACCTGGCGACCTCCTCCGCGATATCGCACATGCCGAGGACATCCTGCCGGAAGGAAGGAATGATCAGTTCACCGGTCTTTTCGTCATAACCGAATTCCAGTTTCCGGAAGATCTCCATCATCACGTCCGCAGAGTAATCCGTGCCGAGGAAGGCATTGATCTTCTCTGCCGAGAACGGGATCCTGACCAGCGGTCTGATCGGGGAGCAGACGTCGACTGCGCCGGCGGCCGGACGGCCGCAGCCGAGCTCTTCCATCAGCTGGCAGGCACGGTTGACTGCCTCCAGGGCATTGACGGGATCCAGTCCCTTCTCGAACATGGAGGACGCATCGGTCCGAAGTCCGATCCTCTTCGCGGATTTGCGGATATTCGAGCCCTTGAAGGTAGCAGCTTCGAACAGGACAGTCTTCACGTCGTCCGTGATCTTGGTGTTCTCTCCGCCCATGATGCCTGCGATGCCGACTTCCTTCTCCGCATCGCAGATCATGAGGACTTCGCTGTCCAGACGGCGGTCCTGTTCATCCAGTGTCTGGAAAACATCCCCGTCCGCGGCACGCCTTACGATGATCTTATGCCCGGCGATCTTGTCCAGGTCATAGGCATGCATCGGCTGGCCGTATTCCAGCATGACATAGTTGGTGATATCCACCAGATTGTTGATCGGCCGGATGCCTGCTGCAGCCAGCCTTCTCTGCATCCATACAGGCGAAGGGGCGATCTTCACATCCGTGCAGACCCTGGCACAGTATCTGGAACAGAGGTCCGTATCCTTTATCTCGACCGAAATAAGGTCTTCGGTCCTGGTATCTGTCTCGGTAAAACGCACTTCCGGCTGCACGAAAGGCAGATCGAAGGTAGCTGCCGCTTCCCTGGCCACGCCGAGTACGCTGTAGCAGTCCACACGGTTGGAAGTGATCTCATATTCGAAAACGGTCTCATGCAGTCCGAGCGCTTCCACCGCATCGCTGCCGACAGCAGGCAGATCGTCGCCGCCGAATACGTAGATGCCGTTCTCCGGCGCTTCCGGATAAAAATCTCTGGAAGAGCCCAGTTCTTCGATCGAGCACATCATGCCGTCGCTTTCCACGCCGCGCAGCTTTCCGGCCTTGATCTTGATTCCGTCCTCGGGATTCGGGGAGCCGTCATGTCCCCCGGCGACCCTGCCGCCCGGAAGGACGACCGGCACGAGCTGTCCGGTCTCAACATTGGGCGCGCCGGTCACGATCTGGATATGACCGGTCTCATTGCCCGCGGCAGCACCGACATCCACCTGGCAGACGACCAGCTTGTCCGCATCCGGATGCGGCTGGATATCGAGTATTTTTCCGACCACGATCTTCTCCAGGTTCCGGTCCGTCCTGTACATCCCGTCGACCTTGGTCCCGGTCATGGTCATCCTGTCATTGTATTCCTGATCGGTACATGCAAGTCCCGGTACATAAGCCTTGATCCATGAAAGAGGTGTATTCATCTATATTCTCCGTCCTTTACGCAAAGATTGAATTCCATTGACGCAAACTGCTGATCAGAACTGCTCTATGAAGCGGATATCGTTCTCATAGAGGAGCCGCATGTCATCGATCTCATATTTCAGCAGCGCGATCCGTTCCAGGCCTACGCCGAACGCAAAGCCGGAGTACTCTTCCGGATCCACACCGCTCATCTCGAGGACATGGGGATGCACCATACCGCATCCGAGGATCTCGATCCATCCTTCATACTTGCAGAATGCACAGCCCCTGCCGCCGCACTTGAAGCAGCTGACGTCCATCTCAGCGGAAGGCTCCGTGAAAGGGAAATGATGGGGGCGGAAACGCACCCTCGTATCTTCACCGAACAGCTGTTTCGCGAACTCGGCAAGCGTTCCCTTCAGATCAGCGAAGGTGATCCCCTTATCAATGACAAGGCCCTCGACCTGGTGGAACGTCGGGGAATGCGTAGCATCGACCGCATCCGACCGGTAAACACGGCCCGGCGCGATCATGCGGATCGGCATGCGGCCCGCTTCCATGGCGTGGACCTGTGTGCCGGATGTCTGTGTTCTCAGCAGGATATCGCCGCTGATATAGAATGTATCCTGTTCGTCCTTGGCAGGATGATCTTCCGGGATATTCAGGGCGGTGAAATTATAATAGTCCGTTTCGATCTCACGGCCTTCCATCACTTCGTACCCCATGCCGATGAAGATCCGTTCCAGTTCCTCAAGGACTACGGTATTGGGATGGAGATGCCCGATCTTTTCTCTCCTGGCGGGAAGGGTAACGTCGATCACTTCCTTCTTCAGCCTTTCCCGGAGGACCATCTCATCGATCGCCTTCTGCCGCTCCTTCAGCGCATTCTCGATCATCGTCCTGGTGTCGTTGACCATCTGGCCGACCTTGGGACGGTCTTCCTTGGAAACATCCTTCATACCCTTAAGAATCTCCGTAAGGGAGCCTTTCTTTCCGAGGAATTCCACACGGATGGCATCGATGACATCCGCTTTGTCCGCAGTTTTCAGCCTCGAGAGCGCTGCCTCGCGGATACGTTCAAGATCATTCTGTATCATGGATCATTTCTCCTTTATATGATTGAAGCCTTATGCTGTAATGCCTGTTTTGGAATATGCTTATTTTTGCGCATGAAAAGCCGAAATGCCGTCACTGCACTTTGACTCCTAGCTTTCGCCAGGTGGGTGTCCGCAGCCGGCACATTTGCCGTCCTCTGCCTGTACCAGGGAAACCCCTCGTCGGAGGCGTGGCAGCCGTGCAGGCAATATAAGAATCCCGTTTAAAGTAATTGTAGGTTCAAAATAGCAATAACGGATTTCGGTTACCTGATTATATCATACCGCCAGCGGTTTTGTCTGCGCGGCAACGAACTCTCTCTCATCTTCGTCCAGGAACGGGGCGATCGCATCGTACACATAGCTGTGGTATTCGTCGATCAGCTTCCGGTCAGAAGGATCCAGGAGGGAAACGTCGATCAGATCCCTGTCCAGAGGCACGAAAGTCAGGGGGATAAAATGCAGGAACCTGCCGTCCCCGTTTTCCGTATAGTCCTCCGCGAGCAGGATGTTCTCGATCCGTATGCCGTACCGGCCTTCCAGATACACGCCCGGCTCGTCTGAAACGATCATGCCCGGTTCGATCACCGCCTCGTTCTCCACGGGTTTCCACCGGATATTCTGCGGTCCTTCATGCACGTTCAGGAGATACCCGATGCCGTGGCCGGTCCCGCACTTGTAATCGATCACATGCGCCCAGAGCGGCCCCCTGGCCAGGATATCCAGATTGCGCCCCGTGCATCCGTGCAGGAAGACCGCATTCTGCAGACGAAGTGCACCGACCGCCGTCAGCGTGTAATGCTTCTTCATCTCTTCCGTGACCGGTCCCAGGGCAAAGGTCCTGGTAACATCCGTAGTGCCCCTCATATACTGGCCGCCGGAGTCCACCAGCAGCATGCCTTCCGCCTTCAGTGCAGCCGCGTTCGAACTGTCCGCGGAGTAATGCATCATGGCAGCATTCGGTCCGTAGGCGGCAATGGTCTCGAAGGAAAGCTCCACAAAGTCGCTGATCTGCCTGCGGAATCCTTCCAGCTTTTCCATGACTGTCCATTCCGTCATCGGGATCTTCCCGATATTCTGTTTGACCCAGAAGATCATCTTTGCCACGGCAGCGCTGTCTTCAATATAGGCCTTCCGAAGATTCGCGATCTCGACCCTGTCTTTTTGTGCCTTCATGGCTGTCAGCGGGCTGGCGATGCCTTCTGAAGGGCTCCCGGAGACCGCGTCGGTCAGTGCGGTACTGGCCGCGTCCCGGTCATACAGGACCTTCCCGTCAAAGTGTGCCGCCTTCAGATGCTCAAAGAAAGCCTCATACGGATGGAGATGCACACCCAGGCTTTCGAACCGTTCGCGGACTGCCGGCGTCACCTCCCCGGCCTGTACAAAGAAATGCTGTTCATCACCGATCACCGCATTGCACAGGGCGACCGGGTTGTAATCCACGTCGCTGCCGCGTACGTTGTAGAGCCACATAAGGTCGTCCAGGCGCGAAGTGACATAGGCACAGCCGCCATGTTTTCTGATCTCCGCTCTCAGCCGTTCGACCTTTTCCGCCGCGCTGGCGCCGGCATAAAGCTTCTCGTCCAGTACGAACATGGGATTCATCGGCATGGCAGGCCTGTCCGTCCAGATCCTGCCCGGCAGGTCCAGATCCGCCCGGATCCTGAGATCCCGTCCGGCAAACTTCTCCTTCAGTCCTTTCGTGATCGCCCGGGAAACACACCTTCCGTCATAGGAAAGCGTCTCCCCTTCCTTCATGACCGCGTACAGGAAATCCGGGATCTCCGGCACCCCTTTTTCGCCCATGCGGAACAGTTCGATCGTGGACCCTTCAAGTTCATTCTGAGCCTGGATGA
>JAILQT010000067.1 GCA_024698805.1 Solobacterium sp.
GTCAACGATGTCAATAAACTGATCAACCAGTTCTCGAAGATGAAGAAGACGATGGACCAGCTCGGGGCTATGAACCGAGCCGGGAGTCTGAACGAGGAATCACTTGAACGGATGATGAACGACGCGGAAAAGAGAATGGGCCAGATGAATATGCCCTATGGAAGGAAACGCTGAAAAAAGCAGCGGCCTGTCAAGTAAAAAACCTTGACAGCCTGATTTAACGTGCCTATAATAAGCAGGCTGACAGGAGGAATATAAAAATGGCAGTTAGAATTCGTTTAAAGAGAACTGGTGCGAAGAAAGCACCCAGATACCGCATCGTAGTTGCTGATGCACATACACGCAGAGACGGAAGAGATATCGATCTGATCGGCTGGATCAACCCGACTTCCGAACCCGCTGAAGTGCATGTTGATAAGGAAAAGGCTCTTGAATGGCTCAGAGTCGGCGCTCAGCCTTCCCAGACTGTTCACAGCATTTTCTCTAAAGAAGGCGTCATGAAAGCCTTCCACGAAGAAAAGGCCGCAAAAAAGGCTGAGAAGTAAACCATGGCTGCACTGGACAGAGTACTGTTCGATCTGATCAGCCCGATCGTTGAGAATCCGCAGGCTCTTGAGGTTCGCGTAATGGAAAGTGAATCTGAAAATGAAGTCGTACTTCATGTCTATGCCGAGAATGATGATATTGCAAGACTGATCGGCAAAAAAGGCAGTATGGCAAGCGCACTCAGACAGGTCATGTCTGTCGCTTCCCACGCTGAAGATAAGAAGATCACGATCAAATTCGAACAGATGTAAAAGGATGCGCCGCATCCTTTTTTAGGAGGAACCGTGATGGAATATGTCAAACTCGGAACGATCGTCAATACGCGCGGGCTGAAAGGTGAACTGAAGATCAGGAGCTGCTCGGATTTCGATGAGATCCGCTACCGGAAAGGAAACGAGGTGTTCATCCTGCATGAAGGGGAATATCTTCCTTTCATCACCGACGGATACCATGAGTTGAAGGGCTTTTCGTATATTTTCCTGAAAGACTGCAGGGATATCAACCTGGTAGAGAAGTATAAGGGCTGCGATATCTTCTGCGACGCGGCGAAGCGGGAACCGCTGAAAGACGGGGAGTATTACAGGGCGGACCTTGTCGGATGCGATGTATACGATCAGAACGGTGAAAGGATCGGCACATGCATCAGTGTGGAAGAGACAGCAGGCGCCAATAACAATCTCCGTATCGATACAGGTGAAAAGGAGATCCTCGTCCCGCATGTGAAGGCATTCGTGAAGGAAGTCGATATCGCTGCGAAAAGGATCCGGATCGAAGTAATCGGAGGCCTGCTGTGAGGATCACGGTACTTACGCTGTTCCCGGAGATGTATGAGAATTTCCTGCAGACATCCGTATTCGGCAGGGCGATCAGCCGCGGCCTCGTCAGTGTTGATTTCGTGCAGATCAGGGATTTCGCACCGGGAAACTACAAACATGTCGATGATACGCCGTACGGCGGCGGGGCAGGCATGGTCATGAAATGCCAGCCTGTCATCGATGCGCTGAACAGCATCCGGACGGATGCCAGCCATGTCGTACTGACAAGCGCGAACGGGATCCCCTATACACAGAAAAAAGCCAGGGAGCTTTCTCAGAAGGAGCACCTGGTGATCCTGTGCGGTCATTATGAAGGCATGGATGCGCGCATCGAGACCTTCACGGACGAGCAGGTCTCGATCGGCGACTATGTGCTGAGCGGCGGGGAGCTTGCATCGATGGTGATTATGGACTCCGTCGTCCGTCTTCTGAAAGGCGCCATCCGGGACGAATCGATCTCGGAGGAATCCTATGAAAACGGACTTCTGGAATACCCGCAATATACGCATCCGGCAGAATACGCCGGCATGCAGGTACCGGAGGTGCTCCTCAGTGGGAATCATGCGAAGATCAGGGAATACCGTCTCAGGGAATCCCTGCGGCTGACAAAAGAAAGAAGGCCGGACCTGCTTGAAAAGCGGGTGCTTTCCGATGAGGAGATACGCTTACTGAAAGAAACAGAGGAAGATGATTAGTCATCCTCCTCTGTTTTCATTCTGTCAAAACATGTCTCCAGATACATCTTGTATGCGATCGCTTCCGATATCCTCTGCAGAAGGGGCTCAGCCGTATTGTCCGAGGTGACCGGTCCGCTGCCTACATGAAGCATCTTCAGCGCTTCCGGCAGCAGGATACGGAACTGCTCATATGCCGCACGGAACTGCTCCGGCTCATGCATCGAATGAAGGAACATCGCCGTATGCTCGATCGAGATCACATTCTTCGCGAGATTGATGAAGATCAGGGCGGCGATCTGGTCGCGCGTATATGTCTTTTTGCGGACGCGTTCGATCAGCTTCTGCTTCGCATAATTGGAGATCATGGAAGGCGTGACGTACAGTTCCTCATAACCCTGCAGGTAACTGTTGATGAATTTTGCGACCTGCTCAAGATAAAGTCCGACATCAGGGATCTCCTGATAAGAGGGCAGGTAGAACTTCCGGGATTCTGTATTCATGATTCGATCATAACAGACATTTATTAAAACAGTCAATACGGATAACTGTATTCCCTTGACAAGATATCGAAAAACCGATAGATTGATAATGTAAAGTGGTAATGAAAAACCGATTAGGAGGTTTATATGACGGTTTTAGAAAACAGATACTGTATCCCGGAAACGATCGATTACCGTTTCAGGGTCAAGGATCCGATCAGTGCCGCTACGCATTTCGCAGGATTTATCGCAGCGATACTGGCGATGCCATTCATGATGATCCGCTGTTCCGAGGCAGGATGCACGCCAGCGGAGATGGCCGCATGCGCTGTGTATATACTGAGCATGACTGTCCTGTATGCGGCTTCCGCATCCTATCATTCGTTCCATATCAGCGAGAAGGCTGACCTGATACTCAAGAGGATCGACCATACTTCCATCTTTATCATGATCACCGGGACATATGTGCCGATCTGTATTGCCGGCATCGGCGGCAGGGAAGGAAGTGTGCTCCTGCTGACTGTCTTCGCACTTGCGGCTGCAGGCATTGTATACAAACTGTTCTTTGTGACATGTCCGAAATGGATATCTTCCGTGATCTATTCACTGCTTGGATGGATCAGTATCGTCAGGGCACCGGTCATCTGGCACAGTCTCGGCACAACAGGTTTCCTGTGGCTTCTTGCAGGAGGGATCATCTATACAGCCGGTTCCGTGATCTATGCCATCAAGCCGAAATTCCTGACCGGAAGGTTCTCCAATCATGACCTGTTCCACTGTTTTGTCCTGGCCGGGTCCGTCTGTCATTTCATCACGGTCTACAGATGCCTTGTGATGTAATGAATCATATACATTTTTGCGATTAAATGAGATAATTTCCTGTAGATACAGGAGATTAAAATCATGAGATTTGTTGATCTGATAGAAAAAAAAGCAGAAGGTTTTTCGCTTTCCGACGAAGAGATCCGGACGATGATCACCGGTTATGTGAACGGGGATATACCCGATTACCAGATGAGCGCAATGGCAATGGCGATCCTGCAGAGGGGCATGACGCCTCATGAGACCGCAGCGCTGACAATGGAAATGATGCATTCCGGCGATGTCGCGGATCTTTCGGATATCAAAGGGATCAAGGTCGACAAGCATTCGACCGGCGGAGTCGGCGATACGACGACACTTGTCGTTGCACCCCTTGTGGCTGCCTGCGGCGGCACGGTCGCAAAAATGAGCGGCAGGGGCCTGGGTCATACGGGAGGGACACTGGACAAGCTCGAATCCATCCCCGGCTGCCGTGTAGAGCTGCCGATCGGGCGATTCAAGGATATCGTCAATGAGATCGGCGTAGCCGTCATCGGACAGACAGGCAACCTTGTCCCGGCGGACAAAAAGCTCTATGCCCTGCGTGATGTGACTGCAACTGTCCGCAGCATCCCCCTGATCGCTTCATCGATCATGTCCAAAAAGCTTGCCAGCGGCGCAGATGCGATCGTGCTGGATGTGAAAACAGGCAGCGGTGCGTTCATGCGTACGAAGAATGAAGCATTCGAACTCGCAAAGCTGATGGTGGATATCGGCGCACTGACCGGAAGGAAGGTCAGCGCATTCGTCACGGATATGGACCAGCCTCTCGGCATGGCGGTAGGGAATGCCCTGGAAGTACAGGAAGCGGTGGAACTGCTCAGCGGGAACGTGCCTGCGTCGGACCCTCTGTTTGAAGTGTGCATCCTGCTGGGCGAGCAGATGCTGCTGATGAGCGGGCTTGCGGAAGAAAACATGCAGGCCAGAAAGATGCTCATCGATGCCGTCAAAGACGGCAGCGGCCTGAAAAAACTGCAGCGGATGGTCGAGATGCAGGGCGGCGACGCGTCGTATCTGACATCTGAAAATATGCATAAGCTTGTCACAGTCCGCAGAAGGATGGATGTAACTGCAGCCAAAGCCGGCTATATCCATTCCATGAATGCGGAGAAGATCGGCACGGCGGCACAGATGCTCGGTGCCGGCAGGGCCTCCAAAACGGATGACATCGATCCCGCTGTCGGCCTTGTCATGAAGGTGAGGCGCGGCGACCGGGTCGAAGCAGGCGGTGTCCTCGCCGACCTGTATATCAATGACGAAAAGTATCTGGACGATGCTGTCCGGCTTCTGCAGGAAGCAATCGTCATCGATGAAGAAGAGCCGGATGAGAGACCGATGGTCTACGGGCTGATCACAAAATAATCTGACCGTATCTCCTATGAAATGCCGCTGTTCCTTTACGGACAGCGGTTTTTGAACCGGCAGAAAAGCGTGATATGCATTGTCTTTGTATAAAAGCGGTGTATCGTTGTAAAGTATTCCTGCTGGAGAAGCACCTGGAGGTTGGAAATGAAAAGAAAATATATCGATTGCAAAGAATATGCAAATGTGATCACAAAGGCCCTGAATCCGGGCATCCTGCTGACGACGAAAGCAGGCGGTAAGGTAAATACGATGACGATCGGCTGGGGATCGATCGGCGTCAACTGGTCGCGTCCTGTATTTATCGCTTATGTCCGTCAGAGCCGTTATACGCATCAGATGATCGATGCGAACCCGTTCTTTACGGTCAACGTCCCGTACGGTGAATATGATAAGGCTGTGCTTGGATTCTGCGGCACGAAGAGCGGCAGGGATACAGACAAGATCAGCGAATGCAGTCTGACGGCAGTTGAATCCGAAAAGATCAATGTGCCTGCACTGAAGGAATTCCCGCTGACGCTGGAATGCAGGGTGATCTACCGCGAAGACGAAAAGCCGGAACTGATGGACAGTGAGATCCGTGACAAGCTCTACACCCCCAGCGAAGACGGAACAAGGGACATACATACGGTCTATTACGGCGAGATCGTCAGCGCCTATATACTCGAAGAAGAATAAAAAAACTATGGCTGCCCGTCACGGGCAGCCATGTTTAATACTGTCTGTATTTTTCAGCGACGAACCTGGCTTCCTGTTCATCCAGCCACTGGATGCCGTGATCCTTGTCACGCTTCAGGATGATCGCGACGCCCCTTGCGGCCGGATCCCTGTAGGATATGATGCCGAGTTTGTCATCGTAGCGGGGAGAAGGGATCTCTGCCGCATTGTAGATGATCCTGTACTGTTTGCCGAGGTCCGGCATGGACAGCTCAATGAGCTCGCGCCTGCCGTTATAGGGATCGTCCATCTGTTCACGGATGACTTTGTTCGTCTCAAAGAAGATCTCATCGATCAGGTAATCGGAAGTATGCGCAATATCGATCTCCGTTTTTTCATCATCCGTATAATACGTCCTCAGCACAAGGTGTCCCTTGAAAACCATCGGGTTATTGGACCCGTAAAAGGCCACCGTACACACGGTGTGATAGAAATAATTAAAGGGATAATAAAGCTTTTTTTCTTTCATGCGGTACTCCTGCCAATAATGATATAACCAATTTATTGATTACGCAAGAAACGCTGATATCATTAAACTGAAGTGAGGTAAAAATGGAAATCAGGATTTTAAGACAGCTGAAAGGCGCTGAGGAAGCCAGGGGCACGGCTGTGATCATCGATGTATTCCGTGCATTTTCCGTTGAATGCTACATGTACGCATTCGGTGCAGCGGAAGTCATCCCCGTCAAAACGGTGGAAGAAGCCTTTGCTTTCCGTGAAAAAGACCCGTCTGTCCTGCTTGCGGGAGAACGCAACGGCTTCAAGGTGGAGGGGTTCGATCTCGGCAATTCCCCGGCAGAGCTGAAAACGGTTTCCCTGAAAGGGAAGCGGATCATCCATACGACGAGTGCCGGCGTGCAGGGCATCGCTGCCGCAGCGAACTGCAGCGAGATCCTGACCGGGTCGCTCGTCAATGCAAAAGCGATCGCCGGATACCTGAAGAAGAAGGATCCCGAAGTCGTTTCGCTCGTCGCGATGGGATGGAACGCTGTCAAGGACACGGAGGAGGACCTGCTCTGTGCCGAGTATATCCGCAGCCTTCTGGAAGACAGGCCCCTGCCTGATATAAAAGAACAGGCGCTGGACCTCCGGAATACCGAAGGCGCCAAGTTCTTCGATCCGGCAAGGGTGGAATTCGTGGAAGAAGATTTCTGGATGTGCATCGAAACGGATATCTATGACCGTGTGATCCGGGTGAAGAGGACCCCCGACGGATTCCGTGAGGAACTGGCCTGATCGTTCTTGACATTCAAAAATCTTAAGCAGATAATATCATCTGTAAATGCGATGAAGAGGATACGATTTCACTGCAGATGATGCAGAGAGGCAGCCGGCCGGTGCGAGGCTGCCGAGTCGGGTGAAGTTACTGCCTCGGAGCAGGGCCGTAATGGGCAGCCGGCTGATCGACGTTATGAGATCGTGAGAGCCTGTTTGAAAAAGCAGGAATAAAGGTGGTACCGCGCATACAGCGTCCTTTGACAGGACGCTTTTCTATTGTTGAGGGGTGGAAAAATGATCAATTTTAAGGAAAATGAAAAACTGGAAATTCTGAATCACAGCTGTGCGCATCTGATGGCGCAGGCGGTCAGGCATCTGTATCCGCAGGCGAAATTCTGGGTAGGTCCCGTCGTTGAAGAGGGATTCTACTACGATATCGACCTCGGTGAAGATGTGATCCGAGATGAGGATCTCGCGAAGATCGAAAAGGAAATGAAGAAATGTGCCAAGGCAGCGAAGAAGATCGTCCGGAAGGAACTGACGAAGGAAGAGGCGCTTGACATGTTCCGTGACGACCTTTACAAGGTCGACCTGATCTCACGCATGGATCCTGCGGAAACAGTCATCACATGCTACACACAGGGTGACTTCACGGATCTCTGCAGGGGACCTCATGTCGATAACACGAAGGAATGCAGGTATTTCAAGCTTCTGAAGCATTCCGGCGCTTACTGGAAGGGCGACAAGAACAACAAAGTCCTGCAGCGCATCTACGGCGTATGCCTGCCTACGCAGGAAGAACTCGATGCCCATCTTGCAGACCTGGAAGACGCAAAGCTGCGCGACCACAGGAAGCTCGGCAAAGATATGGCGATGTTCATGTTCTCCGATATCGTCGGCGCCGGCCTGCCGATGTGGCTGCCGAACGGCTTCACAGTCCGGCGCATCCTGTCCGACTATATCACAGACAAGGAACTGGCACAGGGATATGTGCATGTCATGACGCCTTCCGTCGCAAGCACGAAGCTCTACAAGATCAGCGGCCATCTTGCGCACTACAAGGAAGATATGTTCCCGATCATGGAGAGGGACAACGATGAGTACGTCCTCCGTCCGATGAACTGTCCGGAGCACATGGTCATCTACAAGAGCGGCCTGCACTCCTACCGCGACCTGCCGATCCGCATCGCGGAGATCGCCAACGACTTCCGTTTTGAAGCCGGCGGTGCCCTGACAGGCATCGAAAGATCCAGGGCGTTCACGCAGAATGACTCGCACATCTTCTGCAGGCCGGACCAGATCGCACAGGAGATCAAGGCCGTTACGAAACTCGTCCTTGATGTATATAACGATTTCGGTTTCGAAAACTATTCCTTCCGTCTTTCCCTGCGTGACAGGCAGAATACGGAAAAGTATTTCGGCAATGATGAGCTCTGGGAAAAGAGCGAAATGGAACTGCGTGAAGTCCTTCAGGAAATGAATGTTCCTTTCTATGAAGCAGAAGGCGAAGCCGCTTTCTACGGTCCCAAGATCGACGTACAGGTCAGGAGCGCCCTCGGACATGACGTGACCCTGTCCACGATCCAGCTCGACTACCAGCTGCCGGAAAGATTTGAACTTGAATACGTTGCGAATACCGGCGAGAAGCTGCGCCCCGTCGTTATCCACAGGGCGATCCTCGGCTCCATCGACCGTTTCGTCGCATTCCTGCTTGAAGAGACAAAGGGCATCTTCCCGCTCTGGCTGGCACCGAAGCAGGCCGTCGTGATCCCGGTATCACCGGAAGCGCATACGGAATATGCAGAGAACGTCTGCAAAGCCATGAAGCGCATCGGCATGCGTGTGTCTGTCGACGCCAGGAATGAGAAGCTCGGCTACAGGATCAGGGAAGCACAGACATCCAAGATCCCTGTCGAAGTCGTCGTCGGCGATAAGGATATCGAAGCAGGCGCTGTCACTGTAAGAAGATACGGAAAGAAGGAAGCCGTTACCATGAGCATGGATGATTTCCTTGACTCCATGATCAAAGAAATTGATTCCAGGAAGTAAATGAGCTAGAATGCTAATGTCGTCATCCGACCGCAAAGGCCCAGACTGAGCGGAAAGAGCGCTGCACAGATTTCTGTTTGGCCCGGGATGAGACCGGGCTTTTCTATGGAGGAACAACATGAACAGAATAGCTATCATATCCATTATCGTTGAAGATATGTCCTGTACGGCTGAGATGAACGCGCTGCTGCATGAGTATGCCGATTACATCATCGGCAGAATGGGTATCCCGTACAGAGAGAGGAACATCTCCCTCATCAGCATTGCGATCGACGCGCCGAATGAGACGATCAATGCGCTCACAGGCAAGCTGGGCAGTATCAGCGGACTGACGGTCAAGGCTGCATATTCAAAGATCTAGGAGGGAAAATGAAGAAAACATTATCAGCACTGCTTGCGCTGCTGCTGGCTGCTGGATGCACCGCATCCGCACCTTCCGGCGCTGCTTCATCTGCTGCAGGTGAAGAAGAGCAGGCAGTATCCTCAGTAACAGAGGAAACAGAAGAAGAAACCGAAGAAGAGGTCACGGAAGAAGAAAACACCGAAGAACAGGCCGGTGAAGAAGAGACCGCGGAAGAAGAAGTCCCTGTACAGGAAGGCACAGATGCCGCACAGGCTACAGAAGGCCTCAGCATCCTCTGCCCGACAGGCGCTCCTGCGATCGCCATGATCCCCGTCATGAAATCCGGACTCAACACAGTCGACACAGTCGAAGGCGCAGATAACCTGCAGGCTGCCTTCGTCAATCCCGACCCGCAGTATGACGTGATCGTCGCTCCGACGAACCTCGGCGTCAAGCTCGCTTCTGCAGGCAAGACGACATACAGACTGCTGGCTGTCGTTGACTGGGGAAACCTGTACATCGTCGGAAACGCGGAAGACGCGCTTGAAAACGGTACGGTCGCCGCATTCGGCGAACAGGCTGTTCCGGGCCTCGTATTCAAAAAGGCTTATCCGGAAGCGGCGGAAAAAGCAAAGTGGTTCAGCGCTGTTGATGAAGCACGCGCGGAACTCCTCGCCGGCAATGCCGACGCTGCCCTGCTGGCAGAACCTGCTGCGACTGCATCCATCGCAAAAGCAAAGCAGGACGGACTGGAACTCAGCATCATCTCCAACGTACAGGAAGTATGGGGCGGCTCTGGCTTCCCGATGGCTTCCCTGTTCGTCAGGGAAGACCTGTATGCGGAAAACGCACAGGTCTATGAGAACCTGGTCGGTGAACTGACAGCGTATGCAGAGACCGTAGATCCGGAAGATCCTTCCGCACTGATCGAAGACATCACCGCGATCACTCCCGAAAAGCTCGGTGTCCCAAATGCGGAGATCGTCGGCAAATGCTATAAGAGGATCAATGTAAAGATCACACCTGCTGATCTGTGCAAAGAGGACATCCGGGCATTTATGGAGATCTTCGACGTCACCGATATCGACGCTGCATTCCTGAACTAAAGAAATACTCCGCATGGAGTATTTTCTTTAATTGACTTTTTGCATGATTTAAAAGAGAATTTTATTAGCGTGCTGGAAAGCTGCGGGAGATTTGAATGAAACAGGAAAAGTCATGCGGAGCTGTCATATTCCGCGAAAAGAATGATCATATCTATTTTCTGATCATCAGGCAGAACCAGGGACACTGGTGTTTCCCCAAAGGACACTGTGAACCCGGTGAGAGCGAACAGGAGACCGCCTGGCGCGAGATCAAGGAAGAAACGGGCCTTGAAGTGAAGTTTTTCAGTGATTTCCGGGCAACGACGAGCTACAGCCCGAAAGAAGACGTGATCAAGGAAGTCGTCTACTTCCTGGCGAATCCGGAAGGCGGCGAGCTCCGGCTGCAGGAAGAGGAAGTGCAGGATGTCAGATGGGTCAGAAGGATCGATGCGGCTGCACTGCTTACGTATGACAACGATATCGAACTCTTCAAAAAAGCCGTGCGCTATATCAAGCTGAATTACAACGTCTGGGAGAATGATAAGTGATCCGCTTCGCCCCCTGTGAAAAGGACTGTTTTGAGAACTGTTCGCGCAGTGTATGCCAGAACAGGTTTCCCGTCTATCTGTTTCCGCAGAACGGGAAAAAAGTCTACCGGATACTGAGCGACGCAAAGTGCATCGGCTATGAGTCCTATTACGGGGATGAAGATGCGTCATGCGCGTATCTGTCGCTGTATCTGAAGGAGATCTCGGAAGCCGCTTATGAAGCCATGCGTCTTCTGACGGAAAGGCTTATCCGTAAATATCATCCGGGAAAGATCGTGCTGCGCTGCCCGCAGGAAAGAGTTGCGCAGTTCCTGAAAGGACTCGGATTCGATCCGGAGGACGAGCATTATGCAAAGGTCATCGAGCCGTGGCGCTGCCAGGTCGAAGACAGGGTATTTGACGATGAAGGCTTCATTATCAACCAGGGGCTTCTGAAGGATCTGCCGTTCGGATGGTTCATGACGGACGCCAAAGGCTGCGGATGGATCAGCGCATACAACCTGCTGAAGATCAACCATATGGAGAAAAGCATGGAAGAATGCGCCCGCGGGCTGGAGAAACGAGCGCTTTTCGGCAATGCCATGGGACAGGAAGTCCTGACCGAATGGTTCTGGCTGAAAAAGCAGGGACTCGACTGCAGGATCAGCAGGCCGTCCAACAGGAAGGCGGCAGAGATCATGAAGGAGAGCTCCAGCGGGATCGTCCTGTATAACCATAAAAGGGGTGCGCATTATGCGGCCTACAGGAATCTGCGCAACGGCACCGTGAAGTTCTACAATGCCTTCTACGGCAGGAAGAACCACCGGCAGAAGCCGGAAGAATTCCTGAAGGAGAATACGCTCTTCCCGACAACGATCGTGATTTATGTAAAATAATCACCGGGGCTGTTCTAAACGGACAGCCTTTTGTGTTATGCTTCACGGTGTAAACAGTAAAGATACAGGTGATGTATGATCAATAAGACAGTGGATATCAGTGAGATCCGGTATATAGAAAAAGATCCCGGGGATCTGACTGCCAGCATCCGCGTCAGGGGCATAGCCATACCGGTACAGGTCAATGTGACGGAAGACGGCTATGAATGCGCCGACGGGAACAGGCGGCTAAGCGCCTGTGCGCAGCTGATCCGGGAAGATGAACGGTTCCGACGCATCCCGGTAATGATCCTGAACGATTATTCGAAGGCAGGAAGCAGCTACTGGGGAAATACACAGAACAGACATTAGGAGTTTTTTATGGAAAGACTGCAGAAAGCGATCGCAAAAGCCGGCATCGCCTCCCGCCGCAGGGCGGAGGAACTGATCAAAGCCGGCAGGGTAAAAGTCAACGGGCAGACTATCACGGAGATGGGCGTGCAGGTATCGCCGGATGACAGGATCACCGTCGACGGCCAGGTGATCCAAAACGAGGAAAAGGTATATTACCTGCTGAACAAGCCGAAGGGCATGATCTGTGCTGTCAGCGACGACAGGGGCCGTCAGACGGTCATGTCGGGTTTTGAAGGCGTGGAGGAAAGGATCTTCCCGGTCGGCAGGCTGGACTACGATACGAGCGGGCTGTTGCTGATGACCAACGACGGCGAGTTCGCCAACAAGATGATGCATCCGCGCTACCACATCCCGAAGACGTACGAAGTGGCTGTCAACGGCATCCTGACAGACGATATGTGCAGGATCCTTTCGCACGGCATCAACCTGAGCGACGGCAGGACACTGCCGGCGGAAGTGCTGATCCTCAAGCGCACCGAATCCAGAAATAAAACCGTACTTCAGATCACGATCATTGAAGGCCGCAACCGCGAAGTACGGAGGATGATGGAATATTTCCACTGTGAGGTCACGAGGCTCAAGCGCATCGGCTACGGTACGCTCGATCTCGGCAGGCTCCGCCAGGGGGAGTACAGGAAGCTCCGCATGTATGAAGTGCGGAAACTCCTGTCGCTGTCACAGAACGGTTATGAGGGTGCGATCCCTAGTTCTTCAATGAGCAGCGGGTCCGGATCGATGTAGATCGTCCTGTAACTGCCAAGCTGCACCATGCCCGGTTTCGCACCGGGTATTTTTTTCAGGTTCCTTACCGGGCACCAGACGACAGGCACACTGGAAGACATCCTGCCTGCCGAATAATACGCAGCCACGGCGGCGCATTTGCGGACCGTATCCTCATCCGGATCGGTTGAATGGATCACAAGGTGCGAACCGTGGTAATCCTTCGCATGCATCCAGATATCGCTTTTGGCGGCTGCATGCCACGTCAGCCAGTCGTTCTGCAGGTTGTTCCGGCCGAAAGAGACGCTGATGCCGTTGACGGTAAAGTTGAAGACGGCAGGGTGCGTATCCTTCTTTTTGCGCCGTGATTTTTTCGCAAAGCTCTTTTCGGAAAGATAGCCCTGCTGGATCAGTTCATCGCGTATCTCGGCAGCGCTCGTAAAGTCAGCCTGGTCCAGCTGTTCAAGGATCCCTTCAAAATAGGATATCTCGTTCTCACAGAGCCGGATCTGTTCCTGCAGGTAGGTCTGGCCTTTTTTGCGCTTGTTGTATTTCTGATAGGCTTTCCTGGCATTGTCTGCCGTCGAAAGCTTCGGGTCGACGGGGATGTCGACCGGTTCATCCGTCTCATAGTCGGTGACTGTGACGCTGTTTCTGCCCTTTGTATTCACATAGCTGTAGGTAAAGAGAAGGTCGCCGTATTTCCTGTATCTGTCGCAGTCCAGCGATTCGTCATATTCCTCCAGAAGCCTGGGAAGCTTCGTGCGGTTATGCTTGAGCTGGCGCGCCGCAAAGCGGAACACATCGCCGCTGATCTGTTTGATGCGGTCTTTCTCTTCTTTGTGGTAGTAGAGGATATCGAAGCCTTCCATGACCGGGTAGCGTCTGCATTCGCCGATATGCTTCAGTTCGATGCAGTGATATACGGCCTCGTTTTTGGAATTGGCGATATACAGGCTGTCGGACTTCTCGATCTCGTTCATGATATCCGCGAACGTCTCCCCGTGCGCCATGCGGTATTCCGCTTCCTTTGCCAGGAAGGGGGAGAAACCGCTGAACTGGGCTGTCAGCGAGCGTTCGGGATCGATCGCGGAAGTGACGAACGGGTCTTTTTTATCCTGCGGCCCGGTCTCGGTGAAGACCGCACCCGGCAGGATCGTGCGCCTGCTGTTCTCAAAAGGCGGTATGCGTTTGAGCGCGTCGATGATCTTTCCTTCCTGCGAAACAAGGATGACATTTGCGTATTTGCCCATCAGCTCGGTATACAGGTACAGGTATTCGATATCGCCGATCATGTTCACATGACGGATCACAGCCTTGCACCAGCGGTCCAGTCCGGCCTGCTCAATGTTCTCAATGAAGGAACCTTCCAGGTATTTCCGCAGCAGCATGACGAAATTGCCCGGCTCCTGCGGCGTCGGGTAGGACCGTTCCGTGAAGAGTATCCGGTTGTATACGGAATGACAGGAGATCAGCAGCTGCTTCTTTCCTGCGCGTCCGTGTGTCTGAAAGAGGATCTCCGTATTGGAGATCTCATAGATCTTCTGTATGCGCAGCGGCAGCACCTGCTGGATCAGGGGGATCGTCTTGTGCATCAGGATTCCGTCAATCGCCATATTTGCCTCCCGGTTGAAAACGCAGACATTATATCATGTTGACGAAATCCTGCAGAAAACTTAATATGATGAAAAGAGGTGCTGCCATGGCAAAAGGATTACTGATCGTTATCAGCGGGCCTTCCGGTGTCGGTAAGGGGACTGTAATCAGCAAGTTTATAAATGATGAAGATCTGAAGCTTTCTCTTTCAGTCTCGATGACGACAAGGGCGCGGCGCGAAGGCGAAAAGGAAGGCGTGAATTATTACTATGTCACAGAGGAGGAATTCCTCAGAGCGAGAGAAAACGGCGAGCTGCTTGAATCGGCGGAATTCGTCGGAAACTATTACGGGACTCCCATGTTCGAAGTCAACCGGATCCGCGGCGAAGGCAGGAATGTGCTTCTTGAGATCGACGTGCAGGGCTGCCTGCAGGTCATTGAGAAGGCACCGGATGCGCTGACGATCTTTATCGTACCGCCGAACATGGAAGAACTTGAAAAACGCATCCGCGGCAGGGGCACGGAAGCGGAAGAAGTCGTGCAGGAAAGACTGGCGAAGGCATCAAAGGAAATGGAACTGATGCACAATTACAAATATGTCATCTGCAACGACGATGCCGATCTTGCGGCAGACATCATCCGTGTTATCATCCGCCGGCACATGGAAAAGAATAATATCTGATTTTTATGCAGGAAGGGATTCCTGCTTTTTTGACGCACTGCGTTAAAAGGGACTGTATCATGACGAGGAATCTGATAATAATACTGTTTGCAGCGATCAGTTCCTTCCACCTGTATTTCAGCTGGAAGAACGATGAGAAACGCCGGGCGATGACGAAACCGTTCCTGCTGCTCTGCCTGATCCTGTATTACCTGTATTCGGAACAGGAATGGTCTGTATGGGTCATACTGGGACTTGTTTTCTGCTGGGCAGGCGATATCCTGCTGATCTGGAGGGGGAAGAGGTGGTTCATGATGGGAGGCGCCTCGTTCTTCCTTGGACATATCGCCTTTGATATCGCCGTTATCCATACGGTACGTTCCCTGGACATACGGTGGATGTTCATCCTGAGTGCTGCGGCAGTGTACATCATGGTGCTCATCCGGGTGATCGGGGAGATACTCGATACGCTGCCGAAGATGATGATCATACCCATGGGCCTGTATCTTCTGTCGAACTGCGTCATGAACCTGTTCGCCCTGATCCGGCTTCTGGGAGACCCCGGCCTGTCCTCCGTCCTGCTGTATGCAGGGGCGCTCTTCTTCTTTGTCTCGGACTGCATCCTCTTCCTTGTCCGCTTCCACAGGAACCGTGACCTTGTCCGGCGGAAGCACTTCTCCGTTATGGCTGCGTATCTGGCGGCCTGCGCACTGATCACGATCAGCTTCACGATCTGAATTTCCGGTTTACATTTAGGGATGCCTGTGATATATTCTTTTTTGGCATCTTTTTGTCTGTTTAATACTGGAAAGATGTACTTCTCACACAGCGGATTCACCTTCCCGTGCATGCTCATCAGCGTGTTGAGGGTGTTCGAACCTGTGGCGGAAAACAACGGAAAGTGAGGTAAGAAAAATGGCTGTTGTTTCAATGAGGAAAATGCTCGAGAACGGTGTTCATTTCGGTCACCAGACACGCAAATGGAACCCTAAGATGAAACCGTTCATCTACACCGCTAAGAACGGTGTCTACATTATCGATCTGGAAAAGACACGCGAACAGCTCGACAAAGCTTACGCAGCGATCAGGAAGATCACGGAAGACGGCGGGAAGGTACTGTTTGTCGGAACAAAGAAGCAGGCACAGGCTACGATCCTTGAAGAAGCCCTCCGTTCCGGAAGCTTCTATGTCAACCAGAGATGGCTGGGCGGAACACTGACAAACTTCAGGACGATCCAGAGATCCATCAAGAAACTGCTTGAGATCGAAGAGATGGAAGCGAACGGTTCGATCAATGTTTACACAAAGAAGGAACAGTCCGTACTTCTGAAGAAGAAGGACAGACTTGACAACTTCCTCGGCGGTATCAAAGAGATGAAGAAGCTGCCGGATGCAGTATTCGTAGTAGATCCTCTTGAAGAACACAATGCAGTAGCTGAAGCTAAGAAGCTCGGCATCCCCGTATTCGCGCTGATCGATACAAACGCTGATCCGACAGTTGTCGACTATCCGATCCCTGCAAATGACGATGCGCTCCGTTCCGTCAAGCTGATGGTCAGCCTGATCGCAGACGCAGTTGTCGAAGCAAAGGGCGGCGTTCTTGAGAATGCTTACCAGGAAGACGAGACTGTTGAAGACATCACGATGAAGGACGTTATCATCAATGTCGAACAGCAGGCAGCTGAATACGAAAGAAAGAGAAGACAGAAGTACGAGGAAAGACGTGCCCAGATGCAGCAGCACCGTTACAACGGCGAGCGCCGCGTATTCCGCAGAGATGCGAACGGCAACCGCGCCGCTGCAAACAAGGCAGCTGCTCCGAAGGCAGAAGCAGAGACAGCAAAGGAGGCAACTGAATAATGGCAGTAACAGCAAAACAGGTCAAAGAACTGCGTGAACTCACAGGCGCAGGCATGATGGACTGCAAGAAGGCTCTCGTTGAATGTGACGGCGATATCAAGAAGTCGATCGACTGGCTCCGTGAAAAGGGTATCGCAAAGGCTGACAAGAAGCAGGGAAGGATCGCTGCGGAAGGTCTTGCAAGAATCCTTACAGAGGGCAACAAGGCTGCCATCGTTGAGATCAACTCCGAGACTGACTTCGTCGCAAAGAACGACAAGTTCCTCGCTCTTCTCGACACAACTCTCAAAGCTCTCATCAACAGCGATGTCAAGACTGTTGAAGAAGCACTCGCACTCGAGACAGCAGACGGCACATTGAATGACTCCATTACAAATGCAGTAGCAGTCATCGGTGAAAAGATCACTCTCAGAAGGTTCGAGATCGTTGAAAAGACAGATGACGACGTATTCGGCATCTATCACCACCAGGGCGGCAGGATCGCAGCTCTGACAGTCGTTAAGGGAACAGACCCGCAGGTTGCTAAGAACATGGCTATGCAGGTCGCTTCCATGAATCCGACATATGTCAGCAGGAAAGACATGCCGCAGGATGTCATTGATCACGAAAGAGGCATCCAGCAGGCTCTCGTAGCGAACGACGAAGCACTGGCAAGCAAGCCTGAAAAGGTCAAAGCCGGTATCGTTGAAGGTAGACTGTCCAAGTCCCTTCAGGATATGTGCCTTGTCGATCAGGAATTCTTCCTCGATACGAACATGAAGTGCGGTGCTTATCTGAAGCAGAACAACTCTGAATGCCTGATGTTTGTCAAGTACAGAGTCGGTGAAGGCATCGAAAAGAAAGAAGAGAACTTTGCGGCTGAAGTCGCAGCAATGGCAAGTAAATAAACTGCATGAACCGGGGCGACCCGGTTTTTATTATTGAAGAAATCCGCATTTGTATTTATTCCGGCATCCGGTTTCCTCTATAATAAAGACGGACCTGCGCGGCAATGCACAGTATGTGCGCCGCAGGCGTACAGGAGAATGATATGATTTGCAGGAAATGCGGGGCAGAACTGCCTGATCTGACAATGTACTGCACGAACTGCGGTGCGGCACAGTTTGAGAACAGACCCCAGGACGTCGTGCTGACGATGCCTGAGGCAAAAAAGACGAAGCTGATCGTGACCGGCTATACGAACATGACGAAGGCCGCAACGAAGCTTCGTGATTTCACCGGCATGAGCATACCGGAAGTACGCAGACTGATGCAGCAGCTGCCGTTCGAGCTTGTCGGCAGTCTCAGCGAAGAAGAAGCCGAACAGAGCATCGAGATGCTGAAGGAATACGGCATTGAAGCGATCGCCGAGACACCGGGCAAAAAGCAGGACGTCATACCCGAAGAGATGAAGCCGGAACCCGAACCTGTACCGGTAAGCGAACCGGAGATCGTCGAAGAGCCTGGACCGGAAGCGCCTGTCTATGAGGAACTTCCCGCAGAAGCGGTCGAGGAAACAGCGCTCCCCGATGCAGCAGCGGAAACGGAAGAACCGGCCGTACAGGAGAACATTCCGCATCTGACGCTGGATCCGGAAGGCATCTCCGATGAACAGTTCATGAAAGAGATGGAGGAATTCCTGAATTCGTGACCTGCAGCACCAGAAGGCTACGGCCTTCTTTTTCTGCGGTAAGAAAATGGAGGACAGTATGAACAGGGAACAGATGACAGAACGATTTGATCAGTGGCTCGAGCATATCTCGGCCTACAGGTTCGCACTGACGGTCATCGGTATCGATGCCAATGACGGCGCACCTTCCGACGGTGCAGCGTACAGGAACCAGAGGACCGCACTGCTGAGTGCCGACCTGATGCGCCTGGTCAATGACGAAGAGATGTACAGGCTCATGGAGGATCTTCTCAAGGAGGACCTGGATGCGGAAACATACAGGAAAGTGTATCTGCAGAAAGCAGCAGCCGATAAAAACAGGGACGTGCCCGAAGACGAGTACATCGCCTATCAGAAGATCCTGCGCGAGAGCCAGCAGATGTGGCTGAAGGCAAAGAGCGCATCGGATTACGATATGTACGCACCGTATCTTGAAAAGCTGATCAATGCGTACAAAAAGATCATTTCGTACCGGAAAGACAGCCTGTCCCTGTTCGACAGGGTGCTGGACGACTGCCAGAAGGGCTGGGACCAGGAAAAATATGACAACTTCTTCAGCGAACTGAAAGATGCCCTGATCCCCCTGATCCGTCAGATCAGCGCATGCGAACAGCCGGATACCTCGTTCATGAAAAAGATATATCCTGCCTCACAGCAGAGGGAATTCATGAAGTATATCCTCGATTATATCCATTTCGATCCGGAATGGGGCAAGATCGGCGAATCGGAACACCCGCTGACGACAGGCATATGCAGCGACGATATTCGCTTTACGACGAAATACCGGGAATACAGCGGCATCGCTGCCGTTCTCTCATCGATGCACGAGAGCGGGCATGCGTATTATACGCACCAGATGAAAAGGGAATACTCCGGCACGCCGCTGGCCCGTGTCAGCGCCGGCATGCAGGAATCCCAGTCGCGCTTCTGCGAGAACCACCTGGCAAGGTCGGAAGCTTTCTGGCAGCGCCATTATCCGAAGCTGCAGGAACTATTCCCCGGACAGCTCGGCGATGTATCCTTTGCAACGTTCATGCGCGGCATATCCAGGGTCGCCTGCACCAGCGTGCGGATCGAAGCGGACGAGCTTACATACCCCCTGCATATCATCATCCGCTATGAACTGGAGAAGCAGCTGTTCAGCGGTGAGCTTTCCGTCTATGATCTGCGGGACGCCTGGAACCGGAAATATGAAGAATACCTCGGCGTAACGCCGGAGGACGACGCACACGGCGTCCTGCAGGATATGCACTGGCCGTATGCCTATTTCGGTTATTTCCCGACATATGCCCTCGGCAGCGCCTTCGCAGCGCAGTTCTTCCATGCCATGTGCAGCGAGATCGACCCGTATGAAATGATCCGGGAAGACCGGTATACGGAGATCATGGACTGGCTGAAGGAACATATCCATCAGTACGGCGCCATGTACGAAGCGGATGAGATCATCGAAAAGGCGACCGGTGAACCTTTCAGCGTCAAGTATTACATCGACTGGCTGCAGGAGAGGTACAGGAAGCTCTACGGTCTGCAGTGAACATACCGCATATTCAGGAATAAAGAACATCAGGTCATCACGGATCTGATGTTTTTTCATGAAAAAAGGCATGACCCTGCGGATCATGCCTGATCGATCAGATCAGTTATTATTTAACAAACTTCCTGTACAGCCAGATTACGAGGCATGCGCCTGCAACAGAGAATAGGATATTCCCGAACAGGCCGTTCGGTCCGATCTGCAGCAGTCCGCCGATCATTCCGCCCACGATGGAGCCGGCAAGTCCCAGCGCGCAGTTGAACCACAAGTTGCTGTTGTCGATTTTCATCAGGCTCGCAGCGATGAAGCCGCTGACGACGCCGATGATCAAACTGATAATAATTGAGATCATACTTTCACCCGATATATCAAGTGATATATCCTTCCTTTCCTGACCGCCGGTCATTTATGATTATAAATATTTTTTCCTGTTTGAAAAGGACCTGATTTTTAAGGTTTTATTTATGTCCGCACGCCGGGAGCACATATTTCAGCATAAAGCCTTCCCGGATGCCGGTCTGCGAGACAAGGATAAGCTCTGCCTCATAGAACCTGCAGATCTCGATGATCATGTGCACGCCGGGCAGGAATACCGGGATCCTGTCTTTGTTGACACAGCGGTGCAGCGCTTCGATTGCAGCGGGCTCCTCAGCCTGCAGTCTTGCGAATATATCCAGGATATCCTTCAGATACATCTCGTTCTTTGTGCCGTACCGGTCGCGGATGAGCTTTGCCAGTGCCTTAACTGTCCCGCCGATCCCGATGACCGTCTTCCGTCTCTGATCAAGGGAAGGGTATTTTTCCGCCATAGCCCGGATCTCTTTCATGCATTCCGGCGTATCCAGCGGCAGGTGGGAAAGCCTGACGCATCCGAGGTGGAAGCTTACCGCATCCACTGCTTCATTGTTTTTGAATGAGATCAGTTCCGTTGAACCGCCGCCGATATCAAATGCGATCCCTTCCGTGATATCCGGGAAGGAGATCTTCGCGCCGGCAAAATCACAGGACGCCTCCTCTTCACCGCTCAGGGATATGACTTTGAAACCTGTCTCTGCGAGCCGGTCTTCGAGTTCGGCGCGGTTGGTGATCCGGCAGGGTTCCGTGATGTCCGCAAAACGGATATCGATGTCCATCTCATCCAGGATCTTCCCGTAGTTCACAAGCGTTTCGTATGCTTTCTCGATCCCTTCTTTTCGCATGGTGAAATCCTCAACGTAATCGATGAGGTGTACAGGGGTCGAGATATGCTTCCGCACACAGGGTATGCCGTCCTTCATCTCAAAGACTGCAAGCACGATCGTATTGGAGCCGATATCTGCTGTTCCGTAGTATGTCATAGATACCTCCCAGTTAATCATAGTGAAAAATGAATGAAAACTGAATAGGCGTTTGTTATAATATTTTCTGAACGGAGGCATGATATGTATAAGCGTGTATTACTGAAGCTGAGCGGTGAAGCTCTGAGCGGAAAAGAAAAAAATTTCGATCCTGCTGTCCTTCATAATCTTGCGGTAGAAATAAAAGAAGCCAGGGATCTCGGCATCGAGATCGCGATCGTACTCGGCGGAGGCAACTTCATCCGCGGCAAGACTGTAGCGGATATCGGCATCGACAGGGTCCAGGGTGATTATATGGGCATGCTGGCAACGATCATCAACGCGCTTGCCGTATCGGCATCGCTTGAAGGTGTCGGCGTGCATACAAGGGTGCAGACTTCCATCGACATGCCGAAAGTCGCTGAACCTTTCATACAGAGAAGGGCAGTCAGGCATCTAGAAAAAGGCAGGGTCGTCATCTTCGGCGGCGGGACGGGAAGCCCGTATTTCACGACCGATACGACTGCAGCGCTGCGTGCAAGCGAGATCAAGGCCGACGTCATCCTGATGGCGAAAAACGGCGTTGACGGCGTCTATTCCGCAGATCCCAAGATCGATCCGAATGCGGTGCGCTTCGAGCATCTGACTTACATGGATCTTCTGAACAGAGGCCTGCAGGTCATGGATACGACTGCCACCAGCATGTGCATGGACAATAATATCGAACTTATGGTCTTCAATATGAATGAACCCGGAAATATCGTCAAGGCAATGAAGGGCGAAAAAATAGGAACAATCATCAACAGGGAGGAAAACGAATAATGACGTACGCTATCATCGATACCAGCTCACAGAAGATGGACAAGGCCATCGAACATTTCAAAAATGATCTGAATTCAGTCAGGACAGGCATGGCAAATGCCAACATGCTGAACAAAGTCATGGTCGACTATTACGGATCGCCTACACCTGTCAACCAGATCGCCGGCATCTCCGTCGTTGAAGGCAGAACACTCGTGATCAAGCCGTATGACAAAACGACCCTGAAAGATATCGAGAAGGCATGCCACGCTGCTGATCTCGGCATTGCACCGCAGAATGACGGTTCCGTCATCCGCCTGACAGTACCCAAGCTCACGGGTGAAACACGTAAGGAAATGACGAAGAAGGTCTCCAAGATGGCGGAAGAGGCAAAGGTCCAGATCCGGAATATCCGCAGGGACGCCAATACGATCGTCAAGAAAGACAAGACGATGGACGAGGATTCGCAGAAGGATGCGCAGAACGAGATCCAGAAGCTGACCGACAAGTATATCAAGAAAATCGACGAAATCGCGAATGCCAAGAACGCTGAGGTATTAAAGGTCTGAGAGATGCAGCAAGCATCTCTTTTTCAGAGTATGGTCATCCGGGGACTGACAAAGAAATACGGGAATGTGACTGCGGCTGACAGGATCAGTTTTACTGCGCGCGCACCCCAGCATATATCGCTGCTGGGACCGAGCGGATCGGGAAAGAGCACGCTGCTGAAAATGATCGCAGGACTTCTGGAGCCGGATGAAGGGGAGATCCTCCGTGAAGACGGACATGCCTGTGCGCTGATCTTCCAGGAGCCCCTGCTGTTTGAGAATGCCGATGTGCGGGCCAATATGACATACGGCCTGAAAAAGCTCGGCATGGGCAGTGCAGAGATCGCTGCAGCCTGTGAAAAAACAGCTTCCCTGCTGCGGATCGGCCACCTTCTTGACCGTAAACCAGCAACGCTTTCCGGCGGTGAGAAACAGCGTGTATCGATCGGCAGGGCTTTGATCCGCAATCCCTCCGTATTATTGATGGATGAACCGTTCTCCTCTCTGGATGAAGGACTCAGGGATGCGCTTTCCGATGAGATCTCCCATCTTGCGAAGCAGCTCGGGATCCTGACGATCAGTGCCGTGCATGATCAGAAGGAAGCGCTGAAACATGCGGACAGGCTGCTGATCATGGAGCAGGGCAGGCTGATCGAAGACAGTCCGAAGGATGCGTTCCTGGCATCACCGTCGGATATACGTGCAGCAGCGTTCATGAAGGAATGCGGCTTCCGGATCTGGGATACAGAATGCAGGGACGGGCAAGAATCGCACTTTCATGTGCCGTGTGATGTGCCGGACGGCACATATACAGCGCTCTGCAGGGGCAGGGATATGAAGATCTCGGACCGGGGGCTTGCGGGCACGGTGACAGGATGCGTCTTCAACAATCTGTATTACGATGTAAATCTTAAAACTGAAGGCGGTATATTCCATATTCTCAGTGAGAAGGGATATACTGAAGGGGATACCGTTTCGATCGATATAAACGGTCCGGTCCATTTATATGATCCACTCACCGGAAGACGGGTCATATAAGTACAGCAGGAGGTAATTATGGAAAAGTGCAGACATGCGGCAATCATCATGGACGGCAACGGGAGATGGGCAAAAAAACAGGGGAAACCCAGGACTGCCGGTCATCTTGCCGGTGCGGACAACGTCCGGACGATTGCAATCGCCGCGGATAAACTCGGTATAGAATATCTCACTCTCTATGCTTTTTCCACGGAGAACTGGAAGCGTTCCGCTGATGAAGTGAACTACATCATGAAACTTCCCGCATTCTTCTTCAAAAAATATATGCAGGAATTTATCGACAGGGGTTTCCGCATGCGCATCATCGGCGAGCTCGACGCCCTGCCGGCAGCGACGGAACAGGTCCTGCGCGAAGCGGAGGAGAGTTCCAGGTCAAATACCGGGCTGTCCCTGAATATATGCATGAATTACGGTTCGCAGCGCGAGATACTGCTTGCGGCGAAAGCCTACGCCAGGGACGTCCTGGAAAACAAAGCGGATCTCAGCCTTGACGAAGCCGGTTTTGAGAAATACCTGATGACGAAGGATTTCCCGCCGGTCGACCTGCTGATCCGCACGAGCGGCGAACAGCGCATATCCAATTACCTGCTGTGGCAGATCGCTTATGCCGAACTGGTCTTTGTCGATGAGGCGTGGCCGGATTTCACACCGGAAGTCCTGGAAAGATGTCTGCGCGAATACGAAGAGCGCGACAGACGCTTCGGAGGCATCAGGAATGTCTAATAAAATGAAGACAAAGATCATAACTGCCTTTGCGATCATTGCAGTCGTGCTGCCTGTTTTCTATTTCGGCGGCATTGCGATGAAAGTACTCGTGACAGCGGCGATCGCAGTTGCGTCCTGCGAGATCGCTTCGCTGACGGACCAGAAGCCGCATTACGGCCTCGCACTGATCCTGTTCGCATGCATCATGGCGCTTGTGATGACGCCGCTGCGGCTGTATCCGGCGATCAGCGCGGCCGTACTGATCCTGCTGTTCTCGCTTGTCCTGTTCTTTAAGGAGATACACACTGATGCGATCACATACGCTTTCGTGATCATATCGATCATTGCGCTGGCCGTCCGGTGCCTGTATAAGGTCTATGACTTTGAAGGCTCCAGGGGGTTCACGATATTCATGTATGTCGCATGCGCCTGCTTCGGCTGTGATACCGGTGCATATTTCTTCGGCGTGTTCCTCGGGAAGCACAAGATGATCCCGCATATATCGCCGAATAAGACATGGGAAGGCTCTGTAGGCGGATTCCTCACAGGGGCAGCCTTGTCCTATCTCTTTGCGGTGCTGTTCCATATCAGCCTGCCGCAGACACTGATCGTATGCGCTTCGCTGCTGCTGCCGGTAACGGCGCAGGTCGGTGATCTCGCATTTTCAAGCATCAAGAGGAATTTCAAGATCAAGGATTACGGGAACCTGCTGCCGGAACACGGCGGCGTGCTTGACAGGGTCGACAGCCTGCTGTTCTGTCTGATGACATTTTACGGTCTTCTGATCGTTTGGGGTGTTTTATGAAAAAAAGACTTGTATTGCTCGGGGCGAGCGGATCGATCGGCAGACAGACGATCGACGTCGTGCTCCAGCATCCGGATCTGTATGAGATCACTGCGCTCTCCGTCGGCCGCAATATCGCCGAACTGAAGCGTATCCTGTCTGAGGTCAGCGTCAAAGATGTCTGCGTGATCGAAGAGGCAGCGATGCGTTCCCTGCAGGAGGAATATCCGGATATCCGCTTCTGCTGCGGCGATGAAGGGCTGCTCAGACTTGCGGAAATGGATTATGACCTGCTGGTCAACGCGCTTGTCGGATTTGCCGGCTTCGCACCGACATTGCGGGCGATCGAGACCGGACATGACGTAGCGCTTGCGAACAAGGAGACGCTCGTTGTCGGCGGCGAACTGATCAAAAAGGCGCTGCAGCAGTACGGACGGAAGCTCTATCCGATCGATTCCGAGCACAGCGCCATCTTCCAGTGCATGCAGGGCAACGACGCAAAGAATATAAAAAGGCTCATCATCACGGCTTCCGGCGGCGCGTTCCGCAATAAGAGCAGGGATGAACTGGCAGACGTGACTGCTGCCGAGGCCCTGGCGCATCCGAACTGGTCGATGGGTGACAAGATCACGATCGACAGCGCGACGATGATGAACAAGGGATTCGAAGTCATGGAGGCGCACTGGCTTTTCGATATGGACTATGACCGGATCGACGTGCTGATGCATGCGGAATCCGTGATCCATTCGATGGTCGAATATATCGACCACAGCGTGATCGCGCAGCTCGGCGCACCGGATATGCGCCTGCCGATCCAGTATGCCCTCAGCTGGCCGGACCGCTTCGAGCTCCATCAGGATGAACCGCTCGACCTTGCGAAGATCGGCACGCTTCATTTCGCAGCGCCGGATACAGACCGTTTCCCGCTGCTGAAGCTCGCTTACGATACAGGAAGGAAGGGCGGGAACCTGCCTGCTGTCATGAACGCTGCCAACGAGTCAGCCAACGCCGCCTTCCGGAAGGGGATCATCCCGTTTCTGAAGATCGAGGAGATCATCATCGGCGCGGTAAACAGCGCGGAGTACAAAGAGATCCGGGATGTGGATGACCTTCTCGAAGCGGATGCGTGGGGCACTGCCTACGCGGACAAGATCATACGGGGTGAAGAATGACGATCATTTTGTTTATCATACTGCTGTCCGTGATCATTACGATCCATGAGGCGGGACACCTGATCGCGGCGAAGATATTCGGCGTATACTGTTATGAATTCTCATTCGGCATGGGACCCCTGCTCTGGCAGAAGAAGACGGAGGAAACAAAGTATTCCCTCCGGGCACTGCCGATCGGAGGCTATGTCTCCATGGCCGGGGAAGCCGACGGGGACGCTGTATATCCGGATGTGACCGTGCCGGAAGGAAGACGCCTGACGGATCAGAAAACATGGAAAAAGGTCATCATCATGCTGGCAGGCGTTATGATGAACTTCCTGCTCGCATGGCTCATCCTGTCCCTCGTTATCCTGGGGACAGGCGTGTTCCGTTCCTCGCCTCCGGCAGTAGTCAATGAAGTCGTTGCCGGATCCCCGGCGGAAGCTGCCGGCTTTATGTCCGGCGACAGGATCGTGAAGATCACGAAGGAAGACGGCTCGAGCGTAAAACCGAAAACATATCTGGACATGCAGGCATTCAGTTCCGGCTATGACGGGACAGAGACATACGTGATCCAAAGGGGCGACGAGGAGTTTGAGGTCAGTGTCAGACCGGAATGGAACGAAGAATCCCAGTCCTATCTCATCGGCATCATCGGCCCGGATGCGGAGATCCATGAAGTGAACCTGCTGAACTGCTGGTATTACGGATTCGCGGAAATGGGCATCATCACGGGGATGATGCTGACGATCATCATGGGCCTGTTCCGGGGCTCGGGGCTGGACCAGCTCTCGGGTCCTGTCGGCATCTACCAGGCGACCGAGACGTATGCGAAGCTCGGATTCTCCAGCTATATGCTGCTGGTCGGACAGCTCTCGCTGAATGTAGGCATCTTCAACCTGCTGCCGCTGCCGGTACTGGACGGCGGACAGATCGTGCTTGCGCTGTGTGAAGGCGCTGTCGGGAAACCGCTGAATTCGACTGTCAAGACAGTCATCATGGCTGCCTGCTGGGTACTGCTGATATCCATCATGCTGTTTGCGACATGGAACGATATCGCAAGACTGCTGCGGTAGTCGGTCAGCTTATCATCATAAGAAAAGGACAGGTCACATTTCCTGTCCTTTTGCTTACAGCTGCGGTATTCCCTTGCAGTATGTCTGCATCACGGAATAATCATCGTTCAGGACGACGATATCCGCGTCATAGCCGGCCCGCAGGCACCCGAGATGATCGTCCATCCTGAGCAGCGAAGCCGGGTTGACCGTACAGGCATCCAGCGCCTTTGAGAAGGGCACCTCCGCCTTTTCGACGAGGTTGCGCAGGCCTTCGTTCATCTTCATCGTGGAGCCTGCAAGGTTCTTTTCCTGGACGAGGTGCGCGGAACCGTCCGGATAGATCTCGATCTCATGACCGCCGAACATGAACCTTGTCCCGGCTTCAAATCCTTTGCACATCAGGGAATCCGAGATCATGACAGCCTTTGAGGCATCCTTGGCTTCAAAGAAGATATGCAGCGCTGCCGGCGTTGAATGGTTGCAGTCGCAGATGATCTCGCTGTAGAGGCTGTGCAGCCGGAGGGCTGCGCCGACAACGCCGTTCTCCCGGTGGGACAGGGGCGTCATCGCGTTGTAGGTATGCGTCAGGGACGATGCGCCGTTGGCGATCGCAAGAAGCGTCTGATCATATGTCGCACTGCTGTGACCGATGGAAACGACAGTGCCGTGCGTGCTCGCGTATCTGGTCAGGGCAAAGTCCGGATCGTGTTCCGGCGCGAGCGTGATGATGCGGATCAGGCCGCCGGATGCTTCCTGGTACTGCATGAATTCCTCGACATCCGGCACCGCAATGGCTTCGGGAGGCTGTGCACCCTTATATTTCATATCCAGATACGGGCCTTCGAAATGCACGCCGAGGATCCTCGCACCCTTGTAATCCGAATGATAGACTTCATTCACATTCAATAGTGCTTTCGTGAGGACTTCCTTTTTCTCCGTGACGGTCGTTGCGAGGAAGCCGGTAACGCCTTCGGAAGGTATGCCTGCGGCCCATTTCCTCAGACCTTCGCTTTCCGCGTAGTTGGTATCGAAACCATAAGCGCCGTGGCAGTGGACATCAATGAATCCGGGGACGATGCGCTTGTCGCCGTAATCTTCGTCTGCAGGCGTCTCATAAGGGAGGACGGCCTCGATCCTGCCGTTTTCGATCTGAAGGGCAGCTTTGATCAGCGCGCCGCTGATATAGACTCTGGTACTCTTAATGATCATGATTATCTCCAATAAACCTTTTATTTTTACTAATTATAGCATAAGCGTTTTCCTCCGTTTGTTTTTCATGAACATTTGGTATAATGAGTAGCGTTGGAGGTGACGTATGATCGGAATCATCATTACAGGTCACGGAAACAGTGCATCCGGCATGCTGAGCGCCGTCCGCATCCTTGAAGGGACACCCGAAAAATGCACGGCGGTCAACTACAGCCTTGAAGATACTTCGGATGATCTGGAGATCGCACTGAAAAAAGCAGTCAGGGAACTGGATGACTGCAGCGGCATCCTTTTCATGACAGATATCAGCGGCGGCGTACCCTATAAACTGGCATGCGAACTGACGCTGAAATACGGAAAAGAAAAGAAAATGGCAGTTACGGCGGGGATCAACCTCGGGATGGTCATGCAGACGAACATGGCCAGGGCTTACGTCAATGACGTGGACGCACTGGCTGAACTTGCCCGTGACGAAGGCAGACGCCAGGTGCTCATGCGTACCTATGGGGAACTGGCAGATGAAGATTAACAGGAGGTATATATGCAGGTAGTTCTGCTTGCTTTGACAGCCTTTGTACTGGCTGTCGATCAGTTTGCACTGACAAGGTTTCTGAGCCGTCCGATCGTAGCGGGAGTGCTGATCGGCGCGGTGCTCAATAATGTGGCAGCCGGGGCTGCTTCCGGCGCGATGCTCGAGATCGGCATGATCAGCTATGACCAGACGGATGCTTCGATCCTTTCCACAAGGGGGTTCGTACTGGCTTCCGTGATGGCTGCCGTATTCGCATGCACGCAGTCCATGGACGCATCTGCGGCGGCAGGTTCATCCGTTATATTCATGCTGGCGGGATCCTATCTCAACTATGTGATCATGATCCTGAACAATTTCCTTCTGATCCCCGCGCGGAAAGCAGCGGAAAAGGGAGACGAAAAGGGTCTGTTCCGGGCCAATATCCTCGGCATCCTGATCATCGGCGGCATCTACGCTGCTGTATCAGTCGTCTGTTACAACCTTGCGTCTTCCGATACAGTATCAACGCTGATCACCGGAAACAGATGGGTCTTTGACGGTCTGAGGACGGCTGCGATGCTGATGCCGTGTGTCGGCATTGCCGTGCTGATGCGCAACCTCGGTGCGAAGAACATGTATGCGGCAGTGATCGCCGGCATCGCGCTCATGTCCGTATGCGTCGCTGCAGGCGCCGGTTCTTCTGGCATGCTGGTAACCGTAGCCATCGGTTTCGCTGCAGCAGCGTATGATTATTATCTGAATACAAAGAAGACGGATACATCCGCGAATAAGGGAGGTGCCGCAAAATGGTGGTAGGAGTAGGAAAATACAAGGACACGAATGAAGCGTATCCCCTTGATAAAAAGATGCTTCGCAGTATCGCCCTGCGTTCCTTCCTGAGCGGTGTTTCCATGAATGCCGAAACAGCGGAATCGGTCGGATGGGCGTGGGCGATCGCACCGGCACTGAAGAAGATCCACACGAACGAAGAAGATCTTGCCCTCTCAATGGGCCACAACCTCGAATATGTCAATACAGGCGGTTATCTGTCTACATTCGCGATGGGCGTCACGCTCGCGATGGAACAGCAGAAGGCTGACCTGGAAACGATCCGTGCCGTCAGGACAGCATCCGGCGCTGTATGCGAGAGCATCGGCAGGTCCCTGTTCCGGTTCGTTCTGATCCCGATCACGGCAGCCTGCACCGTCAATACCGTTACGAACGGAAATCCCGCCGGCGCGCTGATCTATTTCCTCGTACTGACAGTACTGATGTGTGCCATGCGTTTCGCCCTGATCGAATACGGTTATGCGAAGGGCATCCGCGCTGCGGAAAAGCTGATCCGTCACCAGGACGCACTGAAGCATGCATCGCAGATCCTCGGCCTGATCACATGCGGGGCGCTGATCGTATCGTTCTCCGCACAGATCTATTCCGGTGCGGCAGTATTCGTCAGCGAACTGAACGGGCTGTCGCTGAGCACAGGCGTCAGCGGTATCTTCCACGGTGTCATCGGTGCTGCCGTAACATGGTTCGTATATAAACAGCTTACGGAAAAGAACCGGTCGCTGACCTTCTGCATACTGGTGATCCTCATCGCATGCATGATCGCGGCATTCCTGGGTCTCTTCGGCACATCGGTGCTGACGCTCCCGTGGGTATCCTGAAAGACATCGAAGGATGTCTTTTTTGAGCATCAGAGTATACATGGCTATCCGCTGCAAAGAATGGTAAAATAACTACATGAGACTTTTTGAATATCTCCGCAGCAAACTGAATGACGACCTGGAACTTTCCGCACTGTTCCGTCTGGTGCTTGTGTTTGTCCTGATATGGCTGCTTATGACGACCTCGGGGTTCCTCATGGATATATTCAGGAAAGTCTGGTCGGTGCTGCAGCCGTTTGCGATCGGCTTCTTTATCGCCTTTGCGATCCGGCCGCTCATACGAAAAGCGGAGGAGAAGGGTATATCCCCGAAGATCAGCATACCCCTCCTGTACGCTGCGGTCCTGGTGTTCTTCGTCTGGATCCTGTCGACGATCGTGCCGACGATGATCGCGAGGGCATCCGGATTCCTGGATTCGATCGTTGAAGGCCTGGGATGGATCCGGGACCTGTTCCGTCAGATCGCAGGCGATAATGCAGGCTTCCTGCCTGCCGTAAGCGACCAGCTGATGTCATGGCTGTCGGGAATGAATATCAATATCGGGGATATACTCGGTTCGACAATGAATGTATTTATACGGGTGATATTCACGATCATCATCTCGCTGTTCATGGCCTTTGAATGGAACGGCGTGACGGCTGCCATACTCCGGATAGCAAGAAGGTTCGGCAGAAGGACATACGCTGCCGTGCTGGCTGTATCGGATGAGATCGGGGACTATATCCGCTCGCTGCTCGTACTGATGCTGATAAGGTTCTTCGAATACAGCATCGTCTATCTTGTCTGCGGGCATCCGGACTGGCTGATCCTTGCCGTACTGACATCGATCAGTCTGCTGATCCCGTACCTGGGTCCTACTGTAGTCAATACAGCCGGCATCCTGTCGGCGCTCACGACGCCGAAAGCGCATGTGGTCCTGCTGATCATACTGATCCTTATCCTGTCGAATACAGACGAATATGTGATCTCGCCGCTTGTACATTCACGCAATACGCATATCACGCCGCTTTGGGCGTTATTCAGTATATTTGCCGGCAGCACGCTGTTCGGCGTAACGGGGATCATCATCGCGATCCCTGTGTATCTTGCAATACATACGATCCTGCATATGGATCAGGAGGCTGAAGAATGAAAAAGATCACTGCAATGATCATGAGTGCCGTATTAAGCATCACGCTTCTCAGCGGATGTTCTGTTGTCCGCAGCGGCATCGCATATACGATCTATCCGATCGGGTATCTGATCGACAGACTTGCCGGCAGCACGGTAAATGCATATTCCGTACAGGATGAGACGCAGCTTATCCAGAGAGCGGCGCTGAAGAGCGACGCACTGGAAAACCTTGATACGGCTGAAGTCTTCTTCCATATCGGGACGCTTGAGCCTTATCTGGCGGTATACGGCAAAAAGATCGAAGAGAGCGGATGCGAGGACCAGGACCTTTCCGCACTGAATGCGATCTACCAGTTCAAACGCTATACGCAGGTGATCTCGGACGGGAACGTCAGCTATATCGAAGGCCCGTATTACAGGGGCAGCGAGTTTGACCTGATCGATACGGACACGCTGGACCTCTGCCTGTGGAACGACCCGATCGCGATGCTGTCGATGTCCAAGAGCATCTTCGCATGGCTGAAAAAGGCATACCCGGAAGATGCGGAAAAGTTCAGTGCCAATCTGGAAAGACTGGAAACAGACCTGATCAACCTGGATGCACAGTACCAGGCGCTGGCGACCAGCCTTGTGACGAATAACCAGGAGATCCGTTTCGTATCCATGACCGCAAGCTTCGGCAACTGGCAGAAGACATACGGCTTCCAGGTATATCCGGTCGTGCTGTCGAAATACGGCGTGCTCCCCAACAAGGACCAGCTCGACAGCATCAAGGCGAGGATTCTCGCTGACGGTGTCAAATATATCGTGTATGAACCGAATATGACGGAAGATATGATCGCCCTGTTCGACGAACTGGAGAGCGAACTCAGCCTGACCAGGGTGGAACTGAGCAATCTTTCCAGTCTGACCAAGGCAGAAGAGGATGCCGGAAAGGATTATCTTTCCGTTATGTATGAGAATCTGAACGTTCTCGAGACGATGAAGACCCCGATCGGCGGCAGCGTTGAGACGGAACAGGAGGAATCATGAAAAAGTTTCTGCTTGCGGACGGCAATTCCATGCTGTTCCGCGCATATTACGCCACAGCCTACGGCAAACCGATGACAACTTCTTCCGGCATTCCGACGAATGCCGTATTCGGCTTTGTGAACATGCTGCAGAAAGCGCTGGACATGGTGCAGCCGGATGCTGTATTCGTCGCTTTTGACGCTGGAAAGCATACCTTCCGCCATGAGATCTTCCCGGAATACAAGGGCGGCAGGAAACCGGCACCGGATGACCTTGTACCGCAGTTCAGGCTTGTACGTGACCTGCTGGACGCATACCGCATCCGCTGGAGCGAAAAGCAGGACATCGAGGCGGATGACCTCATCGGCACGCTGTCGCGCAATGCGGATGCCTATATGAGCTATATCCTGACAAGCGACCATGACCTGCTGCAGCTTGCGGACGATACGACGACAGTCCTCCTGATGAAGAAGGGCCTTACCGAGATGGATGAAGCGACGCCTGCATTCCTGCAGGAAACGATGGGCATCACGCCTTCGCAGATCATCGATATGAAAGGCCTGATGGGCGATAAAAGCGATAATATACCGGGCATCCCGGGCATCGGTGAAAAGACGGCGCTGAAGCTGCTCAGCCAGTACGGCACCGTTGAAGGCGTTCTTGCACATGAAGGCGAGCTCAAAGGCGCACTGCAGAAGAAGATCATGGAAAACCATGAGAGTGCCCTGCTGTCCAGAAGGCTTGCCGAGATCGACAGGCATGTGAATGTCGATTTTACGGCAGATGACTGCATCTTCGATCCGGATTATGAATCCCTGATCCGCTTCCTGCATTCCCTGGATATGAAAACGACGGCAGCGAGATATGAAGAAATGACTGCCGCAAAGCCGGAAGAGGCCGTCCGGGAAGAGATCGTATTCGAGCGTGTAAAAACAGTGCCGGATACATACCTGGAGAAGGACTGCGCTGTATTCATCAATGATGACAGGCAGAATTATATGTATGCGCAGCTCAGGGGCATCAGCCTTTTCAATGGCACGCGCGGCTGCTATATCGATGCGGCGGATATCTGCGCGGATGAAAAACTGCTGGCATATCTGAAAGCGGAGAGACCGTATAAGGCAGGCTTTGATATCAAGAGGGCGATGCATGTATGCGCAAGGGCAGGCTTCACCGTCTGCTGGCATGACGATGCGATGCTGGCTGCTGTCCTGTGCGATTCATCCCTGACGTCAACGGAGAAGATACTCGCCGCGTATGAACTGAATACGACTTCCCAGTATGAGGATGTATACGGCAAGGCATCGAAGCCCAGGCTTCTCGTTGATGAAGATGAGGAGACCCGGTATGCATGCGAGAACGCAGCCAATATCCATAAACTGATGACAGAGGCAGCTGCCGTCCTGAATGAATACGGGATGGAAAAGCTGTACCGGGAGATGGAAGTCCCCCTGAGCACGATCCTGTGCGAGATGGAAACGATCGGCATCCGCTGTGATGTCGGCACGCTGGATACTATCGCCAGAAGCACCTATGACAAGATGCAGGCGGAGAATGACCGGATCTTCGAACTGGCCGGCAGGACTTTCAATATGAACTCGCCGAAGCAGCTCGCCGAGGTTCTCTATGATGAGCTCGGCCTCCCGGCAGGGAAAAAGCGCAGCACAAGCGCGGACAATCTGGAGAAACTCAGGGGCAGGCATGAGATCATCGACCATATCCTGGAATTCCGCAAATGGTCAAAGCTCTACAGCACCTATGCGGAAGGCCTGAAGAAATATGTCCGTGAAGACGGAAAGATCCATACGGTATACAACCAGGCGGCGACACAGACCGGAAGACTCTCTTCGTCGGAACCGAACCTGCAGAATATCAGTGTCCGCAATGAAGAAGGCCGTGAGATCCGGAAGGCATTCCTGCCGGATGAAGGCTGTGTGCTGATCTCCAGCGATTATCACCAGATCGAACTGCGCATGCTGGCGCATATGGCGGATGAGGAAGGCCTGAAGGAAGCTTTCCGCAACGAGATCGACGTACATACGAAAACGGCGATGGATGTTTTCGGTATCCGTGCCGAAGAAGTCACGTCTGCGGAAAGAAGGCAGGCAAAGACCGTCAATTTCGGCATTGTCTACGGGATCAGTGATTTCGGCCTTGCCGAACAGCTCGGCGTCAGCAGGAAAGAAGCAGGCGATTTCATCGCTTCCTATTACCAGGCTTATCCGCGCATCCGCAGTTATATGAATTCCCTGATCGCATTCTGCGAGAAGAACGGATATGTCGAGACGCTCTGCGGCAGGAGGAGGGATATCCCCGAGATCCATGACCGGAACTACCAGGTCCGGGAATTCGGCAAGCGCGCTGCCATGAACGCGCCGATCCAGGGCTCCGCGGCAGACCTGATCAAACTGGCAATGCTGCGCATCGACAGGATGATGAAGGAAAAGGGCGTGAAGAGCCGCATGATCCTGCAGGTGCACGATGAACTGATATTCAATGTCCCGGAAGACGAGATCGGCCTGATGAAGGACCTGATCCGCGACGGCATGGAACATGCGATGGAACTCAGCGTGCCGCTGAGCGCGGAATGCGCTGTCGGCAGCACCTGGTATGAGGCAAAATAATGCCGGAACTGCCTGAAGTGGAAACAGTCCTGAGGACGCTGGAAGGACAGATCCGGGACGCAGTGATACGGGATATCGATATTTATCTGCTGAAGATGCTGGACAGGGATCCCGACTCGTTCCGCTCCCGTCTCATCGGACAGGGATTCCGTGATTTCCGAAGAAGGGGCAAGTATCTGCTTTTTGTCATGGATGACTGCATCCTTGTTTCCCATCTGCGCATGGAAGGAAAGTATTTCCTCTATCCGGATGGACAGCCTCCTGCGAAGCATACGCATGTCGTCTTCCATCTCGAAGACGGCAGGGCGCTGCATTACAACGATACCCGCAAATTCGGCACGATGGAGATCATAGAGAAAGATACGGATCTTGCGCATTTCCATGATCTCGGGCCGGAGCCATTGACAGATGAATATACCGGCGCATATGTATATGCCTATATGCATTCGCATGAAAGGCCTGTGAAGAGCATCCTGCTTGATCAGAACTTCGCTGCCGGCATCGGCAATATCTACGCGGATGAGATCCTTTCCGCTTCCCGCATCCGCCCCGGCAGTTCTTCAAAGCGTCTGACGCACAAAGACTGCAATGAGATCGCGGACAATACGAAGGTCATCCTGTCGGAAGCGATCCGGGCCGGCGGCACAACGATACGCTCCTATACGTCCTCACTCGGCGTTACAGGAAGATTTCAGCTTTCCTGCTGCGTGCACGGCATGGATACATGCAGGCGCTGCGGCAGCCGTGTTAAAATAAAGAAGATCGGCGGAAGATCCAGTTATTACTGTCCCTTCTGCTCAAAACGGTAAATCATATGAAGATCGGAATCACAGGAACGATCGCATCCGGAAAGACCTCGCTTTCCATCATCCTGAAACGGAGGGGTTATTCCGTTTTCAACTGCGATCAGTATGCGCGCAGCGCAACGAACAGGGGAAATATCTGCTTTGACTCCATAGTTCATACGTTTGGAGAAGGGATCCTCTGTGATAACGGGGATATCGACAGGAAAAAGCTGGCAGATATCGTTTTCAAAGATGAGGAAGAAAGAAAAAAGCTCAATGCCATCGTTCACCCGTATGTGATCGCAGGCATGAAGCGCTTTTTCGCAAATCATGAGAATGAGATCGCATTCGCAGAAGTCCCGCTGCTTTTCGAAGCGGGTCTTGAGGATTACTTTGATGAGGTCTGCGTCATCACCTGTTCAAAGGAGACCGCTGTCAGAAGGATGATGGAGGACAGGGACTATACCGAAGCGGAAGCCCTCGCACGTTACGAGAGCCAGATCCCGCCGGAAGAGCAGATCGCGAAAGCGGACAAGGTGCTTTACAATGACGGCACGCTGCGCGAGCTGAATACAGAAGTGAATCTCTGGGTCAGACATCTGCGGGAAAGGATCAGAAATGGCAGTGAAGGGTAAGGATACATACAGATGCGAATGTTCCTTTTCCGTTTCGGAGGATATGATCATTTCCCTGATGAGTCTCTATCAGCCGCTGATCGGCGGGGACGGCGTACTGGTGTATATGACGCTGCTGAGCGAGTCGAGAAACTACCGTTCGCTGGATACGCACGGGAGACTGCTCACGATGATGAATATGAGCCCGGATGTTTTTGACAGTGCATGCGCGCGGCTTGAAGAATACAGGCTTCTGAAAACATATATGAAGGAGCAGGAATCGCGCAGCAGTTATATCTATATCCTGTATTCACCGATGAATATCCGTGACTTTTCCCGCTCGAACCTGTATATGAACAGGCTGCAGCGTGTACTCGGTGCAAGGCAGCTTGAGGAAACGGTATCCCGTCTGCAGAGCAGCAGCGTATCCCTGGCAGGCTACAGCGATATCACACGTGCCGTCGTCTATACGGATGAACGTGAATACGACCAGGATCATTCGTTCACCAGGGTCGAGAACCGCTACAATTTCCGCGAGAATGAAGATGAATCTGTCAGCTTTGATTATGAGAAATTCATCCGTACGACTTCCGTACTGGTATTCCCGGCGGAGCTCAGGACAAAGGAGAACATGTACCTGATCGGCAAGATCGCTTCCGTATACGGGCTGGGCCCGGATACGATGCGGGTGCTCGTCAAGAACTGCGTGCATCTGGAGACGATGGAATTCGACGGGGAAAAGCTGAAGCTCCTGGCTTCCAGGAAGAACCCGGATATCACCAGCGCTTCCGACCCGTACAGCCTGCCCCCGGTCTCCTTCCTGCAGTCGAAGCAGAACGGTGCATCCGTTTCACTTACGGACAAGAAGATCCTGGAGAGGCTGTCTGTCGATATGCATTTCCCGAATGAAGTCATCAACGTCATGATCGAATTCATCCTGAAGATCTCGCATAACCGGCTGAACAGCAGCTTCGTTGACAAAGTCGCAGGGGAATGGGCCAGGGACGGCATAAGCACGAAAGAAGAAGCGGTCCGCGAGACGCGCAAGTCTGTCGGCTCTTCCGCTGCAGGCCGCCGCGGTGTAAAGCCGTCCGATTACATTACCCAGCAGATCGAAGGCACGCTTCCGGAAGGGAAGAAAGCATCGCAGGACCTGATCGACAAGGTCAGGAAGATGCAGGAGGACATGTAGGATGGAGCGTCTCAGTTTTGAAGACAGAAGAAGCGCAGATGCCAGACGTGAGACGGAAGATCTCACCGAAGAGCTCAGACGCGACCCGCTGGTCATGAACCTGCTGAAAAGGAACGGGATCCCGGAAAAGTATCTGCAGATATCCCCATGGCGCATCAGAGACTGGAGCACCAAAGCCGCCCCGTGCGCAAAATGCGCCGGGCTGGCTTCCTGTTCGCAGAAACAGAAGGGCTATTATGAGAATCTCGTCTTTGACGGCATTCTCAAGAACGAACTGACTGCCTGCAGATATATGCGTAAAGAACTCCAGGAGCTCGCGCATATGAAGAACTACCTCGTATGCGATCTCCCGGAAAAAATGAAAAAGACCTCCCTGAAGACGATCGGCACAGACGGTGAGGACGAAGAATATGTAAAACTGCTTGCGGATGTGATCCTTTTCAGTGCATCCTCCAAAAGCCTGTACCTGCACGGTACGATGGGAAGCGGGAAGAGCTATCTCGCAGCTGCTGCCTGCAACGACCATGCACGAAACGGCGAAAAGACAGCGTTCATACATTATCCGACTTTTGTGCAGCGTGCAGCGTCCGCGATCTCTTCGGGAGAGTATAAAGACGAAGTGAAGCGCCTGATGTACGCAGACTTCCTGGTCATCGATGATATCGGCGCCGAAGCAGTTACGGAATGGAACAGGGATTCGATCCTGCTGCCGGTGCTGAATGCTCGTTATGAATCCGGGCTGCCGGTATGGTTTACTTCGAATTACAAGCTTGCGGATCTCCAGCATCATTTTGCCTTCTCCGCAAAAGGCGGTGAAGAGATCACAAAGGCTGCAAGGATCATTGAGAGGATACGTGCTTCTGCCGAAGTCCGTGTCCTGAAAGGAAAAGACCGCAGGATCGGCGCGGATAGCTGATCCTGTCTGCAAAGGAGGAGTTGATATGCAGACAAAGATCGAGTACTTCGGACATTCATGTTTCAGGATCACGGATTCAGGAAAGAGCGTGATCTTCGATCCGTACAAAGACGGTTCCGTTCCCGGACTCAAGGTACCCGCGGGGCTGAAAGCCGACGCGGTGTACTGCTCGCACGGTCACGGCGATCATAGCGCTGCGGATCTGATCACAAAGACTTCGGAAGGAGATCCGTTTGCGACTGATGTGATCACGGTGCCGCATGACGACAGGGACGGCACGCTGCGCGGCATGAACGACATACGGTTCATCCGTACGCCTGACTGCGTGATCGCGCATCTCGGCGATATCGGCATCGTTCCCGGTGAGGATATCCTGGAAAAGATCGCTGAAGCGGATATCGTGTTCATACCTGCCGGCGGCCATTACACGATCGACGCCGCACAGGCTGCAGAGATCATCCGCAGGACCGGCGTAAAGCTTGTCGTGCTGATGCATTTCCGCAGGGGAAAACAGGGATATGATGTGCTTGCGTCCCTGGACGATGTCCTGAAGGCTTTCCCGCAGGCGGAACTGATCGACGGCGGCGTGTATACTGCAGAAGATGCAGATGCACAGAAAGTCATCGTCCTGAAACCCATACAGTAAAAAACGA
>JAILQT010000119.1 GCA_024698805.1 Solobacterium sp.
GTCTTTTCCCGCGAAACATCCGGCTTCCTTCAGATTCCACCTCGCGATGGACACCCTTGCCTTCGGCTGGCGTTTCCCACTGTCATGCACGCAACGGACTTTCACCGTCTAGCTGTCACCCATGCCGGGTACACCAATGAACAGGTATGGGAAGTGATGCAGCTTCGCCATACCTGTTTCTTTTCGTACGGTCCCCTGCCGGGGCTCAGTCCGTAAACTTCACAGCAGTGCCGTATGCCATGACTTCCGCTGCGCCCTGCATGATGGATGCGGAAGAATAACGTACCGTGACGATTGCGTCTGCGCCGATATATTCCGCTTCCTGTACCATACGCTTCGTAGCGAGGGCACGCGCGTCATTCATCATATCGTTATACTTGGAGAGCTCCCCGCCCACCAGCGTCTTCAGTCCCGCGCCGATGTCGCGGATCGCGTTGACTGTCTGGACTGTACTGCCCTTTACAAGGCCGAGGACTTCATACTGTCTTCCGCCGATATTCTCAGTAGTCGTCAAGATCATCTTCTTCTCCTCCTTCGATCTCTGTGATCCTCCTGTATAGTGCGTGCAGCAGTCCCGCACATAATCCGAGATAGAACAAACCGAACACGATCCTGAAGATAGGCGGGATATCGTCTGCCAGGATCATGACCAGGAAATAGCCGAAAAACAGCATCAGAAACAACAATGCTGAAACGACTGCTCCTGCGATCTTGCGATTATGATCCATACTGCCGGGCTCCTTTATATAGAATATATGTCAGATACAGGGATTTGTCGAGATTTCCATATTCGCAAAGCCCCGCATTTCGTTTATAAACAAACAGGTCATTGGATTTTTCAGCGATCTCTGCAACAATATCAGCAGAGGTTTAGGAGGGATATTATGAAATGTCCATACTGTGGGAGCGAACGCATTGAAAAAGAGATCGCCTGGGGCAGGTCTGCCGAGAACGGGACCACCGGTCTGAAATACAAAACGGACTTCTACCGGACAGACGGGATCGCCCAGGTCTATTCCGACCTGTGTCTCGGCTGCGGTACGATCCTCAGATCCTACATCATCGGGGATACGGACAGGGACTGGGTCCATGAACCGGACACAGCCGAAAGCGGCCGCGGGTTCTTCTGGTGAACAGAGATTAAAAATGAGGGAACTGCTTACGCATGCATTCCCTCTTTCATTTTCAGCTGCATCTTGCCGTTTCATTTTCCGCATCAAGGATCTGCCGGCAGGAAGTGATCAGGTTCATTGCCCATCCGGTCCCGTGCTTCGCATACGGGTCGCTGTTCCTCTCCCTTTTCCGGAAACAGTATTCCGCCCTCTGTGCCCAGTAGAGCGCCTTCATGACATCCGTTTCGCATCCGGTCCCGTTCAGATAACAGTCCGCATACCGGACATATACATCCGCTTCATAGTTTTCCGCCTCATCCATGTTGTGATTGATCATGTCGATGCAGCGGGAATAGATACGGAACGCTTCCGTTTTGTTTTCTTTGACATAATATCCGTTTTTGTACATATCGCCGATCTTGTAAAGCGAAGCGACCCTTCCGGTAAATGCGCCTTTGGAAAACAGCTCAAAGGCTTTTTTATAGTCGGTGCCGCAGTGCCGGCCGTAATAGTAACAGAAGCCCATCTTCTCAACCGCACCTTCATCGTCCGATCCGGCAGCCATTTCGTAGAATTCCGCCGCTTTCTCATAAGACTGTTCACCGATCTGCCCGGTATAATACAGTTCGGCAAGATTGAAGGCTGCAGTGCCGATCCCGTCCTCGATCCCCTGGTTCAGTATGCCTTCCACAAGGTCCCTGACATTTCCAGGCATGGATGCCTTCTTTATATATCCGAAGATATTGTTCGGGAAGTCCTGGATATCCGCATCCGCGTATTTGTCCGCGAACAGGATCCCGGCATATGCCCAGTTACGGTACTCCTGCGGGATATCTTCCTGTGTCAGCTTTTTCAGTTCTTCAACGACTGTCTCAACGGTATATCTTTCATGTATCACTGTTTTCATAGTCCAGACTCCTCCTCCATTGTCATTTTAGGGGGAGCGCTGTACGAAATTCACGACGGACAGGAAAAAAGTTCCCCCGCTGCGTGTAAACCTGCCTGCAGTCCGCACCCCGGCAGGCGGATGACGGATAAGGCATATCCCTGCATAAATCCTTTCTTTGTGCCATAATATTCCAGGTGAATCCGTCATGAAAGGACCGCGCACATGAATCCGGAAATCTCCTTATTGCTGGCAATGTCCTGCAGCGCCTGTATGGCACTTGCCCTCCGCCTGTTCAAAACTGAAGAAAACAACCGTTACGGCATCATTCTCGGAAACTATCTGACATGCACGCTGACAGGGTTTCTGTTTGTCAGCAGGAAGGCCATGATCCTCCAGGCACAGCCGGCAGCATATCTCTGCGGGCTTGCGGGCGGCTTTCTTTTTGTCCTTTCCCTTGTATGTATCCAGACCAGCATCAGCCGCAACGGTGCCATTCTCTCCAGTGCCTTTTCCAAACTCGGACTGCTGGTGCCCCTTGCACTGAGCCTCCTGTTCTTTCATGAAAGCCCGGGACTTTTACAGATCATCGGCCTGGTCCTCGTCATCATTTCCATCCGTTTCTTTTCCGGCAGACGGAAAGCCGATGAAACTGCCGGGGATATCAGCCTTCTGCTGCTGGCGGCAGTCCTTTTTACCAACGGCATGTCCGATTCCATGGCGAAGATCTACAGCATATACGGTTCACCGCGTGAGGAACCGGTGTACTTCTTTATTCTTTTCTTTATATCTTCGCTTATCACCCTGTTCCTGCTGGTACGCGAGACAAAAAAGAGCGGGAAGCGAGTATCCATGCGCGATCTTTCGGCAGGTATCCTTGTCGGCATCCCGAACTATTTCTCTTCTGCTTTGCTGCTGAAGGCACTCTGCGGGATCCCGGCGTTCATTGTCTATCCTGTTTTTTCTTCCGGCACCATCCTGATCGTCACCGTGATCAGCTCCCTGTTCTTCCGTGAAAAACTGAACCGGAGACAGCTGATGGGGCTGGTCCTGGTGCTTATCTCGATCGTTTTCCTGAATCTCTCATAAAAAAGGATCAGAACTGCTGCCTGATCCATCTTCTCTGATGCCTGTTATTCCTTCTCAAATTTGACCGTGAAACTTCCGCTTGTCTTCCCGACGGTCCTTATACGCATGATATAATTCCCGGCCGGGATCGATACTTCGATCGTTCCCAGCGTGCCGATGCTTACGCTTTCGACCACATCACCCGGTATGACTTCATCTTCTGCATCCATGTGTGCAATCACTTCGGCACTGACGAATTCGATCTCGACCTTGCCCTGGTCCAGGGAAGACGCAATGACGGCTTTCCTGTTTTTTCCGACCGAAAACCAGTTTGTTTCCGCTTCCTTACCGTCTTCGGCATTGTTGATCCTGACCTCGGTGCTGCTGCCGGACTGTGTGATGTCAAATGTGAAAGAGCTGCATCCTGCAAAGAGAACCGTGCATGCAATAAACAGGATCGACAGCAGTCTTCTTATTTTCATTCTTACTCTCCTTCTGCTTAACAGATTCAATTATACTGTGATTTCTGCCGATATCCATAGCCGGAATGCAGGATCCGGATGCTCCCCGGCAGTCCGTCAGAAAAAGGATCCGCTTATGCGGACAGCATGCACAGATGCTGTTCCGGGCGGATCCCTGCATCATTGGTCAGAACGCCTTGAATACGAATGCACGGTCATGCGCGCTGTGGAGCGCATCATAGATCTGGCCGCCCTGCAGCGCATCGCCGACGAGGACAAGGTCATCGCAGACTGCACGTAGCTCATCTGCGAGCGCACGGTCCGGACGGACACCCATTGCGAGAACGACTGTATCGGCTTCGATCTCAGCAGTTTCCTTCGTCTTCATATCGCAGACGGTGATGCTGCCGTCGCCGACTGCCGTCAGCGCCTTGCCTTTCGCGATCGTGCCGCCGGCTTTCATGATCTCGCCTGCCAGATGCATGACAAGGCTCGGATAGAGATTGCCGCCGACTTTGTCGAGCATCTCGACAACGGTCACGGCATGGTCTTTGGACAGGTATTCCGCTGTTTCAAGCCCGGTCACGCCGCCGCCGATCACGGCAATCTTCTTCCCGGTGACTTCAGCTTTTCCTGCCAGGACGTCTTCCGCCGTCACGGCTTTTCCGATCCCCGGGATATCCGGAACGATCGTCTTGCCGCCGACAGCGACGAATACGCCCACGGCACCGGTCTCTTTGATATTCTCCGCGGTCGCGGGTGTATTGTACCGGATCTCAACACCGTATTTTTCCAGTTCCGCAAGCTGTGTCGCAATGAATTCCTTCAGCATCTCCTTGTGCGGCGGCACGGCAGCCAGATTGACTGTTCCGCCTGCTTCGCCGGATGCTTCGAAGATGACCGGGCGGAAGCCTCGTTTTGCGAGCGTCAGCGCTGCCTGCATGCCGGCAGGTCCTGCCCCGACGACAGCGACCGGACGGCCTGCACCGTTGCGCACGAGCTTCTCATCGCCCCATTCGAATTCACGGCCGAGGACAGGGTTCAGCGTGCATCCGAGCGGCAGTCCTGCATTCAGGATGCGGAAACATTCCATACAGCCGAGGCACTTGCGGATCAGGGCTTCTTCCCCTGCCTTTGCCTTATTGCCCCATTCCGGATCTGCCAGATGACCCCTGGCAATGCCGACGAAGTCGGTATCGCCGTCCTCGAGCATCTTTTCCGCAAATGCCGGGTGCTTGATATTGCTGACGGCGATGACAGGGACATTTACCGCTGCACGGATATTGTGCGCAAGATGTCTCTTCCAGCCTTCTTCATAGAAATTCGGTTCAATGATCGTGGAGCCCGAATCGTAAGTGCCGCAGCTTACGTTGATGTAGCATACGCCGAGGGCTTCAAAATACTTTGCCTGTTTGATGCCGTCTTCCTCATCAATGCCGTCTGCAAGATAATCGTTTCCGTTCATGCGGATTCCGACCGGGAATTTCGGACCGCAGAACATCTGGATGCCCTTGATGATCTCGGTCACGAAGCGCATGCGGCCTTCAAAGCTGCTGCCGTACTTATCCGTCCTCTTATTGGTATGCGGGGACAGGAACTGCGATACAAGATAGCCGTGCGCAGCGTGGATCTCCACGCCGTCCGCACCGGCAGTCTTTGCGATCACGGCGCCGGTCACGAATTTCTTTACCATTGCCTCGACTTCTTCCGTCGTCATGGCACGGGGCTGTTCACCGATCACATTGCATGTGACATCGGAGGCGGATACAGCCTGTCTGCCGCCGATCAGCCTCCTCGGGGTCTGGTTGCCCGGATGATGGAGCTGGATGAACAGCTTTGTGTCATACGCATGGAGCGTTTCCGCCAGGCGGCTGATCTGTCCGACGACATGCGTGTTCGTCACGCTCAGCTGGTTGGGCGTCCCTACGCCTGTCTCGTCATCGACTCGCGTGATCTCGGTGATGATCAGTCCTGCGCCGCCGCGGGCACGGTCAGCGTAATACTTGATCATGCGCGATCCGGGTTCGCCTGTCACTTCCGCAAGCGAGCAGCCCATCGCAGGCATGACGATACGGTTGCGGATCTCAAGACCGGCGATCTTCCCGGGCTCAAAAAGTTTTGAATAAGACATAGATCCTCCTTCTGATTATGTTATATAGCCGGTAATGCATACCGGTATCCGGTTACGTCTATTATACAATGTCTGTTCTGTTTTCACTGTTTGTTTGCCCGGTATGCGGATACAGGCTCCGACACCGGATTTTGTTCGTCTTTCCGTGCCTTTTACCATATAATTTACTGGGAAGCCTGCAGAGGCTTCAGCAGGGCGATACGTTTATACGTATCTGCCGGACCGTATAGATCTGGGGGGACGAAATATGCAGTTCGATCTGTTTTCCATCATTATTATCTCGTTCGTAGTCCTGGCAGGTATCCAGACCGCATACATGCAGATCCGGACCAGGATGAAAGGCATCGAGACAGAAGCTATCATCACGGATGTACGCGAAAGCTGGGAGCGCACCGGTGATACCGACTCCCTGTGCTTTACATATACCGTCACATACAGAAACAGCGAAGGCAGGACTGTCACGGCAGAACTCCAGACAGTCTCCAGCGCAGACAAAGACCTGTATGAAGGCGACCGCATACTCATCCGGTACACGGAGGACAGACAGGATTATCCTGTCATGATCCGGAGACTGTAAACAATGAATCCTGCGGAAGCATGTTCATTCCGCGATCGGAGAATCAAATGAAATCCTGCCTGATCAGCCTGGTTAAAAAGACTGTTTCTGTTTTTTCAGAGAATGAAATGGAGATCTATTCCGGATACGCTGCACTGTACATCCTGATGTCGCTCGTGCCGCTTGTCATGCTGGTGATATCCGCCGGCATGATCCTTTCCGCATTTTCCGCAGAAGATGTCTGCGGCTTCCTGTACAGGCTGCTTCCGAATGTCCCGGAGGTACAGGAGATGATGGAAAATATCGTCACGAACCTGCTTCAGCAGTCCGGCAGGACGGTCGTTTCGATCAGTGCCGTAACGACGCTCTGGTCTGCTTCAAACGGCCTCAGCGCCATCCAGGCAGGCCTGGAAAAGATCCGGGGGACACGAAGACCGTCATTCAAAGGCAAACCGAGGGCCCTGCTGTTCACCGTACTCTATGTGCTCCTGATCCCGGCGCTGCTTGTATTCCAGATCCTCCGCAGCTCCGTTGAAAGCCTGCTGAATTCGCTGTTCACTGCCCTGCACCTGGATCCCCTCATTTCAAAGATCCCGCAGTTCATGGGTCTCAGCAGCCTGATCGTACTGGCTGCGAGCATCCTGATCATCGTCCTGACATATACATGGCTGCCTGCAGGCAGGAAGACACTGAAGAGCCAGCTGCCCGGCGCAGTATCCTCCTGCGTGTTCTGCACTGCATTCACACTGGGTTTTTCCTGGTTCATCCCGCGCTTCTGGAAGGCATCGTCCATATACGGGTCGCTCGCAGCAGTATTCCTCACCGCCATGTGGCTGAATATCATGATCACGATCCTGTTCTACGGTGCTGCCCTGAACCGTGCACTTGAAGATAAAAACACGTAAAGGAGATACCCCCCCTTATGGATATTGATATACTTCTGATCCTGCAGGCATTCCGGAACGGGGCCGGCGCCATACTCGCAGAATTCCTTTCGAAAATGACGTTTCTCGGCGAACTGAATACCGTCCTTGTCCTTCTGGCAGTCATCTACTGGTGCCTGGATAAAGATTTCGGCACCTATCTGCTGATGGGCTGGAGCGGGAACAGGCTGGTGAACGGCGTGCTGAAAGTCACGTTCTGCGCATACCGTCCGTGGATCAGGGATGCACGTGTCATCCCTTACGGCAATATGATCGAAACCGCGACGGGCTATTCCTTTCCCAGCGGGCATACGATGAACGCCGCCACGATCTACGGCGGCACGGCAGTCCGCAGGGACATGCCGCATCTGCTGCGCGTTATCCTGATGCTGATTGTAGTGCTCGTCGCTTTCAGCCGCATGTTCTTGGGCGTGCATACGCCGCAGGATGTGCTCGTCGGCGCTGCCGCAGGCATGACTGTCATGTATCTGACTTACCGGATGATGAAATATCTCCGGACACATCCCGAAAAAGACAGGCTTGTTGTCGTGACCGGCGTTATCCTGGCAGCCCTGACAGCCTTCTATGCTGCATTCAAGTCCTACCCTGCCGACTATGACGCTGCCGGCAGACTGATCGTCGACGGCGCAAAGATGGCGAATGATACCTTTAAAGGCGTCGGCTGGTGCAGCGCTTTCCTGATCGGATGGATCCTTGAGCGCCGTTACGCAGGCTTTTCGACCGATATACCGATGCTGGACAGGATCACCAGGGGCGTGATCGGCCTGCTCGGCTATTATGCGGTGAGCCTGATCCTCGTGCCCCTCGTCAAAAGCTGGACAGGCGGCCCTGCCGGTACGCTGCTGTCCTGTTTTATCCAGATGTTCTTCATATCCTTCCTGTATCCGTTCTTCATCCATTTCGTTGAGAAAACAGATTCATCGGTCCGCAGACCGGAAGACTGACACAAACCCGTCCGCCTCATGCTATACTGTGGGCATATATGAAATACAGTCTGTCAGAACAGGAGATCATCGAATTCAACAATGTGCTTGAGCCGTATCTTTCGCATCCCCGGATCCGGGAGATGGAACAGTACTGCGCCCACGGAAGGATCAGTGTCCTCGAACACAGTCTGGACGTAGCCCGCACTGCCTACAGGCTCGATGCCATGCTGGGGAAAAAGTCCGATCTGCAGGTCCTTCTTCCCGGGGCGATCCTGCATGATTTCTACCTGTATGACTGGCATGACAGACCGCTCAGCATCCACATCTTCCGGATGCACGGCTATACACATCCTTCCGAAGCCTGCAGGAATGCTGCGGAGATCTTCGGAGTTGATGAAAAAACGCAGGAGGTCATACGCTGCCATATGTGGCCGCTCACCCTGCGCAGCCTGCCCAGGCACCGCGAAGCGGTCCTGGTCTGCCTGGCTGACAAACTGTGCGCACTCAGGGAGACGATACAACGATGATCGCAAAGTATATGATCTACTTTACTGTCATGGCTGTAACAGGATATATCTACGAATGCATCGCCATGACGCTCTGGCTGGGCAGATGGGACAACCGCGGCTCGCTGTACGGTCCCCTCATACCGATCTACGGCATCGGTTCGCTGCTCGGTTCGATCCTGTTTATGAATTATCTGCCGGATCACACACCGCTTCAGGTATTTATGACGGGGATGATCGGTTCGGCTGTCCTGGAATACCCGACGCATTATATGATCGAGAAATACCTGCATACATCCTTCTGGGACTATTCCCGTTCACCGCTGAACCTGCACGGAAGGATCTGCCTGCCTGCAGCGGTCGGTTTCGGGATCGGCGCCCTGGTCATCATCTATGTTTTCAACCCGGTCCTGATCCCATGGATCGAGAGCATGCCTGAGAACACAGTAAATGCGGCCGCCTCTGCAGCAGCGTTCGTCCTTGTGCTGGATATCTGCTTTTCTTTCAAGGGGCTGCGGTCTGCCAATCCGCGTCTCGATGCAGGCACAGCCCATATCGACAGGGTCATGACTTCGTTTGCGGGACGATATCTTACGGAGAACAAGGGACTGGACAATGTATTCTTCGCAGCTGTCGATAAGGTCAGCGCACTCTTCAGGAAAAAGTCAGATGAATAAGGAGACAGGTATGACTTATCGGATCATGCCTGTTTTGCGGATACGACCGGGAGGAGAACATGGTGAGACAAAGCATATTTGACATGAAGGCCGCAAAAGTATATCCCCTGCTGCTGAATAAGGCAGAACGCAAAGGGCGCACGAAAGAGGAACTCGACGAGGTCATCCGATGGCTGACCGGATGGGACATGGATGAAGTCGATCCAGAGATGTCCTGGGGTGCTTTCTTTGAGAATGCGCCATGCATGAATCCCAGGGCACAGCTGATCACGGGAAAGGTCTGCGGAATCGCCGTGGAATCCATTGAAGACCCGCTGATGCAGAAGATCCGGTGGCTTGACAAACTGGTCGATGAACTGGCCAAAGGCAGACCGCTGGAAAAGATCCTCAGGTGACCCGCATGGCAGTTTATGAATACGACGAGGTCCTTCATGAGACCGAAGGAGGCGGTGCGTATGTGGTCTTCCCGTGGGATATCCGCAGGGAATACGGCAAAGGCCGGCTCAGGGTCCGTGCGAAGTTCGACGGGATCCCCTATGACGGCAGCGTCGTCAACATGGGGGTGAAGAACCCTGACGGATCCGTATGCTATATCATCGGCGTACTGAAGGCGATCCGGAAAAAACTGGATAAACGCGACGGCGACGTGATCCATATCATGATCGAACCCGTGCAGTAAGGTATAAACAGAAAGGCAGACCGAAGTGAAGATGAAAATGTTCCCGAAGATCATAATGACCGCAGCAGTCCTTTCGGCCGCTGTGTTTGCAGGATGCGAAGGAGAAAAACAGAAAGTATCTGTCACGAAGTCGGAAAAGCCTGCAGACGGTATCCCGCAGGTGCATTTCCCGGACAGGAAAGGCTATGCGGACGAGACGCTTGCCATGAACAGCCAGTACAGCTTTCCCGGCTTCAAAGGCCAGGGGGTAATGTATATAACCGTGGACGGGCAGGTTGAAGGGTTCGACCTGTTTATCAACAATACCCGTATCGATACTTCCCTGATGCGTTCCGGCACCTTTAAAGCCGACTTCTCGCAGATCGCAGTGAACGGCACCAATACCGTGCAGGTAACGAATATCGTGCCGGAAGACCTGGAGGATGCGGTCACCCTCAGCATCCCCTTCCCTGAAGTCATCGGCGGCACATCCGGAGAGCTTATCCCCAGATCCTGTTTTGACATGATCGAGCGGATCATTGAAGCGGATATACGAAACGGCTTCTCAAGCGCCCAGCTGGCAGTCATCAAGGACGGGAAGCTCGTATATGAGAATGCATGGGGCACAGTCCGTGCATACAGTCCGGACGGCATCCCGCTTAAAGACAGCCCGGCCGTTACGAACGATACGATGTATGACCTTGCGTCGAACACAAAGATGTACGCTGCCGCCTATGCAGTGCAGTATCTGGCAGACAGGGGCATGCTCAGTCTGGATGAAAAAGTCATGGATATCATCGGTCTGGAATTTATAAATGAGACACTGGAGATCCCGTATGCAGCTTACGGCAGCGATTATCCCGGTCCGGATACGATCCGCGAATGGAAATCCCGCATCACCGTAAAGAACCTGCTGATGCACCAGGCAGGCTTCCCGGACTCCGGCCACTACCACAACCGGATGTTTGACGCTGTGAACCAGCACCTAAGCGATACACTCGAAAACCCCCTGTACGTGGAGGATGCGGATCAGGAAAAGACGCTCCGTGAAGGGATCTGCAGGACGCCGCTGGTCTATGAACCCCTGACAAGGACGCTGTATTCCGATATCGATTATATGCTTCTGGGGCTGATCATTGAAAAAAAGACCGGACAGGACCTGCAGACGTTCCTGTCGGAAACGTTCTGGAAGCCCATGGGACTGGAACATATCACATACTGTCCCCTGCAGCACGGCTTTGCGAAGGATGACTGCGCTGCCACGGAACTGTGCGGCAATACCAGGGACGGCCTGGTCACTTTCCCCGGCGTCCGGACGGAGACCTTGCAGGGCGAAGTCCATGACGAGGAATGTTACTATACGATGGAAAGCGTCTCCGGTCATGCCGGGCTGTTTGCCAGTGCATCGGATCTGGCAAAGCTGGCATCCGTGATGCTGACGGGCGGATACGGGAACACCCGCTTCTTTTCAAAAGATATCCGGGACCTGTTCATATCCCCGCAGTCCGGCGGTGCATTCAATTACGGTATCGGCTGGTGGAGACAGGGCGATGACAGGCGGTCCAGGTATTTCGGATCGCAGGCACCGGATTCGACCGTCGGGCACCAGGGATGGACCGGTACGCTGACGATGATCGATTTCGAAAACAATATGATCGTCGTCTATCTGACCAATTCGATCAATACGCCGGTATACGATCCGTCTTCGATCGAACGCGCAAATGATTTCAGCGGAAGATGGTATACGTCGTCGACGCTTGGGTTCATACCGTCGATACTCTATACCGGCATCAGCGGCAGCACGGATCCGAAAGAAGCACTGGACTCCCTGATGAAGGACATGGTCACGGAAAAGAAAAAGCTGGTCCGGCAGTATGCCGGACAGGCAGGCGGTGAACTTCCCGGTGACCATCCGGCAAACAGGGCATTGAAAGCACTGCAGGAAGCTGCCGGGCTTACAAATGAGGAAGATAAATGAAAAGACAGCTGTACTCCGAACTGAGAACGATCTATGAGACCACTGCGGCAGACCCGCATACCTACCGCCTGACGATCAAGATGAAGGATATCGTGGACGGTGCTGTGCTGGAACATGCCGCAGAAACAGCGATGCAGAGGTATCCGTATTTCCGTGTGCGGTTATGCACGGAAAAAGACAGGGTATATTTTGAAGAGAACACTGCCCCTGTCCCTGTCATCCGCGCGCACCGGCGGGTCCGGCTCGGCAGTTCTGAGACTGCGGGACACCTGTTTGCGTTCAGTTACTGGAAAAACCGCATCTACATCGATGTTTATCACGGTCTGACAGACGGCGGCGGCATCGCGCCCCTGATCAGGACTCTGCTGTATTATTACTGTACTTTCTTTTACGGGGAGACGCTCTCCTCTGAGGGCATCCGGCTCTTTGACAGTGCAGTCATGCCGGAAGAATGGGAAGATCCCGCACTGCTCCCGCTTCCTGCTAAAAGAAGCGGGCTGGTCACGAAGTGGGACAGGCCTGCCCTGCAGCTGCAGGAAGAAGGCAGCCTGCATATGACGGAAGGTTCGACAGTCTGTAACATCCGCATTCCCGAGAAAGAATTCATGCGGTTCTCCGCGGCGAATGACGGCAGCCCTGCCGCGATCACCGCCCTGCTGCTCGCACGCACCATCCATGAGCTGCACCCGGACGCGGAAGATCCTGCAGTGATCGCCATGTGCGTGAACCAGCGGAAGGCCCTGCAGGCACCTTATGCGCACCAGAGCCTCGTCGGCGATGTCCGGCTCCCGTATTTACCGCAGATGTACGATATGCCGTTTGAGAGACAGGCGACGTGTTTCCGCGGCATGGTGATGCTGCAGTCGGACAATGATATGGTGCTGGATGAGATCCGTGACTATCAGGCACTGATGAGACAGCTTGAGCCCCTTTCGTTTCCGGAAAGACAGTCGGTCTGTCAGGAAAACCTGAAAAAGCTGTCTGCCTGCATCACGGCGACAGTCAGTTATGTCGGAAAGGCATCCCTCGGCGATGCGGAGAGCTACATCCAGGAATACGAAGCCCTTCCCTCTACAGCGCTTCCTTCCACGCATGTGCCGCTGACGATCGAGATCAGCGCTGTGCACGGGTTCTTTTTCATGAACTTCATACAGTATTTTGAAGAAGAAGACTACATCCGCGCATTTATACGGCAGATCCGTAAAAACGGTATAGATTACGACGTCCTGAACATAACGGAAGCGCTCTGGCCAAAGATCGAACTGCCGCCTGCACTGCAGGGCTGAAAGCATAGCACCGGGTATGTACAGTCACAGCGATGATCCGGATCTTTACGGTTTGCGGCATTCGAAGAGGCATGTCTCTTTCTGCTGGCCTGACAGGATCAATGGCAGCCGGATGCTCCTGCTGTGTCCTGCATGAAGGTTCTTTGCCTGCAATGCACTGTGTCCTGTCCTTTTTCCTTGCATTCAAGCCTTTTATCAGAAACCGGATACGCTATAATAGGTAGGGCCGAAATGCCCGGTAATGAGGAAATCATGGAAAAAGAGAATAAAAACATTTTGAAAAAGATCATTGACCGGCTCTACGGCGGCATCGATATGACGTGGCCGAAGGTGATCATCTACGCTGTCGTGACTGCCCTGATCGCATTTGCGGCACTGGTCCTCCCGGTCTTTAAGGATACTTCCATTGAAAGGATCGGCGTCCATCTGGAAGCCTGGATATTCTTTGCGGTCATCATTATGGCGAACTGTAAGAAGCCGCTGGAATCCGCACTGAAGACATTTGTCTTCTTTCTCATCAGCCAGCCGCTGATCTATCTGCTGCAGGTACCCTTCAACACATACGGATGGGGTATATTCAGCTTCTACGGATACTGGTTCAAGCTGACACTGCTTACGTTCCCGGCCGCCTATATCGGCTGGTATATCAATAAGAAAAACTGGCTCAGCGTACTCATCTTCACACCGGTGATCGCGCTGCTTGCAGGGTTCTTCTACAACGCTGCATTTGAATGCTTCATCAGTTTCCCGCACCTGCTGCTGACGGCGCTGTTCTGTCTGATGCAGATCGTCCTGTATATCTGTGTGTTCTTCCCTGACATCCGGATGAAGGCAGCCGGGGCACT
>JAILQT010000028.1 GCA_024698805.1 Solobacterium sp.
AGTGGGCCGGGCGGGCGGAAATTTGATGAGGAAGGGGTACCCCTTCCTCATCAAATTCAGCTACATTCTGCTTTCTATAGTTTTCTATAGAAACTTACACACTTTTCTTGACAAAGCCGTTTTGCGTCAAATATAAGGAAAAAGCCGTATCCGGCATGAGCGGGTCAATGGATCCTCACTCTGCCCGGTACGGCTTTCATGTTTACTGTTCTGATCCCCAACAGACTGCTGTGGCTGAATTCAGTCCCTGTATCTGTCAAAGAATGTCTTCCTGGCTTCCTCTTTATATGTGCGGCTGATCGGGATGCGGACATTGTTCTCCAGGATGAATGTATCGTGGTCCAGTTCCTTGATCCGGCTGACGTTGACCCAGTATCCCTGGTGACAGCGGATGAAGCGTTTATTCAGATTGCCGCTGATCAGCTCGGCAGGCTTTCTGGAATCATAGTATTCTTTGCCGGGACAGACGATCTGCGCCTTGCGTCCGACTTTGCTGATATACAGGATCTGGTCTGCCGGCACAAAGACGGATATGCCTTTGTCCCTGACGATGATGCCGGGGATATCCGTATCGTTTTCCATTGAGCGCAGCGCCTTTGCCATTGCGGCAGGGAAGTATCTGTCTGCGTCTTTCTTGACGACGAACCAGATATGTTCCGCTTCATATGCATCCTGTGCATAATCCAGATAGCTGGTCAGGAAAATGATCCGGCACTGCGGGATGGTCCGGTTGAGTTTTTTGGCCAGGGAAATGCCGTCTTCACCGTCCATCTCGATATCAAGCACCGCGATATCCGGCATATACATATTGATCGTTGATTCGGAAAAGAGGAGCTCAGCGCTTGTAAACGGCTGGACGGAAAACTGCACCTTCTTTTCATCCAGACAGTTTTTTACAAGCTGTCCGGCTTTTTTTAAATGGATCGGGTTATCATCGCATACAGCAATATTCAGCATCTTATTCTCCCGGTGTATCTTTCAAAATGATCTCTGTTACAAACAGCCCGCCTCCGGAACTGTATGTAAACTGACCGTCGTAGGTCTTTGCCAAATTGGCAAGTATGGTAAAGCCGAGCCCCCGTTCAAGTTCCGGGATCCGGCGCTGTTTCGCAGTGTTTGTTTCCATGACAGGATTCTGACAGCTGATGGTCAGGTAAGGGGCTTTATAATGTGTCTTCAGGGTTATCTCTGCATCCGGTATCTTACTGCAGGCTTCTTTGGCATTGTCCAGAATGTTCCCGTAGATACAGATCAGGTCGGGATTGGAGATACCTTCCAATACAGGCAGATGGACTTCATCCTTCAGGCTGATCCCGCATTCTTTCAGATCCTCCGCTTTCTTCTGCAGATAACTTGCGATCACGGTATTGCGGCAGTTGGAAAAGGGAAGATAGGAATGCTCCTGTTCCTGGATCTTCTGGATATAATCAGAAGCGCTCTTCGTATCATTGCTGTCCAGAAGCGCCTGGATCGCATAGATGTGATTGTCGATGTCATGGCGCATCTTGCGGACGCTGCTGTAGGTCGATGCCAGCTGGTCATAATAGTTTTCCTGGGACCGGATCTGGTCTTCCAGCATCTCGCTGCGGATGCGCAGTTCCGTGCTGGCACCGGTCTTCCAGATGGCATAGATCAGCGCGGCGTCTGCCAGAAGCGATACCACTGTCATCGCAACAACTTTATACGGGCTTCCCAGCGTGTTGAACTGCAGATAAGCAGGCCACCAGCCGATCATTGCGATCATCTGGCTGAGCGGGAACAGGAAGAAGAGGAACCACTGTTTCTCGACAAGCAGTCCCTGGTATCTCTGTTTATAGGAACGCAGCGCGACGACTGTCAGGGAAAGGAATGTAAAATTCAGTAGGAGGTAGATGGAATAGACTGCAGCGGCGTATTTCGCAAAGATCTCGCCGGATACAATCATTTCATAAGGGACCAGGGTTCCGAGGATGATCTCGGAAAGAAAAGAAGACACAAAGATCAGCAGCCCGGTGATCAGCTTGAATGCAGGCTTATCGGTATGAAAGTAATGCAGCAGGAGGCAGAGACAGACGATCCCGGAGAACAGCCGGATCGAAGTGAAAAGGGGGATGTCCAGTTCAAAGACAGCCCAGAACACTAGCTGGATCACACTTTCCAGCAGGACTGTAAGATATTTGGAATACTTGTTGTCGAGTATCAGGTTTGCCGAGATCATCCACATGAAAGTCAGAATGATATTGGAAATGATATAAGGTGCTCCCTGATGCATGATTCCTTCCTCCTGCTGTTCAAATAGAACTAATCTATATTTTACATGATTATGAATGAAATACACAAAGATATAGCCGTATACTCAAGACGGATATGCCGGCCTGTATGGGGGCGATATGTATACAATATGCATATTCCTGCTGGCGGAAATCATCGTTTATACTTAATATGTAGGGGATCGGCTGTTCACGGCTGTGACAGCCGCAGATATGGCCAAAGGGAATATGAACGGGTCATAAGATACGGATCGGAGGAGATGCGTTATGTATAAAAAACTGTATGCTGTATTGATGTCTCTGTTTCTGATGACGACAGTCCTGCCGCAAAGCATCTATGCGGAAGAGGAACCTGTTGAAGCAGCAGGGGAGATCACGGAAACAGAAGAGACCGGACAGGAAGAAGATAATGATCCGGAAGAACCGGCTGAGATCAGCGGACCTTCTGCAGAAGAGGAAGAACAGTTTGTTGATTCGAAACAGTCGAACGACGATCTGCTCCAGCAATA
>JAILQT010000040.1 GCA_024698805.1 Solobacterium sp.
CTTGAAGAATATTCAGATCATAAACTTCCGAACACTGTAAAACGCATCCTCAAGAAGAAAGGAAAAGGGTAAACCCTATGTTTATTTACAAGGTTTACCCTACATTGTGTGCCGGGCATGGCACATATCTCGGAGGTTGAAAAGTACCTCTAGCCAAGGGTGGTAACCCCTAAGGCTTAGCCGAATTCAAGGGTGTCCATCGCGAGGTGGAATCTGAAGGAAGAAGGAGGCAAACTGTCGGTCCGAGGGTCACGAACCTCAATTGAGGCCGGACACATGGATAAGCGTGCAATGCAACGTAAAATCCGAATAGTTACTGAATGTGGCAGGTAAATGAGGCGGATAGATGACAGGAAAGAGATGTGTCTTACCCCGGGAGGTCTCACCAGCGAAGGAAACGAGGTGGAGAACGCCACGCAGTGAAGAGCGTAGTAACAACGAATGGTGAGAAGTCAGCCGAAGCCATAGTAGGCGGAAACGCTGAAGGGCTGAACGAAATTCAGTTTACGAGTTTTACAAATTGTACGAAGGTTTCTCTGAACAGTCTGTGACCATGAAAACAAATGGATAAGGCTGGAAACCTGACAAGCGAAAGAAAGGAGTAAACAAACATGACATCGAAGCTGATGGAGGAAATCCTAAGTAAGGAGAACCTTGAGAAAGCAAGAAAAGCAGTGATTGCGAACAAAGGGTCTGCGGGTGTAGATGGAATGAAGGTAAGTGAACTTACCACATTCACTGAGGAGCACGGTGAAGAAACCACAAAGCGAATCAGAATGCGGAAGTACAAGCCATTGCCTGTCTTACGAGTGCAGATACCGAAGCCGGATGGAACCAAAAGGAACCTCGGCATACCGTGTGTAAAAGACAGATGGCTCCAGCAGGCGGTGTACCAGGTGCTGAATCCGATATTTGAGGAAGTATTTTCAGACAGCAGTTACGGATTCAGACCGGGACGCAAATGCGAAGACGCAATCATCAAAGCGCTTGAGTGCATGAATGACGGATATGACTGGTTGGTCGATATGGACTTATCCAAATTCTTTGACAACGTCAATCAGGACATTCTCATGATACTTGTGCACAAGGTAATCAAAGACCCGGATACAGAGTCACTTATACGGAGATTCCTGCAAAGCGGAGTACTGGTAGAAGGAACATTTGAGGAAACGAGAATCGGAACACCGCAGGGAGGAAACCTCAGTCCATTGCTTGCCAATATTTATCTGAACGAATTCGATAAAGAACTGGAAAGCAGGGGATTACGGTTCACAAGATACGCGGATGACTGTGTCATCTACGTAAAGAGCGAAGCGGCAGCCAACCGAGTGATGAAGTCCGTCACAAGATGGCTTGAGGAAAAACTGCGTGTGCAGGTCAATGTCACGAAAACAAAAGTGTGCAGACCGAATGATACAAAATATCTCGGATTCAGTTTCTACAAAAGAAAGGACAAATGGAGACCGAAGCCCCATCTGAAATCGGTGCAGAAGTTCAAAGAAAGACTGCATGGATACAGTAAGAGGAGCTGGTCGGTGTCGATGGATTACCGCATATCAAAGCTGAATCCAGTCATCAGAGGATGGATCAACTACTTCAGAATATGTGATATGAAGAATTTGATGAAAGACATGGACGGATGGCTGAGAGTCAGAATCCGGATGTGCATCTGGAAACAGTGGAAGACGCCGCAACGGCGTAGATGGGGGCTGAGGAAGCTGGGAGTACCGGAGTGGGTTGCCTATAGGCAGTCCTACTCGAGAAAAGGATGCATGGCTAATGCGCAGGGAACTCTGCGCTCTGCAGTCACAAAACAGGTGCTCTGCAAGAAAGGTCTGCTCTCCTTAGCAGACCACTACCAGTTAGTACATAGTTATTGAATTTCGAACCGCCGTATACCGAACGGTACGTACGGTGGTGTGAGAGGTCGGAGATGAATAAAGGAGGAAACTTTATTCATTTCCTCCTACTCGATCTGTTTCCGATGATCCTTCGAAGGACTAATAATTGAGAATACAGATCCCGCTTTTGTGACCGGACAGGTGTCCACCATGCAGGCGGGGTATGTTTTATTGCGTCTGTATTCAACAATGATGTGATGTGTAAATCGTATCTGATGGTGCATGTTTACATTGATGCATGTGATATAAAGCGATAAAATTTCATATATATTGTGATGAATGTTCACGTTGCTAGAAAGGGAAAGCTATCATGATAAAAAAGCTGTATGCAGTACTGATGTCTCTGTTTATAACAGCAGCTCTTTTGCCGCAGAACATCTATGCGGAAGAAGAACCGGCTGAAGAAACAGCGGAAGAGATCAGTGAGACGGAAGAGATCGAAGAGGAAGAGATTCCGGAAGAGACCGTTGAGGTCGAAGAACCGGCAGAGAAGATCACGGCAGAAGAGCCTGAAGTGATCGAACCTGAGGAAGAAGTAACGGAAGAACCTGCTGAAGAAGCAGATCCTGAAGAAACGGAAACGATCACAGAGCCTGTCACAGAAGAGATCCCAGAGGAGATCACGGAAGAGGAAGAACCTGAAGTAACAGAAGTTCCCGAAGAAGAAGCAATACCGGAAGAAACAGCTCCCGAAGAGACGGAAGAAACGGAAGAGACTGCAGAGGAAGAACCTGCACAGCCAGAGCCGGAAACTGTTATTGAGGAAGAGCTTCCGGAGGAACCTGCTGCACCGGAAGAAATAATCGAAGAAGAAACAGAAGAGATCCCAGAAGTATTTGAAGCTGCAGACGGTGATTATACCATAGGCAGTTATACGTATACTGTAAGCAATGGTACGGCATATATCAGTTCCTACAACGGTACTGCATCTTCCGTAACTTTGCCGACAAGCGTGACGATCAGCGGAAGCAGTTATAAACTGACGACACTCGGGGAATATGCTTTTTCGGGTAATAATTATGTAAAATCTGTAACGATCCCGGCAGCGTATAAAAAGTTAGAGTTCTGTGCATTCAGCAACTGCGCAAACCTCGCCGCAGTAACGATCAACGGGAATATAGTGGATTGTGCTGAACAGTCGGCCCAAACAGGAAACGGGGGTGCAAACAGTAATAACAGATCCGTTTTCTATAATTCCGGCACAAATACAAACGGTATGACAGTCACGTTCGGAAGTGCGGTCACCAGAGTTCCTGCGTTTCTGTTTGCGACAGCATATGACATTTCTGAAGATGTTTATGCACGTGTAAAGACTGTAAATCTTTCACCTTCCATCACATCGATCGGGGAATCCGCATTTGAGAGATGTTATGACCTGACAACTGTGAATTTCACTGAAGCGACAGCTTTGCAGACGATCGAAGACAGCGCATTCTGTCTGACAGGGTTATCCAAACTCTCCTTTGCGAACAAACTGACGTCGATCGGCGCATATGCGTTTTACGGCAATGATAAGCTGAGAACCGTGACACTTCATAAGAATATAAAAACTGTGGGTGAGGGTGCGTTCAGCGGCTGCACAGCACTCGCTGCTGCAGCGATCAAAGGTAATACGACATTAAGAAGCTTTGCATTCGGTAACTGCACAAATCTCGCCATAGTAAAGATCAGCGGGAATATACCGGATTGCGCTGAACAGTCTGTCGCTACAGGCAACTGGGGTACAAACAGCAATAACACATCCGTTTTCTATAATGCCGGAACGAATACAGACGATATGACAGTCACGTTCGGAAGTGCTGTAACCAGAGTTCCTGCGTATCTGTTTGCGACAGGATATGACAGTTCCGAAAATGTTTATGCACATGTAAAGACTGTAAACCTCTCATCTTCAATCACATCGATCGGAGAGTCTGCATTTGAGAGATGTTATGACCTGGTAACTGTGAATTTCACTGAAGCGGCAGCTTTGCAGACGATCGAAGACAGCGCATTCTGTCTGACAGGGTTAACCAAACTCTCCTTTGCAAGCAAACTGACGTCGATCGGCGCATATGCGTTTTACGGCAATGATAAGCTGAGAACCGTGACCCTTCATAAGTATATAAAAACTGTGAATGAGGGTGCGTTCAGCGGCTGTACAGCACTCGCTGCTGCAGCGATCAAAGGTAATACGACATTAAGAAGCTTTGCATTCGGTAACTGTACAAATCTCGCCATAGTAAAGATCAGCGGGAATATACCGGATTGCGCTGAACAGTCTGTCGCTACAGGCAACTGGGGTACAAACAGCAATAACACATCCGTTTTCTATAATGCCGGAACAAATACAACCGGCATGACAGTCACGTTCGGAAGCGGCGTCACGAGGGTGCCCGCATATCTGTTTGCGACAGGTTATGATTATGCAGACAAAGTATACGCGAATGTGAAGAAAATCGTGATTCCCAATTCTGTAAAAACGATCGGGGAGTATGCTTTCTATAACTGCTATGATCTGGCATCGGTAAGCATCAAGAGAAACAGCATAACGATCGGTGAAAACTCATTCGGAAATGATACAAAATTCAAAGCTGCAGTTTACTACAACGGTCCCTGTCATAAGCAAATGAAGGCATATACTTCGAAGTTTGCCTATTATGCACCGCTGCAGCCGGCAATTTCAAGCCTGACCGCTACGGAAGAAGGGATCATTGTGAAGTGGAAAGCCGCTGTAGGTGCCAAGACATATTATGTATACAGAAAGATCGGTACCGGTTCCTACACAAAGATCGCCGAAGTATCCAAACTCCAGTACTTTGATAAAGCCGCAAAGACAAACGGAAAGAAGTATACATACAAGATCAAAGGCGTTGTCGGCACAAAGACAGGCACGGCTTCCGCCGGAAAAGCAGTCACATATGACAAAACGACCGCTCTGAAAAAAGGCTGGCTGCAGATAGGTAATGACAGGTATTATGTAACGTCCAGTTACACATATTATAAAGGCTGGAAGACGATTTCCGGGAAAAAGTATTACTTTGCGAGTTCAGGCAAAATGGTTACCGGCCTGAAGACGATCGGCGGCAAAAAGTATTATTTCAATTCCAGCGGTGTAATGATCAAAGGATGGAAAAAACTCTCCGGAAAATGGTACTGGTTTGATACAGACGGCGCTATGCTTGCGAGCAGCTCTTCATATTACAACGTTTCGAAGGAGATCGACGGCAAAACCTATTACTTTGATAACAACGGTGTCTGTCAGAACCGGTAAGCCTGATCCGGACAGGCTGAAAAGCCGCTGTCCTGTTCACAGTTACGCATTCGTATATTCATAAGTTACGTAATGGACGCGTTCCCGCGTCCATTACTCTTTCTGTTTCCGATGATCCTTCGAAGGATTATATAAGTAAGAATAAGAAAGTGTGATAAACTTTCTGTATGAAATCGAGACGCAGCGGACTTCCCGACATCGTGAAATTCATTGCCTGCATATGCATTATGGCAGGACACTATTCGTATATATTCCAGCAGGAGTATGAAAACGTTAAGGTCAGCCGTGTATTCTTCACGGAATGCAGCGCAAGGCTTTCCGCATGCGTCGCACTGTTCTTCGTCATATCCGGTTTCTTCGCGGCGAGAAGCTTTGACAGGCTCGCCGACAAAAAACAGTCCTATGGAGATTTCATAAAGAAAAAAGTATTGCGGCTGTTCCCGGGGATGTGGGTATCGATGCTGTACTTTGTCCTGTTCGCCGTGCTGTTCCTGGTCAGGAACGGGCACTGGTGGGGGAACAGGAATGTTTCGCTTTCCGAGTTTATCCTGGCTGCCTGCGGCGTGAACATGTGGACTGCAGGCACAGCGAATAAGATCAACGGGCCGATCTGGTATATCAGCATCCTGTTCCTGAATATGCTGCTGTTCGGGTTCATCAGTTCCTGCAGGCTGACGAAGCCGCAGAAGAAAGCGTGCTTTGCGGTAATGATCGCACTCGGGCTTTCCGTCATGAACCTGAAATGGGGATTCACGTTCCTTGCGCAGAAAACCGCAAGGGGCTATGCCGCATTCTTTACCGGCGTGCTGCTCGGGCTGTTTGCGGACAGGATCCGGTATAAAGGCCTTATCGGATGGACCGGCGTGCTGCTGACAGCGGCACTGTCCGTCATTGGCAGATACGCGGGCATGAACCTGATCGGCGACAATATCATCGTCTATACGTTCGTTCTGACGCCCGCTCTGCTCCTGCTGTCCGATACGAAGCCGTTCACGTCTGATGCGGTAAGCAACGGCTTCACCTCTTATCTCGGCAGGATCTCATTCCCCATCTTCCTGACGCATATACCATGCTATGTGCTGTTCAGCGCACTGTTTGCGGATACGATGCCGTATAACAGCTATAAGACATTCCTGCTGGTCTTCGCCATGACATTCGTCCTGGCCGTGCTGCTGGAGAAGCTCGCTGCGAAGATCCGCATTGACGGGATTATCCGACAGGAAATATGAACAAATCTTCTGCTGTAAAAACCGATCTGTCCTTACTGAGAGTGATCGCTGCTTCGGCGATCATTTTCCTGCATACCTGCAGCAGCGTCATCGACCAGAGGTTCAGGGACGTCTATCTGGATCCGAAAGCCTATTCCTTTTTTGTGACGGGCAAGATCATGATGAAATGGGCCCTGCCTGTATTTATAATGATCACGGGCGCGCTGATGCTGGATCCGGAAAGGAAGATCACCGTAAGGGACTGCCTGCGGAAATATGCACTGCGCATGTTCCTGGTCATCCTGCTGTTCGGCATACCCATGGCCTGGATGGCACGGTATTTCCATACACATGCAATTACGGCGGAACTGCTGCTGGGGGGCATCGGGGATGTCCTGACGGGCAACAGCTGGGATCATCTGTGGTATCTTTATGAACTGACAGCGGTCTATCTGCTGATGCCGTTCATCCGGAAGGCATCCGATGCGATGGATGATAAAGAGCACATGTATATCCTTGCAGCCCTGTTCGCGCTGGATTTCGTCCTGCCGTTCCTTTACAGGTTCCTGAATATACAGGACTGGCTGCAGATCCCCATGGGCTACTGGATCTTCTACCTGCTTGCAGGACATATGCTGTATCAGAAACGAACAGAGATACGGAAAGTTATACCCGCATGCGCCGGGATCGTCAGCCTGGTCCTGATGATCGTCTTCTGCCGCACGGATATCTTCCGTGCAGATGCGATGCTGGTCTATGACAACCCCCTGACTGCAGTGCTCTCCATGTCCGTATTCGCACTGGTATGCGGCAGGCAGTACAGCGCACAGAAGCTGCTCTGGAAACTCGACCGGCTGTGCTTCGCGGTCTATCTGATCCATCCGTTCTTTATCCATCTGCTCTATGCATATCTGCAGAAAGCACCGTCCGCTTCCGGATATGCGGCAGAGACACTGCTCTATTATGCGGGTTTCACCCTGGTCTCATTTGCCTGCGCATGGCTGATGAAACTGGTCTATCCGCTGAATAAACTCATTTAATCACAACACCGAAGCGACAGGAGGTATATCTTATGCAGGATATTCAGACAACAGGCGGGCTTTATACAGAGGAAGACCGGAAGACCGTTGTTTCCAACATCTGCGAGGTCTTTGACTGTGCCAAAGAAGACATTGAGGAACTTGTGCCTGTGCAGGCGGGGCTGACGAACATCGTACTGTCATTCCGTCTCAACGGCGGGAAATATGTTTACCGTCATCCGGGACTCGGATCGGAGATCCTTGTCGAGCGCGGACGCGAAACGATCATGCAGAAGATCGTCGAAGACGCCGGGATCGACACGACGCTGATCGCCATGGACGTCGACGAAGGATGGAGGATCGGCCGCTATATCGAACACTGGGATTTTGACTATTTCAACCTCAATGACATGGTCCGTGCCGTCATGCTGTTCCGCAGGCTTCACGCCGCACCGTGCCATGTGCGCTGGAATTTCGACGTGATCAAGAAAGCGGAGGGCATCCGCGACCAGATCCCGCCTGAAAAATACGGCCTTTTCCCGGAATTCCAGGAGATCCGCGAACGCATCTACCGTCTCGCTGAGCTCGCAAAGCATGACGGCATCAGAAAGTGCAATATCCACGGCGATGCCAGGGATGTAAACTTCCTGATCAATAAGGAAGAGATCCACCTGATCGACTGGGAATACGGCGGATACGGGGATCCCGGGTTCGATATCGGCTCCTATGTCTGCGGCGGCAAGCACAAGCTGGCAGACATCGACAGGATCCTCTTCACGTATTACCGCCGCAAGCCCACGGAACTGCAGAGGCGCCATTTCTACGCCTATATCGCGATCACGGGATGGTTCTTCATGCACTGGGCGATGCTGAAGCTCTCCAAGGGACAGGCAGTCGGCTATCTCAAGGAACAGTGGTACCATTTCGCAAAGAATCTTTCCATCGTCGCCCTCCCCATGTACGGCGTCGAGGTGGACAGAGAACAGTACAAGGCAGCCCTGAAGGCAGTCGTGAACTGCGATCTGGAAGATCTTGAATTCATGAACAAGATCACGGAGGTCCAGTAAATGATGACATATATTATCCTTGCGGCAGGCAAGGGAAACAACCTGCATCCGCTGACGCTGAAATACCCGAAGACAAGCTTCCGTCTGGATGAGAATACAACAGTCCTGCAGCGCATGGTCAGAAGCATCCGCCGCGCGGACAAGAACGCCGAGATCGTCGTCGTTGTCGGCTACAAGGCAGACGATGTCAAGAAGGAACTTGAGAACGAGAACGTGCATTTCGTGATGAACCCGTTCTATGAAGTGACGAACTCGATCTCTTCCGTCTGGTTTGCCAGGGACTATCTTGAGCGCGAGAATGTCGCAGTCGTCCACGGCGACGTCGTCTTCAGCGATGACATCGTCGAGAATTACCTGACCGTGCCGACGGACGTACCGTATGTGCTCGTTGACAGCTCCCATCTCCGGGACGGCGCATACAACACAGTGACCCGCAACGAACAGGTCCTGGTCATGTCCAAGAAGCTTGAGAACTATACGGCAGCCTACGCATGCATGACAAAGCTCGATCCCGTATCGGCGCGTCTTGCGAAGCAGGAGGTCGACGACATGGTCAATTCCAATATGTATGACCAGTATTTTGAAGACAGCCTCGTCCAGATGATCATGTTCCATGATTTCGAACTCTTCTGCGCGGATATCGCCGGGGAGAAATGGACGGAAGTAGACACGGTAGACGACCTTCTCGCAGCACAGGAGATCCACAGGGGAAAGAACGCATGAACACGGCTCTGATCCTGGCAGGAGGCGTCGGCAACAGGCTCGGCGCCAATATCCCCAAGCAGTTCATCGAGATCCTCGGCAAGCCGGTACTGGCCTATACGATCGAGGAATTTGAAAAACATCCCGATATCGATGCGATCCTTGTCGCATGTGTCAAACCGTATATCGATTACATGTGGGAGATGAAGGAAAAGTATAACTTCACAAAACTGAAATGGGTATGTGAAGGCGGGGATACCTTCCAGGGATCCGTGCTCAACGGCGTCCGTTTCCTGGAAGATAAGATCGGCAGGGAGGACATCGTCCTCGTCCACTTCGGTGCGTCGCCCTTCATCACACCGGACATCATCACGGACAATATCCGTGTATGCCGTGAAAAAGGGAATGCGATCTCCGCGACGGACTACATGTATCTCAGCGGCGTCAAGAAGAGCACAAAATCCGTAACGGACCCGGACAACTATACCGAGGAATACATCGACCGCGATACGATCGCCGCAATGAATTCCCCGCACGCGTTCCAATACGGGTTCATCAGCGGCATGTACAAAGAAGCGATCGAAACAGGCATGATCGATAAAGTCGAACCGCATACAACGACACTGATGTATGCGATGGGGAAAAAGATCTATTTCTCCTACGGCAGCCAGATCAATATCAAGATCACAAGGAAAGAAGACCTGGACCTGTTCGAAGGCTATGTGCTGATGAAGCAGAGAAGGGCGCAGCAGAACCGGTAACGCAGGCAGGCTCCAGGGCCTGTCTTTTCTGTCAAAAGGGATCACCTTCCTTTTTCCTGCGGAAAAGAATACAAATGTTCGCATAGGAAATTGCTTTTTATGATAAACTACTAGCGTATCCGCACAGCGGACAGGTTTAATATTGTCTTTTTGCGAATAAATACCTTTTTTGAGAGGTGAATATGGGATTATTGGCTGGAATACTCGGGAAAGTAATGTACTGGTGCTATAAGCTGGTAAGGAATTACGGGCTCGCGATTATACTGTTTACACTGTTCTCCAAGATCGTCCTGCTGCCCGTAACGGTATGGGTGCAGAAGAATTCGATCAAGATGGTCAAGATGATGCCGGACCTGAACAGGATCAAGATCAGGCATTTCGGAGACAAGGATACGATCGCCGATGAGACTTCCGCACTGTACAAGGAGAGGAACTATCATCCGATGGCATCGGTCATCCCCGTAACGCTGCAGATCATCCTCCTGATCGGCGTGATCTCCGTCATCTACCATCCGCTGGACCATATCCTCAGGGTCCCTTCGGATGTGACGGAACAGATCGTGCAGATCACCCTGGACAACGATGAAGAACTCAACCCGGAATCCGGTTCGCTGCAGCTGGCGGCTGTCAAGGCCGTACAGGTAGATGAGAGCGCCTTTGCTTCGGTCGATTATGACCTGGGCGAGATCAAAGCGCTGCCGATGAATTTCCTCGGATTCGACCTGAGCTGGGTAGCGTCCCAGGTCGGGGGTATAGCCATCCTCGTACCCGTTCTTGCGGGATTTTCCGCATGGCTGCTTTCCTATATCCAGAACCGCATCAACATCCTGCAGTCCGCGCAGTCGGGCGTTTCCCAGTACGGCACGATGATCTTTACGGTCGGCCTGTCGCTGTACCTCGGCTTCTTCGTCCCCGCGGGCGTCGCCCTGTACTGGATTGCCAGCAACCTGATGACGATCCTGCAGCAGCTGCTGCTCAACAGGGCCATCGACCCGAAGAAATACGTGGATTACGAAGACCTCGAAGCTACGAAGAAGGAACTGGCGTCCTATGAAGGCGCAGCGAAAAAGAAACTGCTGAACTTCAACGACCCCCTGGCCAAGAGGGAGAATGCGGATTATAAGAGATTCTTCTCCATCGGCAACAAGAAGCTTGTCTTCTATTCCGAAAGGAACGGTTTCTATAAATACTATGCGGATGCGATCGATTACATCCTGAAGAATTCCGATATCATCATTCATTACATCACCAGCGATCCCAATGACGATATATTCAAAAAGGCTGAAAACAATGACCGCATCAAAGCCTATTACATCGGCGACCAGAAACTGATCACGCTGATGATGAAGATGGACGCGGACGTCGTCGTCATGACGATGCCGGATATCGAGACGTTCCAGATCAAGCGTTCCATCGTCCGCAAAGACGTCCACTATGTCTATGTGCCCCACGGCATGACTTCCCTGAACGTCATGATGCGCAAAGGCTCCATGGACCATTACGATTCCATCCTCGTTGCCGGCAGGCACCAGATGGAGGAGAACCTGAAAACGGAAGAAGTCTACAATCTGCCGAAGCGTGAACTGGTCGAAGCGGGCTATCCCCTGCTTGACCAGATGATCCGCGACTATGAAGCTTTCGCGGCAGGAAGGACAGAAGATCCCAGCCGGAAGAAGACGATCATGATCGCCCCCTCCTGGCAGAAGGACAACATCGTCGACAGCTGCCTGGATGACCTGCTGGAGACACTGCAGGGCCAGAACTACAGGATCATTGTCAGGCCCCATCCCCAGCATGTACGCCATATGCCGGAGCGCATGGAGCAGCTGAAGCAGAGATTCGCGAACGATGCGGATATCGAGATCCAGACGGACTTCTCATCTACGAGCTCCGTCTATGAAGCAGACCTGCTGATCTCCGACTGGTCGAGCATCGCCTACGAATTTGCGTTCGCTACAAAGAAGCCGGTCCTCTTCATCAATACGCCGATGAAGGTCATGAACCCCGAATGGGAGAAGCTCGGCGTCGAACCGTTCAGTATCTATATGAGGGATGTCCTCGGCGCATCTGTCGATCCGGATAAGATCGCGGAAGCGAGGGAGAAGACTGCGTACCTGCTGGCCAATGCGGAACAGTACAGGGAAGTCATCACGAAAGCAGTCAATGATTATATCTACAATGTCGGGACTTCCGGCGATGTCCACGGCAGATTCATTATTAGTGTCGTCTTCAGACAGATTAGGAGCAGATATGAAAAAGCAGCTGATCAGTAAATTCAGATACCTGTACTTTTTCAGTGCGTTCACGCTCCTTGCGGTGAAACCGGTCCATGCCTATATCGATCCTTCCGTCATGACGTATGCGATCCAGGCTGTCGCGGGCATCGCGATCGCCCTCGGCGCAGCCTTCTCCATCGTGTGGAGGAAGATACGCAGGAAACTGTTCAAGAACAGCGGTTCGCATTACCAGACTGTCGAGAGCGACGATGTGACGTTTACCGATCCCCAGGATCAGACGGTCTTCCGCGCGATGGACGGCATCACGGCCGTGAAGCCGAAAACAAAGGCAAAGGCATCGAAAAAGCCGCGTACGCCGAAAGAACTCTTCCTGTATTTCCTGAAGACGTTCCTGCCGGCGTTCCTGCTGGTATGCGCATTTGCGTATATGATCGCCGTATACGGCCCGCTCGAGATGTATATGAACAACAAGACGGAATTCTGGTTCGACTTCCCTGTCCTGAGGCCGGAGCTCATCGTCATGTTCCTGCGGATCCTGAAATACGGCATACCGTTCTACCTGCTGGTCTATTTCCTGCATAAGAAGTTCTATGACCAGATCCTCGTGATCGGCCTGATCCTCTTTGTCAGCACATATATCCAGGGCAACTACCTTGCCGGGCATATGCCCCCGATGGACGGCACGACGGTCGTGTGGACCGATTATGCGGCGGACATGACACAGTCAAAGATCCTGCTGCTGGCTGTGATGATCGTGATCGTGCTGCTCTCCAGGTTCCTGAAAAAGAACTTTTACCTGTTCGTCGATTTCATCTGCATTGCTGTATCGGTCATGCTGACGGTATCGCTGATCTCCATCAGCAGCGCGAACAAAGGTACTGCTGCCAAGCCTGACAGCATGGTCGTGACGATGGACGGGCTGTTTGAGTTCTCCAACGACCAGAACCTGCTGATCGTTGTCGTAGATGCGACGGATGCGACCTACTTCCGGGAAGCGATGGAGAAATATCCGGAATATGCGGATACGCTGGACGGCTTCACATTCTACCCGGATACGCTCGGCGCCCACCCGTTCACGCTGACCTCGATCCCGTTCATCCTGAGCGGCCAGTGGTATGAAGCGCAGAAGCCCCGTACGGAATTCCAGACCGAAGCACTGGATGCCTCGCCGCTTCTGAAGGAGCTTGAAGACCGCGGCTTCACGATGTACGCGCACGATGAGGGTTCCCTTACCTATGAAAGCAAGAATGCGGAACGCTTTAAGAATATCCGTATGGTGCCGAAGCAGACGAGCTACAGCTGGCTGCTGCAGAACCTCCTGTTCAAACTGACAGGGTATAAATACGCACCGTATTTCCTGAAGCCTTATTTCCAGACCGATGTCGAAGAATTCAAGGCAACGCAGAAATTCGTCATCAACGGTGAGATCGTCGACATGGAAGAACATTCCGGCTGCGACGACCTGATCTACTCCTGGAGGGACAGGTGCAATTATTCCTATATGCGGAGTGACTCCAGCTATTCCTTCACGGATGACAAAGTCTTCCACTTCTATCACCTCCAGGGTGCCCATACGCCGTTCAACCTGAATGAGAACCTCGAGGTGATCGATGAGAATATCGGTACATACGAACAGAAACTCGCTGCCACATGCAAGGTCATCGACATGTATATGCGCAAGCTGAAGAAGCTCGGCATTTATGACAATACCGCGATCCTGGTCATGGGCGACCACGGCTACAACGTAAACAAACCCGGCAAGATCGAAGGCTACGGCAGACAGAACCCGCTGCTCATGGTCAAGGGAATGAACGAACACCATGACTTCGCGATCTCCGAAGCACCGATCTCCTACGACGACCTGCAGACTGCCTATGCAAGGCTGCTGGACGGTTCGTCTTCCGAGGAGGCGTTCGACGCAAAGGAAGGCGATATCCGGGAAAGACGCTTCCTGTATCACAGCTTTGCGCATATGGAGAACCTGACGGAATATATCCTGACATACGGGACCGCAGCGGATGACAATGCACTGGAGCCCACTGGCAGGGTCTACAACTACAGCAAATGAGGCAACTATGATCTATTACATCGATGAAGAAAGAGAAAAAAGGAATACCGCAGGCGCAAAGGCCCCGGATGACATCGCGGAGATCTGCAGGAGGGCAGGCTATACAAGGATCGTCCTGCCGTATATGGCGATCACCAAGAGCTCTCCCAGACAGAAGGTCTGGATCTATTTCACCTGTGAGAAATTCTGGCGCGGCGTCATGAAGACCGTAAAGGAGGGGGATGTCGTCATCTTCCAGCATCCGACATACGGCAAGAGATCATCCATCAAGATGATCCCGAAGATCCGGGAAAAGAAGAAATGCAGGTTCGTCGCGGTCATCCATGACCTGGAATCCCTGCGCGGCGGCATCAAGGGCGTCGTCCGCGACAACAGGAAAACGAATACGCTCGGCGATACCGTGCTGCTGAAGGAATTCGACGCCGTGATCTGCCACAACGACCATATGAAGCAGTACATGATCTCCCAGGGCTTTGACGAAAACAAACTGGTGAGCCTGGAACTGTTCGATTACCTGAGCGACGTGCACCGCGAACCGGCAGATAAATCGGAGAAGCCGTCGATCGCGATCGCCGGCAACCTCGCACCGGGCAAATGCGGCTATATCTATAAGATCAAGGACGAAAACAAGAATAAAGACCTGACGGTCAACCTGTACGGCAACCGCTATGACGAAACGCAGGCAAAGGGCGAGCTGAACTACAGGGGCTCATTTAAGCCGGAAGAACTGCCTGCTTACCTCGACGGTGATTTCGGCCTTGTCTGGGACGGACCCGAAGATACGACATGCGCCGGCAATACCGGCAATTACCTGCGCTACAACAATCCGCACAAGACGTCGCTGTACCTGTCATGCAATATGCCGGTCGTGATCTGGAGCGAAGCCGCACTGGCGGACTTCATCCGCAAAAACCATGCGGGCATCACGGTGGATAAGCTCGAAGATCTCAGTGAAGCCATCCGGAACGTATCCGAAGACGAATACAAAGAGATCTGCGGCAACATCGAAAAGATCAGCGAACGACTGCACAGGGGCGCGTATTTTACGGAAGCGCTGGATAAAGCGCTTCAGATACTGGGGGCAAAATGAAGATCTATTCCGAAAAAGACTGCGGGGAAAGCATCTCCCTTGATGAACTGAAGCAGCATCTGTTCAAGATGCTGTGCGCACTGGATGAGTTCTGTGAAAAGAACGGCATCCGGTATTACCTTTCCGGCGGGACGCTCCTCGGTGCGATCCGGCATCAGGGCTTCATACCGTGGGATGACGATATCGACGTCAACATGCCGAGGCCGGACTGCGAGAAGCTGCAGAGGCTCTCCGAAGGCCTCATCGCCGGGAAATACGTGCTCGTCGCGCCGAACTGCGGCAAGCATTACCGCGCGAACCACTGGAAGCTCTACGATGAAGATATCATCATCGCCAACAGCATCCAGGGCACGGATAAGAAGATGCACTACCATCCCGCTTTTATCGATATCTTCCCGATCGAAGGACTTCCCGCTACGGAAGAGGAAAACAAAAAGCACTATGACGCGATGACGATCCCGAAAAAGATGCTCGGCTGCACGGACGGAAGCCTCTTCCACGGCAGTTCCGTTCCTGCGAAGATCTTCCACGCCGTCGGCAGGCCCATCGTCTACCTGACCGGCAAGAAGAGATACTTCGACCGCATCCAGCAGATCGCCACATCGATCCCGTTCGACGAAGCGGATCATGTCGGCGTCATGATGACGAATATCCACACATACTGCGAAAGGGTCGTCAAGGATGAATATATCCCGCAGATCGATGTGACGTTCGAAGGAAGGACGTTCAAGGGCCCCGCGGGATATGACAAATACCTGACGCAGCTGTACGGATCGGATTACATGGAGCTGCCTCCTGTTGAAAAGAGACAGTCGCACCATGGCTTCACGATCTACAAGAGAAAGAAATGAGCACCCGCATCCGGCAGGCGTCTGCCGAAGATATCGGGCTGCTGATCGGGTTCAGGAAGAAACAGCTGGATGACGAAGAGGAACATCCCGACAGGAACATCGACAGTGAACTGCAGCAGTGGTTCACTTCCGTTATGCGTGAAGGGAAGCTGTACCAGCTTATCCTCGAAGAAGACGGTATGCCGGTAGCGACCGGCGCATTCCTGAAACTGGATATGCCACCAAGCTTCTTCCGGCCGGAGGGGAAGATCCTGTATATCACGAACATGTATACGGTGCCTTCGTTCCGGTGCAGGGGATATGCGTCGGAGATCCTCAGGGAACTGAAACATGAGGCGGAGAACAGGGGCTGCGAAAGACTGCTCCTGAGCGCTTCCGTATGGGGAAAGAATGTATATGAAAGATTCGGCTTCCGGCAGAGCGATGACTGGATGATCCTGAATCTGAAATGAGAGGTCTGTTATGAAAATCGCGATTTGCGGGCTGGTAAACAACGACAACCTGGGCGAGGAATTCATTTCCGCTTCGCTGCAGTGGCTGATCGAAAAGAATCTCAGGGAACTCGGTTACGAGGGTGAGATCCGTTTTGAAGAAGTGGACATCACGGCCAGGAGCGAGGGCCCCGGGGATTACAAAAACAAGCTTGAGAAAAGACTGAAGAGCCTGTATGAATACAAGGCGGCAGGGCTCCCGCTCGATGTGATCGACGTATCCCTGAAGCGCCTGGGCAGGAAGACGGAGAATATCGCTTCCAGGAACAGGATCAGCCGTTTCCGGCACTTTATCTGGCAGCACGGCATGAACTACAGGAAGAGATATATGTCGTATCTGGACTATAAGCTCCATGATGCGGATGTGATCGTCATCGACGGCGCCGGCCTGCTGGAATACAGCTGGAACGAATACCAGGAACTGCTTCTGTTCATCTCGGAATACGCCGAGGAAAACAATAAGCCGATCTATATCAACGCTGTCGGCAGGGCAGGTGAATTCGACCTGCGCGATTACCGCTGCAAGGTGCTGATCGACGCCTTCCGTTCAAAGGCGGTACGTTATGTTTCCGCGAGGGACTCGCTGGAGTCCGTACAGGCATGCGTCGGCGCGAAGCAGCGTGTAAAGCTGCTTGCGGACGCAGCATTCTGGGTGGACAAAACATACGGCGTCGAAGCGAAGGAAGACCGCGATACCGTCGGCATCGGCCTGATCCGCGGTAATGCGCTGCAGTCCTACAAGAAGGACTTCACGGAAGAAGACTGGATCGCCCTGTTTGCGGATATCGCCGAAACACTGCAGAAAAGGGGATATAAGTTCCAGTTCTTCACCAACGGTGAAAAGCTCGACCAGCAGCTCGGATACAAGGTGCTGGAGAAGCTCGGACTGGATAACTCCTATATCACGGAAAGACCGATGGATGCGAAAGTGCTCATCGATACGATCAGCGGCTATAAAGGCCTGATCACATGCCGCATGCATTCGTCGATCTGTGCTTTCTCGATGCGCATACCTTCCGTCATCCTTTCCTGGAATGACAAGGTCGACAAATACATGGCGATCACAGGGTACCCTGAAAGGGCCGTCGCCATGGAGGACTTCAGCGGTGAATTCATCGTCGACGCATTTGAAAAAGCCATGGAGGAGGGCATCAGCGAGGAAGCTCTGCAGCGGATGCGCGACATGGCTGAGGAAAGTGTAAAAGACTACGCAAAGGATATGCTTGAGGTCACCGGCAATCTATGAAAAAGATCCTGACTTCCGTGATCGCCGCAGCGATACTGCTCGGCATTTATTCCTCATTCCTTTTTGTGAAGGCAGAAAGCGGTTTTGATGCGCCTGTGCTGAAGTGGGAAGGAAAGGATATCTATTACAGAAGCAGGTGGGCAAAGCTGGCATTCACCGTCACGCATGCGCGGGAAAAGGAATACTGCGTCATCCGTGTCTATCCGGAAGGAAAGGAAAACAATATCCTCTTTGCGAAGGAGATCACAATGACAGGCGTTCCCGGTGAAGAAGAGACCGTTTCGATCGGCTGGGACGCCGCATCGAACCCCGCCGGGAAGTATATCGTCGACGCGCATATGGCATATGAGTCTTTCTCGATGCGCATCAATGATCCGGAACATATCCGGATCCCGGTCGAACTGGTCAGTTATATCTGGACCCATGACGAAGAGACGGATGAATGGCAGTACATGGATGAAAACGGTCATTATCCCGATCATGAGTGGGTCACGATCCGTGACGGGCTGTATTACTTTGAAGATAACGGCATCCTGCACCACGGGTGGATGGAACTGGAAGACAAAACGATCTATATCTCCATTAACGGCATGTTGAAAGGATGGGGGAAGATCGACGGGAAGTGGTACTGGTTCGAAGAGGACGGTGCCATGTATAAAGGCTGGCTCAATATTGATGATAATACATATTATCTGGGTGAAGACGGCGTCATGGTCACCGGGAAACAGACCATTGACGGGAAGACTTATTCCTTCAATGACAGCGGCGAACTGCTGGAGAAGTGATGAAATGCATATTTAAGGGGATGAATGACCTTAATCAGGCGGGCATCCTCTTTTATAATATAAGCGTAAAGGAGGCCGAAATTCATTTGCCGTGTATGCACTGTGCATACATCTGTCATATAATTAAGAACGGAGAAAGAAGGGAAAGTATGAAGAAACTGTTATCATTACTGCTGGCTGTCTGGATGACTGCCGGCGTTCTCCCCGCCCAGGTCTATGCCGAAGAAGCGGAAGAACCGGCTGTTGAAGAAACAGAAGAGATCACCGAAGAAGAGGTAACAGAGGAAGAAGAACCTCTCGTTATCGAAGAAGTTCCTGAAGAAGAACCTGCAGAGGTCATTCCTGAGGAGACGGAAGAAGAGATCGCTGAAGAAGTGATCGAAGAAGAACCTGTTATCGAAGTCGTTCCCGAAGAGGAACCTGTTATTGAAGAGATCCCCGAAGAAGAACCCGAAGTGATCGCAGAAGAGCCTGCAGAAGAGCCGGAAGAAGAGATCATCGAGGAAGTTATCGAAGAGGAACCCGTCATTGAAGAGATCCCTGAAGAAGAACCCGAAGTGGTCGAAGAAGAACCTGCTGAAGAGCCGGAAGAAGTCATCGTTGAAGAGGCTCCTGCGGAAGAACCTGAAGTCATTATCGAAGAGGAAGTGACAGAAGAGGTCACTGAAGAACCTGCACAGGAAGCTGCATCAGAAGAACCGGAAGTGATCGCGGAAGAGATCGAAGAAGACGCTGAACTGTTCAACGCGGAAGAAATCAATGGCAGAGGCTACAGGAAAGTTTATTTCACAATGGGTGCTGCCGGTAAAATCTCGTTTAACGTCACAGTGACAGGCGACAGCGGAAGAATTGAGATCCGTACGCCTGCTGGTAATTATATCTGCGGTGACCGTTATTATGAAGGCACAACAAAATACTCCTATTACCTTACCAAAGGCGAATATTATTTTGAGACAAACTTTGGCGACGAAACATCGTATGTGCTTAAATACGCAAAAGCTTCATCCGGCGAATCTTTCGCGGAACCGAATAATTCGGGATCCAACGCATCCGCATCTGTGATCGGCAAAGCATATACAGGTCAGTTCGCTGAGAACGATGATACTGACGTTTATAAGATGAAACTGACAAAATCCGGTAATATCAAGCTTGTCTTCAATTCGCAGCTCGAAAAGGCAAAGATCTATGTAAAGAGTGTCAGCAACAATGAAGAGACCCATGTATGGGGTTCTGAATATCCCGAAATGGGCAAAACAGTCTATTATATGGACCTCACAGCCGGAATGTATTATCTCTATGTTGAACGGTATTACGGTAACGGAACATACAAATTTGCGACTGTATTTACGGATTCTGAAGAGAGTTTCCCTGAGAACCTGACAAAGCATAACAACACACAGGCTAACGCTTCAGCATCTGTGATCAATAAAGCATATGCGGGTCAGATCGCCCTGAATGATGATTCAGACGTCTATAAGATGAAGCTGGCAAAATCCGGCAGAATCAAACTCGTTTTCAATTCCCAGATGACAAGAGCCAGGATCTACATCAGCAAATTCGTCAACAATGAAGAGAGCAATGTATGGTATCCTGACCAGCCTGATAAAGGCAGGACGATCTATTATATCGATCTGACAGCAGGCATGTATTATATCCATATAGACAATTACTGGTATGGCTATACAGGTACATACAAATTCTCTACAGCATTCACAGATGCTGAGGAGAGTTTCCCTGAAAATCTGACGACGCATAACGATACATTCGCAAACGCATCCAAATCAGTTATAAATGCAGCGTATAACGGCCAGATCGCTGAAAATGACGGCGAGGATGTGTACAAGCTGAAACTGACCAAGTCCGGAAGACTCAAGCTCGCACTGAATTCCCAGGTCACAAAACTCAGAATCAATGTATCAAGAGTTATAAACAATAACGAAAGCTTTGTATGGGATTCGCAATATCCTGCAAAGGGCAAAACAAGCTATACGCTTGACTTTGTACCCGGCGTCTATTACCTGCATGTCTATCAGAATACAGGAACTGGTCCGTACAAATTCAGCACGAAGTTCACTGCTTCCGGTGAAACATTCACAGCAGACAACAACACATATTCCGCTGCCAGCAAGCTTGATGCAGGCGTGAAGGTCACAGGTCATCTGGCATTCAATGATTACAGTGACGTATATAAGATCAAAGTCCCTGCAGGCGGCGCGCTGAAGATCGTTTACAGCACAACACAGATTTCAAAGGGTGAGATCTTCATCTATAAGGACAACAATAATTCTGAAAGCAGTACAGGTTACTACTGGTACCCCGGTCTGAATACGACGACATATACAACAGAGCCTCTGGAATACGGCACGTATTATATCCATGTCCAGAAATACTACAACAGCTATGATCCGCAGTACAACGGCAAATTCACGCTGACAGTTTCCAAGACAAAGGGCTGGTACAAATCCGGCAATAACTGGTATTATGCCGGTTCCGACTATGCAGTAAAGACGGGCTGGTTCAAGGTCGGCGGCAAGTGGTATTATGCGAACTCCGACGGCGTCATGCAGACAGGCTGGCAGACGATCAAGAACAAGAGATACTACTTCGCATCCACCGGCGAGATGGTCACAGGCTGGCAGAAAATCAGTTCCAGCTGGTACTACTTCACATCTGACGGCGTCATGGTCACAGGCTGGAAAGCGATCGGCGGCAAGTGGTATTACTTCTCATCCAGCGGCTACATGTACTCCAACGGAAGATACTACATCAACGGCAAATACTACAACTTCAACAGCAGCGGTGTCTGCACGAATCCGTAAGAGATCCTGTCGTAAAACTCTCCGGATCTAATGAAGTCTGGAAACAAAGCTCCTGAAAAGGAGCTTTTATGTTGTAAGGCTGTATTATTGGATATTCCGATGGTATAATACAATCAGGAAACAAGTAATCACATCCAGGAGGGTGGAATACATGGATCTGCATATGATGCTGAAAATAGCAAATGAAGAAGGCATAGAAATTGGAGAAGAGAAAGGTGCTGTACAGGAAAGACTGAAGAACATCCGGGCACTGCAGGATAACGGCATGTCCTTTGAAGATACCTGCAGGCTGCTGAAACTGACGGAAGAAGAGATCCTGTATGTAAAACAGCAGGATGATTGAGTCCCATGACGGATATGGTCATGACTGCCTGGTGGATCCAGCCAAAAAGGGGTCTTCATGGAATCCCGCAGCGAGATCCGCAAATGGCACAAGGAATACAAAAGACAATAACGGAAACTGTTCCAATATTTCAGATGCCCTGTTCGGCGGGGCATTTTCTTTATTGCTTTGCACCTGCCCGCATGGGCGTTTGATTTAAAGTTTCAGGCAGTTCTGTTAAAATGATTGCGATGAAACAGAAAGCATTAAAACTGATATGTGCTTTGCTTCTCTTTTTCTGTGCCTTTACGGCTGTAAAGGCAGAAGAGGTGATCGAGGAGAGCACGGAGGAGATCAATACCCTGTATGAGGAGTATTTTGACACATCAGAGTTCCCGTCACCGGGATCGCAGCCCCGCAGGAGGAGCCGCAGTGCGCAGCAGTGCACCAGCGTTGAAGAAGCCGCTGCCCTCTTACGAGAGCAGATGAAACTGCGCAGTACGGAAGTCACCGTACCGTTAAATATCCCCAGAGCTGAGAGCGGTGCAGAGACCGCCGCGAAGCTCGCTTTCCTGATATTCCATGCGGCATATGAACATACCGGCGTCAGCACGGAAGGCGACTATCTGCGCTATCACTATCTCGAATACAAATGCAATATGAAGTATCTCAGCGATGAGGACTACTATAACGGTACATTCACCTATACGGTCACCTATATGACGGATATGGCCATGGAGGATGAAGTCACGGCATACCTGCAGGACGTATATGAAGAGCTGGGTCTGTCCGAACACACACAGATCGAGAAGATCCGGCGTATCTATGCCTATATCTGCTCGCATACGGAATATGATGACGAGCATGACAGTTCGTATAAGCTGAAGTATTCCGCTTACGCGGCGCTGATCAGCGGCAAAGCCGTGTGCCAGGGCTATGCGGCACTGTTCTACAGGATGGCGCTGGACAACGGTCTGGAATGCCGCGTGATCAACGGCAAGGCCGGCAGCGTCAACCATGCCTGGAACAGCATCCGGCTGGGGGACAGCTTTTACCTGCTCGATGCGACCTGGGATGCGGGAAGGCGGGAACCGGATTATTTCCTGCTGTGCGAAGACGATCTGACAGCCCATTACAAGAATACGGAACTGTTCGGTCCGGATTTCGACGCGCAGTATCCCCCTGCATCAGAAAGCTATGTAAAACTGGAAGGTATCGCAGCGGAAGATACAGTTTATTACTATGGGACAGGAACAGTACCTGTTCCCATTGCGTTCGATCCTGCCGATGCGACAGTCCGCTCACTGCAGTGCACATCTGATGATGAAACGGTCATCGCCGTCCGTGATAACATGCTCAGCCTGCTGCAGGAAGGAAGCACGGATATCCATGTCCGTACGGATGACGGTTATTATACGGCGGATATCCGTATCGTCATCACATTCGATACATATGACCTCACCGTAAAGGGAGGCAGCGGCAGCGGGCAGTATCACGATCATGAAGAAGTGACTGTCAGCGCGGAGACCCCTGCAGGCTTCCGCTTCGTACGATGGGATGCGGATTTCGAGACAGACGCGGATCTTACCGAAGAGACACTTACGTTCCGCATGCCGGCAGGGACCTGCACCCTGGAAGCGGTCTTTGAAGAGATCCCCGAAGAGCCGGGATGGAAAAAAGACAGCAGGGGCTGGAAGTATCTGAACGATGACGGGACATATGCGTCCGGCTGGCAGCGGATCGATGACAGCTGGTACCGGTTCGGTCCGGATACGTATATGTGCACCGGCTGGCTGAAATACAAAGACAACTGGTATTACCTGAAAAAAAGCGGTGCGATGCACACCGGCTGGGGCATGATCGGCGGCAGCTGGTATTATTTCCGTGACAGCGGCGCGATGCACAGGGGCTGGCTGAACTGGAATGACAAATGGTACTTCCTGAAGCAGAGCGGCCGGATGGCGTCCGGCTGGCTGGAAAACAACGGTCACTGGTTTTTCCTGCGGGAAAGCGGGTCCATGATGACGGAATGGGCGAAGATCCGGGGATCCTGGTATTACTTCCGCAGCAGCGGCGCAATGCATTCCGGCTGGGTGAAATGGAAAGGCAGATGGTTCTTCCTCAGGGAAAACGGGAAGATGGTCACCGGTGCATATACCATCGGGAAAAAGGAATATTCCTTCGCAGGATCCGGTATACTTGTGAAATAATAAGTTATTTTTAATAAATGATATGGAAATCATGAATTAATGAATGCTAGAATAAATGGGATGTGCGGAACAGAAGGAGGTCGAGCATGAAAAAATTACTGCTGATACTGGTCATATTCATGTCTGCGCTCATATGCAGGCCTCTTGCAGTCAGTGCATATACAGTCCCGGTCCATCCCGACTGGGTAACGGACGAGAACGGCAGAAGGTTTCTTTCGGATGACGGGTATTACTATACCGGCGTTCACGAGATCGACGGCCTGTATTACTATTTCGACGATAACGGCTATGTCGTTACGGGATGGTTCACGCTGCACAACGACTGGTTCTTCTCCGATGAGACGGGCTCCATTCTTGACGGCTGGCTGGAATATAAAGGAAAGACCTATTATCTTTCCATGACAGGCGCCATGGTCAAAGGCCTGCAGTACATCGACGGGAAATGGTATTACTTCGGTTCGAACGGCGCCCGCGCGACCGGCTGGATCTACAATGAAGGCAGCTGGTACTACCTGCTCGAAGACGGCACGTTCAAGACCGGCTGGCTGAAACATAAAGACAAATGGTATTACCTGAACGACGACGGCACCATGCATAAAGGCATGCTGCACAGCGGCTCGAAATGGTATTTCTTCGACGACGACGGCGACATGCAGTACGGCTGGGTAAAAGACGGCACCGTCTGGTATTACCTGAATACGAACGGTACGCTGAAGACCGGCTGGATGAAGGAAAACGGGAAATGGTATTACTTCAACAATGACGGGTCGATGCGCACCGGCTGGCTGAAATACAGCGGCAAGTGGTACTTCCTCAACAGCAGAGGCGTCATGACCTTCGGCTGGGTGAAAGATAACGGGACATGGTACTATCTGAATGAAGACGGTACGATGTACAACGGCTGGAAAAAAGAAGAAGGCATCTGGTATTACCTGAACACCAACGGCTCCATGCATAAGGGCTGGCTGAATTATAAGGACAACTGGTACTGGTTCGACGACAAGGGCAGAATGGTCACGGAACGCTCTGTGCAGATCGGTACGAAATGGTATTACTTCAACGCCAAAGGCATCATGTTAACGGGGTGGAACAAGCTCCATGATGACTGGTTCTTCATGTCGAAGTCCGGTGCGATCCAGAGCGGCTGGGTCAAAGACGAAGGCAAATGGTACTACCTGAAGGAGAACGGCGCCCTGGTGACCGGCTGGTTCGAAGTGGATTACAAGCGCTATTATGCAAAGCCTTCCGGCGCGATCGTAACAGGCACCCGGAAGATCGACGGGAAGACATATCACTTCTCCGCATCCGGCGCCCTGATCTTCGGCTGGAAACAGATCGACAGCAAATGGTATTACATCGATCCCGAAGGCGAGATCCTCAAGGGAAGGCAGCTGATCAGGGACAAGTGGTACGACCTCGATGATACGACCGGCGCAATGCGCACAGGCTGGATCCTGCGCGATGATAAATACTATTACCATTTCAAATCCGGTGCCGGCGCATCCGGGTTCACAAAGATCAAAGGCAAATACTACTTCTTCCATACGAAGAAGATGTACATGGGCAAAGGCTGGCTGACCGACAAGGACGGCAATACGGGCTACTTTAAAAAAGACGGTTCCGGCATGACGGGCATGCAGACGCTCAAGGAGAAGACCTATCTGTTCTCCGATACGGCCGTGCTGCAGAAGGGGATCATCTCCTATAACGGCAGTACATATCTCGCTGATGAAGACGGCGTCCTGCAGAAGGGATGGAAGAAGTACGGCGGCTATTGGTATTACCTTTCCAAAAAGGACTATACGATGCAGAAGGGCTGGCTTACCCTGTCCGGCAAGACGTATTATCTGAATTCCAAAGGCCGCATGGTCACCGGCCTGAAGACGATCTCGAAGAAGACATACTTCTTTGACTCTTCCGGCGTCATGCAGACGGGAAGGGTCGTCATCCCGGCTTCCGAGAACAACGGCGACCAGATGGTATGCCTGTTTGGCGACAACGGCGCGATGATCAAAACGAGCGGCGTCTATGACGGCCAGCAGTATGAGATCGATCCTGTGACCGGCGAGATCCTGAATATGAAGTCCTCGCTCGGACCGAAGGTCATCATGGAAGGCATCGATATCTCCCAGCACAACGGCAATTTCGACCTGACAGGGTACAAGGACAACTTCGTCATCATCCGCATCTCCTATGACGTGGTCCAGGATACCAAGGCAAAGAGAAACATGGATCTCTGCGAGAAGCTCGGCATCCCGTACGGCGTATACGTATACAGCTATGCGCTGACAACAGCGGAAGCCAAAGAGGAAGCGGACTTCTGTCTCAAGCTGCTCAAGGGCAGGAAGCTCGCAATGGGCGTATGGTTCGACATGGAGGACGCGGACGACTGGAAGCTGAGGCACATGCCGACGTTCTTCAACGAGAAGACGATCTCCGCACTGTGCAAGGCATTCTGTTCCAAAGTACAGAAAGCGGGATACCACGTCGGCATCTACGCGAGCTACAGCTGGTTTGAAGAATATATCAAGGGCTGTGAGGCATATGATATCTGGGTCGCGCACTGGGGCATCAACGACGGCACATACAACGTCGACATGAGCGATTACGGCCAGATGCACCAGTATACCTGCGTGCCGCTGGATAAGGACGTTATCTACGTACCGTTAGAATATTTCTCGAAATAAGGGGCAATTGACATACAGGACATCCCTGTGGGGCAATGCCTCTTTTTTATTTGTTTTCGGACTGTCTTTTGCGATGAAATCTTCTGAAATTCACTGAATCCGCAAAGGGATGTATCGGGTATACTA
>JAILQT010000118.1 GCA_024698805.1 Solobacterium sp.
CCGGATTCCTTTTCCGGTGCAGGCAGCGGTTTTTCCGCCTGTGTACACCCCGCCAGCAGCAGTGCAGCCGTCATACATACTTTCAACAGTTTTTTCATAAATACTAAATTACCAGATTTTCCACAAAACAGTTCTTAAAAATCACGGAAGGCGTTCCTGCGGGAAGAATCCCCGCTGACAGACATTATCGCACGAACCGGACCTGCCGGCACAATGAAATACAGCAGCGGGGAGATCTTCCGTGCAGAAGGAGATAAGATGCAGCAGCCGTGATCAGAAAAGCCGGTCTGAACCGGCCTTTGTGTTATTCGGTAAAGAGTGCTGTGGAATAGTATCTGTCGCCGCTGTCCGGCAGGAGCGCTACGATCAGTTTTCCCTCGTTTTCCGGCTTCTTTGCCTGTTCGATCGCTGCGAACAGTGCTGCGCCGGAGGAAATACCGACGGAGATGCCTTCCTTTTTCGCGAGCAGCTTTGCGGTGCTGAACGCATCCTCGTTCGATACCGGGAATACTTCGTCATAGACGGACGTATTCAGTACATCCGGTACGAAGCCTGCGCCGATGCCCTGGATCTTATGCGCGCCGGCCCTGCCTTCGGAGAGGACCGGGGAGGTCTCAGGTTCTACGGCGATGACCTTGACTTCCGGTTTCTGTTCCTTCAGGTATTCGCCTGTGCCGGTTACGGTGCCGCCTGTACCGACGCCGGCGATGAAGATATCGACTGTCCCGTCTGTATCGTTCCAGATCTCCGGACCTGTCGTTGCTTTATGGATCGCGGGATTCGCGGGGTTGACGAACTGACCGGGAATGAAGCCGCCCGGGATGGATTCTTTCAGTTCTTCCGCCTTTGCGATCGCGCCTTTCATGCCTTTTGCACCTTCTGTCAGGACGATCTCCGCGCCGTATGCCTTCAGGATGTTCCTTCTCTCCACGCTCATCGTCTCGGGCATCGTCAGGATGATCCTGTAGCCCTTGGAAGCTGCGATGGATGCGAGGCCGATGCCGGTGTTGCCGCTGGTCGGTTCGATGATGACAGAACCTTCCTTCAGTTCACCCTTCGCTTCCGCGTCTTCGATCATCGCTTTCGCGATCCTGTCCTTGACGGAACCTGCCGGATTCAGGTATTCCAGTTTGACGGCGATCTTCGCCTTCAGACCGAGTTCCTTTTCGATATTGACGACTTCGACCAGCGGTGTATTGCCGATCAGCTCTGTTGTGCCCTTATAGATCTTTGTCATGATTCTTTCCCTCTTTTCTTTCTATTGCAGTGCAGCGAATCCCTTTTCCAGGTCCGCGATGATATCGTCGATGTGTTCCGTCCCGATGGAAAGACGGATCGTATTCTTTTTGATGCCCTGATCCAGCAGTTCCTCGTCGGAAAGCTGGGAATGCGTCGTGGAGGCAGGATGGATGACCAGGCTCTTTACGTCTGCGACATTCGCGAGAAGCGAGAAGATCTCGAGGCTGTCGATGAACTTCCAGGCTTCCTCCTGGCCGCCTTTGATCTCAAACGTGAAGATCGATGCGCCGCCGTTCGGGAAATACTTTCTGTACAGCTCATGATCGGGGTGATCCGGGAGCGACGGATGATTGACATGGTCGACCAGCGGGTGACTGTTCAGATATTCCACGACCTTCTTCGTATTCTCCGCATGTCTTTCCAGACGCAGCGACAGTGTTTCGACGCCCTGCAGGAGCAGGAAGGCGTTGAACGGCGAGATGCATGCGCCGGTATCGCGGAGCAGGATCGCACGGATATAGGTCACGAATGCGGCAGGTCCGACGGCGTCATAGAAGGAGACGCCGTGGTAGCTGGGATTCGGTTCGGCGATGTTGGGATACTTCCCGCTCTCCTTCCAGTCGAATTTACCGGACTCAACGATGATGCCGCCGAGCGTCGTGCCGTGGCCGCCGATGAACTTCGTCGCGGAATGGATGACGATGTCCGCACCGTATTCGAACGGCCTGATCAGGTACGGCGTGCCGAACGTATTGTCGATCACGAGCGGCAGGCCGTGCTTATGCGCAATCTCTGCGACAGCGCCGATATCGGGGATATCGCTGTTGGGATTGCCGAGGGTCTCCAGATAGATCGCCCTTGTGTTATCCCGGATCGCATCCTCCACTTCCTGCAGGTCATGCGCGTCGACGAATGTCGTTGTGATGCCGTACTGCGGCAATGTATGTTCCAGCAGGTTGAAGCTTCCGCCGTAGATCGTCTTCTGCGCAACGATGTTGCCGCCGTTCGCGGCGAGCGCTTCGATCGTGTACGATACGGCTGCGGCGCCGGATGCGAGCGCGAGTGCTGCGCTTCCGCCTTCCAGCGCAGCGACTCTTTTTTCCAGGACTTCCTGCGTTGAGTTCGTCAGTCTGCCGTAGATGTTGCCGGCATGCGCCAGGCCGAAGCGGTCTGCCGCGTGCTGACTGTTATGGAAGACATACGACGTTGTCTGATAGATCGGTACTGCGCGTGAATCTGTTGCAGGATCTGCCTGTTCCTGGCCGACGTGGAGCTGGAGTGTTTCGAATCTGTAGCTGCTCATTTTTCTTTCCCCTTTTATTTTTTTAAGCATTTATCTGTTTTCAGCCGGAAAAAACCGGGACCCTGTATAAGTATCCCGGACAGTTGGCTGTTATGGTTTATTTCATAACTTACAGGAGCTGTTCCATACAAAACGCTCCGGCCATATCATCTGCCCGGGTGATCAGCATTCGACAGCACATCATATACTTTTCCGAAGATTTTCCAACTGACATTTCCTGTCCCTCCGAATCGTTAATGCAAGTTTATTCCTATTCACCTACTATGTCAATAGGTATATGATTTGTTTTTTGTTTTGCCTTGTATTATGATAGGCGAAAGGAAACGGAACAATGATCTCTACAAAAGGACGCTACGCGCTGCGGGTCATGATCGACCTGGCAGAAAACAGTGAGAAAGGATATATCCCCCTGAAGGATATCGCCGAAAGACAGCAGATCTCCAAGAAATACCTGGAGATCATCGTCAGGGAGCTTGTCAGCGGCGGTCTCATTGAAGGGACTTCCGGCAGGGGCGGCGGCTACAGGCTGTGCCGGGACGCCGATGCATACAAGATCGGGGAGATCCTGGAAAGGATGGAAGGCACCCTGGCATGCGTCTCGTGCCTCAGTGAGAATGCGAAGGAATGCCCCAGGCGCGCGGAATGCCGGACGCTGCCGATGTGGTCGGAATTCAACGATGTTGTGCACGGCTATTTCTTCAGTAAAAAACTGAGTGACCTGATGCAGAAAGGCTGAAAAAAAAGGATATCGCGCAGATATCCTTTTCATTTCGAGTGATCTATTCCAGTGTCCTGCACTGCTCAAGCAGTGAGATGATCGGCAGGTGCTGCGGGCATACGCCTTCGCACTGGCCGCACTGGATGCAGTCGGATGCTTTTCCCTTTCCGGCCGTAACGATCGTATATTCGCGTTTGACACGGAATTCGGGGCTTCCCTTCTTGCGGTTCTCGACGGTGAAGATCTCCGGGATGGGGATCGACATCGGACAGCCCTTCGTGCAGTAATGGCATGCGGTGCACGGGATCGACTTGTCCTGATTCAGTGCTTCCTGCGCTTTGCGGATGACTTCTTCCTCATGTTCATCAAGAGGCCTGAACTCCTTCATGAAGCTCAGGTTGTCCTTCATCTGTTCCAGCGAGCTCATACCGCTGAGCACTGCCAGGATATTGTCCTTCTGCGCGACATAGCGGAGCGCCCATGAGGCGTAGCTCATGCCGTTGTTTTCCGCATCGAAGATCGCCTTGACGCTGTCGATCGGATCTGCCAGGATACCGCCCTTGACGGGCTCCATCACAACGACGGGTTTGCCGTACTGTTTGCAGATCTCATAATTCCTGCGGGCCGCAACGCCGGGGTTCTCCCAGTCGGCGTAGTTGATCTGCAGCTGGACGAATTCCGCATCGGGATGTTTTTCCAGCAGTTCGATGAGCAGTTCGGGATCCGCATGGAAGGAGAAGCCGTAATGGCGGACCAGGCCCTTTTCCTTCAGTTCCTTTACATAATCCCAGATGCCGTAATCTTCATAATACTGATAATTCGTACGCTGGACAGCGTGAACAAGATAATAATCCAGATAACCCGCGCCGCTTCTGGCAAGACTTGTCGTGATCTCCTGTTTGGCTTCCTCTTCCGTCATCCCGCTGCCGGGTGAGATGAAGAGTTTTGAAGCCAGCGTATAGCTGTCGCGGGGATAACGTTCAACAAGCGCTTTGCGGATCGCTTCCTCACTTCCCTGGTAGGCAAACGCGGTATCGAAATAGGTGCCTCCTGCCTCCAGGAACAGATCGACCATCTGTGAAGTCTGCGGGATATCGATCGACCCGTCTTCATTCCTGGGCAGACGCATCAATCCGAAACCAAGCTTCAGCTTTTCTTTTCCTGTGTACACACTCATAATGATCTTCCTTTCCTGTCATAATTATAACAGTTCCCGGACGCCTGTATAATGGCATGCATGGACAATACTGCCGCAGGCATGAAACGGGATTCTGCATGCATATGCATATATAATCATCCTTGAAAAGAGGTGGACTTATGACAAAGATCAAAGCGAACGATGTATTCCCTTCCTTCACATTCAGCACGGCGATGAAAGACTGCCTGGATACACAGGATGTATGCAGGGGCAGGAAGACTGTCTTCTGGGTGCTGCGCTATATCGGCTGCACCGTATGCCGCTACGACGTGCAGCTCCTGTCGGAAAGGTATCAGGAATTCACAGACAGGGGCGCGCAGGTCTTTGTCGTGATGCAGAGCGACCGGAAACATGTGCTGGACGATCTTGCGGCGACGGATACCGTCCTGCCCTTTGAGATCATCACCGACCCGGAACAGCAGATCTACAGACTGCTGTCGATCGAGCCTGCTTCATCCATGGAAGCGCTGGCGGAAGGCGTCATGGAACAGCTCCGTGAAAAAGCCAGACAGGCAAGGCTCAGGGGATTCAGCCACGGCGATTATGAAGGCAATGAGCAGCAGCTCCCCGCCCTCTTCATCGTTGATCCGGGCATGGTCACAAGAGTTGCGCATTACGCGCAGAACATCATGGACATGCCGTCGATCGATGAAGTACTTGCGATGCTGGATACATTCTGACTCCTTATATAAAACGCAGGCGGTCAGGGAGCTTTCCCCCTCCCTTTCCGCACGAAACTGCAGTGTTCCCCGGTGGCCACTGCAGTTTTTGTATGGATATTTGCAGAAAAAAGAGACCCGGCTGCATAATTGATGTAGTCCGGGTCTCACGTTAGCTCTTCAGTCCAGGTTCAGCGCCGCGATCCTCGCGGTATCCGCCGCGATGACAAGGTAGTCGTCCTGGCGGATCACATAATCCTTCTTGATATTCGTCTCGACTTTTTCACCGCCGCCGATCCGGATGCCGATGATATTGACACCGTAGATCTCCCTCAGGTTCAGCGTTTCGACCGCCCTGTTCCACCACAGTTCGGGTGCCTTGATCTCCATGATCGTGTAATCGTTGTTGATCTGGTAGATATCGATGATCTTCGGGTTGACCAGGGATATCGCAAGCCTCTGGCCCATCTCGTATTCCGGCTGGATGACCGTATCCGCGCCGATGCGTTCCAGAACATATTTGTAGCGTTCGTTGTTCGCTTTGGCGATGATGTTCCTGATGCCAAGCTCCTGCAGGTTCAGGATCGTCGTTACGCACGCTTCGAGATGCGAGCCCATACTGACGATGGCGACATCCGCATCCTGCACGCCCGCTTCCTTGAGCAGTTCGATATCCATCGAATCGGCGCATACCGCATTGGAGACTGTATCCGCTACCGACTGGACAGCGATCGGGCTTTTATCGATCGCGATCACATCCTGTCCGGCGCTCGCCATCGTTTCCGCGACTGCGATGCCGAAGTTGCCGAGTCCGATGACTGCATATGTCATGTTTTCCTTGTTTGCCATAGATTCCTCCTTAACCGATGATGATCGCTGCATCGGGATATGTGACGTGGTTGTTCGGTTTCTTTGCTTTATGGAATGCCAGGTAGACGCTGAGCGGGCCGAGTCTGCCGACGAACATCAGGACCATGATGATCAGCTTGCCTGCAGGGCTCAGCGAAGCCGTGATGCCCATTGAGATGCCTACCGTCGCAATGGCGGATATCGCCTCGAACATCAGCGGCAGGAGTTCTGTTGCCGGCTCTGCCAGCGTCAGAAGGATCAGGGCAGCGATCAGCGTCATGACATACAGGAACAGGATCACGAATGCCTGTTTGAGCAATGCCGGGGATACCCTGCGCCAGCGGATGACCGCGTCTTCGTGTTCATTGTCCAGTGTATTCACAGCGCTGCGGAAAAGCACGGCTGCCGTAGTCGTTTTCATACCGCCTGCAGTGCCTCCGGGTGAGCCGCCGATCAGCATGTAGATGCACATGATCAGCAGCATCGGCCTGGTGCAGCTGCCGATATTCACAGTCGCGAAGCCGGCTGTCCTTAATGTGACCGACTGGAACAGCGAGATCAGCAGTTTCACGCCGCCGTCCTCGTTTTTCAGCGTTGCCGGGTTCACCGCCTCCGTCAGCATGAACAGCAGCATCCCGCTGATCAGCAGGATAACGGTCGTGCGCACGACGACAGAGGCGTGTACGGACAGTTTCCTTCTTTTCCTGCGGACAACGTTCCCTGTCTTAAACGACGCCTTGATCAGGTCGTACAGTTCAAACCAGACCACAAAGCCGAGACCGCCTGTGATGATCAGCATCATCACCGTGAAATTGATGAGCGGGTCGCCCGCAAAACCGACAAGGCTCTGCGAACCGATCGTGTCGAATCCGGCATTCGTGAATGCGGAAACAGACAGGAACAGGGCATTGAAGAACCCCGTGCCGGTCTCATACAGCGTGAGCAGCCGCAGGCTGAGCAGGGCGAACCCTGCAAGTTCAAACATGACTGTAAAGAAGATGATCCTGCGGATATAGGCAGGCACATCATAGAGGTCGCTCTTTCCGGAGCCGGCAGCGAAGAGTTTCTTTTCCGTCGTTGCCATCCTTTTCCGGTTTCTCTGGTAGATGATGGCGATGATCGTCATCGGGCCGAGACCCCCGATCTGCATCAGCAGGATCATGATGAGCTTTCCGAAGACGCTGTACTGGGTGGCCGCGGTCACTGTTGAGAGCCCGGTCACACATACGGCGCTGCAGGCAACAAAGAGATTGTCGATATATGGTGCAGGCCTGCCGTTGTTGGATACCGGCAGATAAAGGATGACCGAACCTGCCACGATCACGATCAGGAACACGATGAAAAAGATCTTTTCCGGGTTGTTCGCTTCCGCAAGCCGTTCCAGAAGGGGCTTTGTCCTGAAACTGTCGATAAATGTCTCATTCCTTCTCGCCATACCTATATCATACCACCGTAACCGCGACAAAAACGAATACATGTTTTCCGGGGCATGCATGTTGTTTTCAAGGCATCGGCCCCGGTATCCCTGTCAGTTTTAAGCAAAAAGCTTCAGCCGGACAGGCACCATGCCTTTCAGCTGAAGCTCTGAGATCAGTATTTCATAAAGAAATCATACATGCGCTGCTGGTACTCCGGCGCTGCCGTATCAAAAGCCGCATGGCCGTACCCGGAGTAGACATAATAACTGAAGTTTTCCATATCCTTCATCTTTTTATTGATCAGCTCGCCTGCTTCCGCACCGAGCACCCGGTCGTCATCGGCTTCAAGCGCCAGCACAGGGCAGCGGATCTGATCCATTTTATCCGAGATATCGAATCCTTCCGTACCCTCAGCCAGGATGACGAACTTGCGCATGTCTTCATCCGTGACCGTCTTCGCCGTTTCGATGAACGTATCCCTGTACTGTTCATAGACAGCTTCGGGGTAGATCATTTCCGCAAAGGACAGGAACAGTGCTTCCGCATCCCTGCTTTCCGCCAGGTCTCTCCAGCCGCGGATCACGCTGTACTGGCTGTCCGTGACTTTGCAGGAAGAGGATCCGATGACCAGGCTGTGCACAAGTTCGGGATGTTCCTGCGCGACCGCCATCGCCATCATGCCGCCCTGGGAAGCACCGAACAGGTAAACATCCTCCAGCCCGAGCAGCTTCATGGCCTGTGCGGTATCTTCCGCCATATCCGTCACGGGATATGTATCCGGCACATCGTCGCGCCTGTCAAACAGGTAGACCGTAAAGTCATCGTGCATGACTGCATATTCCTGCGCGACCGCTTCGGCTGCGCCCCGGATGTCCTGCAGGCTCAGGCCGGGCAGGATCACCATGGTCTTCTCACCCCTGCCGAACCGGAAATAGTTCATCCGGAAATCATAATTCTGTACGGAATTATAAAGTATGGAATTTTCTTCTTTCTGTACCATTGTGCCTCCAGTCAGGTGTTTCTCCAGTTTTTCCAGGGCTGCTTCCTTCATCCCCTTTTCCAGCAGATAATCCTCGACCGCTGTTTTCAGATCCGCAGTGCGGTAGTCCGCGCCGCAGACATATTCGAGCATCATATCGATATTGCTTTCTTTGATCAGGTCATATTTGACGGGATCGCTGCCGGCATTGATGTCATAGTAGTTGTCATATGTCAGCATGTAATCGTCAACGATCTCCTGGTAATCCGCACCCGCAAGCGCCTCCAGCAGCATACATGCATACCCGGTCCTGTCCTTGCCTTCGACACAGTGCACAAGGTACGGGCCGTCGTTCTCCGCCGCCACGCTGAAGCCGTTGATCAGCTTGCCGATGAAGTCATCTGTTTTATACGAGGCCGTCAGGCCCAGCGGGATGACCTTCTCCTGTTCGTACAGGGACAGGAAGTACGGGGAATTGAAATCATCCTTCTGAATGAATTCCTGGATGTCCTGCGTATTGTCCGACAGGTTGATGATGAAGTTCACCCGGTTGGAAGCGATCAGCCTGTCCGCGACCGGGGCACGCTTATGCTGGTTGTCGCACGGGGAAGCGGAACGGATCAGCGTTCCTTTCAGATCCCCCGCCTGCACGACGCGGTAATTGGCGAATTTCTCATCGCTCATATCCCCCTGCTCGTCGCCGTAGGTGATCTCCCTCGCCTCCTGCACGTCCAGGTATTTCCCGGCTTCATTCACGGTGATCGTGACCGTGGTATCGGCAGTAAAGCCGCCGATCTTCCACATATCCTCGCCGTAATTGAATCCCATCTTGATATGCGGATAACCGGGATAGCCGACAAGCACAGGATCGCCCTCCTTCACGTAGTAGCCGTTGAAGTAGGGAATGTCATCCAGCTCATAGCCGTTGGAGAATACCATATCCACACTGTCGCCGAACGCAAAGCCGAGCCTGTTGAATCCTTCGATCGTTATGTCCGCATAGGCGCCGCCGAAATTGGTGTCATAGATCAGGCCGCAGTCTTCCAGCGAGGGTTTCGCTGCCGGTCCTTCTTCCCTTGAACAGCCTGCCCCGCTGCACATGCATGCCGCACCGAGACAGAGGGCGGACAGGATCAGACAGATATTCTTCTTCATAACTCTGTACCTGTTCTTTTTTGTGCTATTCCCTGACGCCGGCTGTGCGCAGCACGCCGTCATACAGGTATTCGCGGATGCTGGATACTTTGACGATCTCGGGAATGTATTCTTCCCGGATAAAGGAAGTCATCTTCTTCCTGAGTTCTTCCGCATCCGTGATCAGGCTGCTGTAGAACGCGATATGCGGGATGCCCGTATAGGAATACAGGCCGGTAAGGTATCTTGACGCCAGTTCGATATTGCCTTCCGGCGTGCGCGCAAGCGTGAACGGGTTCTTCGGGAACGTCGTGATCGCTGTTACGCTTTCCAGCTGCGAGCCGCCCATATGCGAACCGGTCGTGAGCAGTTTCCCGTTGGCTACGATGCCGACGCTGCCGGCATGGTCGCCGGTAGGCACGAAATAGAAAGCCGAATCCTGCATGTCCCTTTCCTTCGCCGCATAGCCGAGCGCGATCATATCCGCATCATTGAACAGGTATGCATCGAGGCCGAACTGTTCCTTGATGGTGCCGCAGACGTCGAGGCTGAAGATGCCCGCGTCTTCGTAGGTCAGCCTGCCTTCATTCGTCATGCCCGGCGTTACGATGCAGATGGCGGAGATCTGCGGCTTCAGGACGAGGACGGTCTGGATCACATCCTGGATATCGGAGAAGGAGTATCTCTCCTTGGTGATCTGCTTCGCGGTGACGACGGTATCCCTGTCATAGACGCGGTAGGCGATCTGCGTGCGTCGCTCCATGTTGATGACGGAAACGATCAGCAGCGAGCCCGCCTCTTCCTTCAGGCTGAAGATCCCGTCCTCCTTCTGTGCAGGCTTGTCATCCTCTTTCGATTTCTGGAATTCCTCACTGAGGAGCGTGATCATCGCCGCGACGTCATAGGATGAGAAGATCTTTGCAGGGATCTTCATGACGAGCTTGTCTGTATAGATATTATTTATGCTGTCGAATTTGTAGCCCATCTGGGGTGCGATCAGGATCGCATCCTTGTCATCGGCGTTCTCAAACAGCATCTCATACGGGACAGCCGAAAAATGCATCTTCGTCCCGAGAAGCTCAGCCGTCTCGTTCAGCTTCATCGTGAAGAACGACGTCGTCAGTCCGCATGTGCAGCACAGGAGGATGTTCCTGTTCTTCGACTCCCTCTGCTTCAGCAGGCATTCGCGCATCTCCATGAACAGCTCTTCCGCATGTTCAAGGTTCTGCAGTTCGAAATGAAGGTAGAACACGTCTTCTTCCTTGTCATTCCGGATGCGGTATTCCGTGATCGTATACTTCTCCAGGAACGTGATGCTGATGCGGCCTTCCGCATAGGGGGTCGTCAGGACCAGGGCTTTGTTGCCGCCTTCATCCGCTCTTTCGCATGTGTACTTGCCGTCGCTTTTGGAGACTGCCCATTTCAGCAGCTCCTCTGCGAGCATCTGTTTGTATTCCATATCTCCTCCGTGGCCTGTGTCCTGCATGCCGGAACACAGGATTCCTTATAAATGAAAACTGCATACACATCTCCTTAAAGGCTGCGTGCAGTTTTCCGCTGTTCTATTGGTCTATTATCTGTCCAGGGCCCCTGTATCCTTCAGGAACCGCATCAGTCCTTCGGGGAATTCATCGACTTCGTCCAGGCCGTTCTCCCCGAGCGCGATCATTTTGTTTTTCCCGTGATAATCGCTTCCGGCCGTTACATACAGGTCATAGCGCTCTGCGAATCCCAGCATCATATTCGTCATTTTCGGCGTAAAGCCGGAATAGTACGCTTCCACGCCCTGCAGGCCGAAACCGGTCAGCCTGCGCAGACGGTAATCCATATTCTCATTGAGGATCAGCTGGTCGCCGCTGCCGTACACGGGATGTGCCAGCACGGGGATGCCGCCGGCGCCGAGGATGCCCTCGATCGCTTCCTGCGGTTTTACATATTCCGAGCGGAAACGGATCTGGTTGATATAATCCTTGATCGCTTCCTCCTTTGTCTTCGCGAAACCGAGACGGACCATCAGGTTGCCGATATGCGGCTTCCCGGGATTGTCCATCGCAAGCAGCTTATCCAGTTCGTCCTCCGGGAACGTGAATCCGAATCTGTCCCGCAGGAAATCGAGACGCCTGCGCACCTTGTTCATGCGGTAGCTGTGACCAAGCTCAATGACATGTTTTATCGCTTCCGAGTCCGCGTCATAGCCGTATCCGAGGATATGGTATTTGCCTTCATCGTCCTGGCAGGAGAACTCCGCGCCGTTCAGGAAAAAGGGATCCCCTTCCCTGAGACAGCTGCGTATGATGCCGCATCCCTTGATCGCGTCGTGATCGGTCAGGGCAAACATCTCCAGTCCTTCCTGACGGACACGCGAAAGGATCCCCTCCGGCGTATCTGTACCGTCGGACACGGTAGAATGCATATGCAGGTCTATTTTACGGGGCATGTTCATAAAGGCGTTCCTTTTTTCAGATCACAGTTTCTTCTTCAGGCTCAGGATATTCTGTCCGTCTTTGTATTCATAGTTGACATCGTCCATTGTCTTCTTTACGAGGAAGATGCCGAGGCCGCCGACTTCCCGTTCTTCGGCAGAGAGGTTGACATCCGGTTCCCTGCGGACAAGCGGGTCATACTGTACGCCGTTGTCGATGAATGTGAGGGTCACCGTGACGGGGTCTTCCGTGACTTCGATACGGAGGACCGCATTCCCTGTTTCCGGCGCATAGGCATAATGCGCAATATTCGTGAAGACTTCTTCCGCTGCGAGGCTGATCTGGCTCAGTTCCCTTTGCGGGCAGTCCGTCACTTCAAGATGTTCCTCGATGAAAGCCATCATTTCCGGGATATTCTCGTCTTTGGCTTCGATCTCCAGTTCATTGGCCTCATACGTCAGCGAATCTGTCTTTTCCAGCAGCTCAAGCAGGTTCTTTGTCCACAGTTCGATCTCCGCGCGGCCTTTTTCGCTCTCCATGCCCCTGCGGCGGATGGAGCGGCGGATCAGCCTTGCATAGCCGACGATCCTGGCCTTGTCCATGACCTCATTGATCTTCCTGTCATTGGTCGTACCGAGGTATTCCTCCAGCGTTTTGCGGAAGAATCTCTTTGCTGTATCGTAGTCAAAACCCTGGAAGTCTTTGATCACCTCGTGATCCAGCTCGGAGTAGCCCAGGAACGCATTGTATATCGACGCAAGTTCAAAGATCGGATGGCCGACCGCAAGGGTGTCCATGTCGATCAGCAGCACTTCGTCATTCTGCAGTTCGAGGTTTTTCGTATGATAGTCGCCGTGGATCATATGGTCGTCATGCGGTACGGCTTCGACCAGGGAATACAGCTTGTCGCCTGCTTCCTTCGGCAGATAGTCCTTCATGAATTCCGCCCATTTGATGACGGTCTCCTTGATATCCGGCAGCTTGCCTTCCGGTACGACGGTCTCATGGATCTTCTTCAGCATGTTCACATATTCCCGCACGCACCAGTCGAACTTGTCCGGTTCCGTCGCGATGATCTTCGAGAAGGAACGCGCATTCAGGAATTCATAAACGGAACCGTAGCTGCTGCCGATCTTTACGACGTCGTAGGAGATCGCTGTCGGGATGCCGAGGATCAGCGCCAGCTTCGCGACTTCGCGTTCATGCTGGATGTCCGCGAGGGCATCCGCATTGTTGTATACCTTAACGACATTGTCCTGGTCGATGCGGTAGATCGTGCCGTTGGCGCCGCGCCCGATCTCTTCGCAGCCTTCTACGGAGACGACGCGGTATGCTTTTTCTACAGGCATCATCTGCGTGAATCCGGTCATGTCCAGGATCTCGTATACTTCGGAACTGACATTGATGATCTTAAGGCCGGGATAAGCCTTCCGGATGCGCAGGATGACGCGCAGGCCGGCACTGGAGATATATTCCAGTTTCTCAGCGTCCAGAGTAACTTTCTTTGTTTGCTGACCCTCAAGACGGGCCAGGATATCCTTTTCCGTCTGTGAAGCATTGTTTGAGTCAATACGCCCTTCCAGAGAGATCAGGAATTCATCATTGTTCACTTTTTCAGACATTTGTATTCCCCCTGTATTCTATGCACAGCATCGTCAGGTCATCGAACTGTTCTGCATCTTTTACAAAATCATTTACGGCTGTCTTTACATTGGCCAGGATATCGATCGGCTCGGCGTCAGGATCCCGGTTCAGCGCTTCCGTGATGCGTTCCGTGCCGAACATCTCCATGTCCGCATTCGTCGCTTCGGTCAGGCCGTCCGTATACAGGAACAGCTTGGTGCCGGGTTCGAGCCTGAGTTCATATTCGGTATAGACAGATCCTTCCAGGCCGCCGACAACGAAGCCGTGCCTGTCCCGGACCAGTTCGAAACTGCCGCCCGCATGCCGCAGGACCGGGTATTCATGACCGGCGTTGGCAGCGGTAAGCTTACCGGTGGAGATCTCGAGGATGCCCAGCCATACCGTTACAAACATCTCTTCCTGGTTGTTGGAACAGATCGCTTCATTGGTCTTCGTCAGTGTCTCGGATGCGGATTTGCCGAGCATCGCGCAGCTCTGGATGATGATCTTGGAAGCCATCATGAACAGCGCTGCAGGTATCCCCTTGCCCGAGACATCCGCCACGACGAGACACAGATGATCATCGTCGATCAGGAAGAAGTCATAGAAGTCGCCGCCGACTTCCTTTGCCGGTTCCATCACGGCATAGACATCGAATTCCGGCCTGTACGGGAAGGCGGGGAATATATGCGGCATCATCGTCGTCTGCAGCCGGTTTGCCAGCGTCAGTTCGGTGGAGATCCTTTCCTTTTCCGCCGTGATCGCAGTCAGGTTCTCGATATTCTGCACCATCTCCTTCTCCATCGTATCAATGGAGCGTCCGAGGTTGTACAGTTCCCTGAATTTGGAGATATCGCCCAGCTTTTCACCCGGCGTGTTCTCGCGGGCAAAGCGGGCAGCCTCTGCCGAGATGGCGCTGACCGGTTCAACGAACTGTTTTTTCATATAGTACGAAGCAGCGACGGAAGCCAGTGCGGCGAGAACGATCACGGCGATGGCGATATTCAGCAGATACGGCCTTCTCGCTTCAAGCAGCTCGCTGACAGGCCTCTGCATGCACAGGATCCCGGTCACTTCACCGTCGGAACCTTTGACCGGAACCATCGTGGTGATATGCGGATGCTGGCCGTCTGTCACCTTGATGCGGTACAGGGTCTCGCACGGGGACCCCTCTTCATAGATTGCCTTATATTTCTGCCTGTATTCGCTGTTCGTGGTATCGCGCTTATAACCAAGCTCCCATGGCGTATAGGACGAATCGTCGACCTCGTTGTTCACCTCGTTGAACACGGAGACGAATCTGCCGTAGTCGCTCGTATCGACCCGGATGATATAGATCAGGGATACGTACATCTTCCGGCAGTACGCATCCAGGTATTCTTCTGTCAGCGCATACTCTTCCATCTCTTTTCCTTCGAGATAGTCATCGAGATGATCGCCGTTTACGAGCGTGGAAGCCGTATCGGCCATATGCCATGTGGTCGTCGTGTATTCCTTCTGGAACGCCGCGGTGAAGCTCAGGAGTCCGGCTGTTCCGCTGATCAGGCCGAACAGGACCAGCAGCAGGACGACGGAAAAGATGATATTCGCCGCCATGCTTGTGCGCAGGACCTCGGTCTTGTTTGTGATCTTGCTGTAATCCATTTTACCGCGTTCCTTTCTGTGATTGCGTCATGAGTTTCCCCATGCCGGGCAATTACTTTGTCTTCACGGAAGCCAGCAGCGCTTCAAGCACCGGCAGGCTTTCTTCCTTCAGGGCTTCCCTGTAATAGAAATGGAAGTAATAGACATATTTGCCGCGGCGGAACGCATAGGTCTTTGCGCACATGCCGGTATCCTGGACCGTGTAGCCGTAGCATATACCGGCTGCCTTCTCCCCTGCGATCGTGCGCTCTTCCCTGGATTCCAGTTTATAGCCCATCGGCTGCAGCGCTTTCCGGATCCTCTTTTCGCAGACATCCGCAATGTCGTTCGCGCCCATGATGACCGAGATGAAGGCCGGCTTCTCCCATCCGGCAGATGCGATGATATGCCTCTCGGGATCGGACATGCCTGTCCACTCCCCTTCCCTGAGCATATTCATCCTGCTGCGCTCTTCATCACTCAGCACATGGAAGCCTTCGGGGCAGTCCATCGTCAGTTCGTTATTGATAATAAGTTCACTCATAATATTCTCTCTTCATATCTGCTGTCTCTTCACATACGCGGAAGAAACGGGAAAATCAAAATATGTATCGGGATACGGTTCATCCTCCAGGGTAAAATGCCACCATTCGCTTTCGATCGGGGCAAAACCGCCCTGTTTCATCGCATTCCGCAGGAACATGCGGTTCCCATACTGTTCCTGCGTGACCTCCCTGCAGGAAGGCCATGACAGCCTGCTGAACAGGTCGAACGGCGTGCCCGTATCGATCACCCTGCCTGTCTTCATATCGATGAGGGTCAGGTCGACGGTGCTGCCGCGGCTGTGCGACGATCTTTCGGCGATATAGCCCTGCGCAAAGAGGTCCTCTTTATCGACATCCGGATAGAAACATGCCTTCATGCGGGTATCCGCGATATCTTCCGCCCAGCGTACAAAATGCCGGACGGCGCGGACCGGGCGGTATGCATCATAGATCTTCAGGCGGAATCCCTGGCGGATCAGATCATCGCTGACGGCTCTCAGTGCCTGCGCTGCCTCTTTTGTCAGCAGCGCACAGGGCTCTTCATACCCGTCTATGCGGTCCCCGGTAAAATTGTATGTTGAATAATAGCGGATCTCCTGGATCATGTCCGGCACGATATCGGAAAGCAGGACGAATCCGCCCGCATCCATTCTGATTAAAGAATCTGTTCTTTCTGTCATGATACCATTACCTGCACTGTATCCCGAATACTTTTTTCTTTACATGTCAGTCCTGCGGCGGGGCTACGTCTGTCTGCGGAAGCTTATCCAGATATTCCTCAAGCGTGATGCCTTTCTCCATGATCTCTGAAGCGATCTTCGGATCGTTTACATAACGGATATGCCAGGGCTCATAGCTGTAGCCGGTGATGGCTTCCTTCCCTTCCAGGTAACGGAGGATAAAGCCGTATTTGCCCAGCTTTTCATGGATCTTTGCCCAGATCTCCGGATATTCGACCATGTCTTCATTCAGGTAGACATCCCTGCCGTCGATGACCAGGTACAGGTCCAGTGCCAGACCCGTATGATGCTCGGAATAACCCGGGACGGCAACATAACGCTTTACATAGTCCTCACCGTATTTTTCCGTGAAGCTGTCGACGATCTCCTGCTGCGCCTCAACGCTGCGGCGTGCGGAATCCAGGTCCACGTATACGCCGTCTGCTTCGAGATCCTCTTTCAATTTCAGATATGCGTCATATGCGGCTTTTTCGACTTCGACGTCATCGCCGAGCGAATTCGTCATATGCACGGTCTCAACAGTCTCTTCCCAGTCTGCGGGAAGCGCATTTTCCTTATTGACAAGCGCAAGGTAATCAATGCCCTTCTTTGCGCTGCATCCTGCCAGCAGCATGCATACCAGCATGCCGGCAGCCATTGTGATCGTATGCTTTTTCATCGCTATGCCCTCATTTCGATGTCTTTTTTCAGTTTAAACAGGACGAATGCAGTAATAACTGCGAATACCAGGGCTGCAGCACCCATGACGGATGCCAGTACGCCGAGGTATGTCTGGAATGCGGATCCGGCCTCATGCGCACCGCTGGCTATATCCCTGCCGAGGTTCACAGAGGTGAAGAAGAAAGCCGCATACAGGATCACATTGACATATTTGAGCCATCCGACCGTCTGTTCCTGCGGGGAATTAAAATCCCCGGCGATCTTTTCGATGATGCCGAACAGCAGGAACATCGCGCATGCGGACACAGCCGCCACAGCAGTGGTCAGCCATGCCGGCATCGCAAGCTCCGGACGGAGGATACTGCTTCCCCAGACACCCGCCGTAACGACGGCAAGCAGCAGGAAGCACCATTTCAGGAACTCCCTCCCTTCGGCATAGCTGCCAAACTGGCCGAACGCAAGGAACAGAAGCAGATAGCCGATGAAATCAGGCATGACATTGACTGTAAACCCGTTCAGCGTCAGATTGATATTGACGAGCGTGAACAGGAAACCGAAAGCGACACAGGATATGCCTTTTTTGATATTCATGTAATAAACTCCTTTTCTGCAGCAGTGCTGCAAGACAGCCAGACAGTCCCTGCCTGACCATGAACATTTCTTTTTGACGCCCTTCCGGACACAGGGATCCCTGAACGGATACCCTCTTCTCACAGTCCCCGTGTGAGGCGTACACAGGCTTTTTTACAGTACCTGTACAATCAAATATCATAACATGTGCCCTGTCAAAATGATATACAAACAGAGAGCCTGAAGCACCCTGTCCGCAATGCTTTCAGGCTTTTTTTGCGCAAAAAAGACTGCAGCTTTCTTCCTGCTGCAGTCCCGGTATACATGTTGTCAGAAATCTGTCTTTTCCGAGAAGGATGCGAACTTATTGGCTTCTTCGATCCTGCCTTCTGCTGTCGAGACGACGGCCCTGACAGCGTCGCTTCCGAGGAGGAGGCGGAACGGTGCTTCTTCCGCATACGCCATCTCATAGACCAGTTCACCGGCTTTCATCGGGTCGCCGGGCTGCTGTCTCTTGTTTACAGCGTTGGCGTTTTTCCATGTGGAATCCTTGTATGCTTCGACCTTGAGCGGTGCGCTCTTGAGGGCTTCATCATAGAAATGCGTGCGGAATGCACCCGGTTCGATGACCATGACACGGATGCCGAGGGGCTTGAGCTCCTTGCACAGGCCGTCTGTCAGAAGGTCCAGCGCTGCCTTGGAGGATGCGTAGTAGCCGGAACCGACCGCAGAACGCTCCGCTGCGATGCTGGTGGTGTTCATGATGACGCCCGCACCCTTTTCACGCAGGATCGGGAGCACTTCCTTGATCATGTTGATGGGGCCGAACAGGTTCGTTTCAAACAGTTCGCGGATCGCTTCGTCTTCGCCTTCTTCAACGGAAGACCTGTAGCCGTGGCCGGCATTGTTGATCAGGACGTCGACGGTGCCGAACTTTTCAGCTGCCTGTCTGACGACTTCCTTCATCTGTGCCCTGTCGGACATGTCCAGAGTTACCGGGAGGCATGTTTCGGGATAATCCTTTGCGATGCCTTCAAGTTTGGAAAGGGATCTTGCTGTGATCACAGCATTGTCGCCGTGGGAAAGAACTGCTCTGGCGATGCCTTCGCCGATTCCGCCTGCTGATGCGCCTGTGATGATCCATGTTTTCTTTGTCATTTTTCTATTCTCCTTCTTTCATTTCGAATAATTACAGTTTTACCGGGTAGACAGCTGCGAGTCCGCCGTCCACCAGCATCTCGATGCCGTTTACATAGGAAGATTCATCGCTGCCGAGGTATACTGCAGCGCTTGAGATATCACGGACATTCCCGACTCTTGCGGCAGGGATCAGGCATGCCCTGTGCTGCTGCGTCGCTTTTTCTTCTTCCTCGCTCCTGCCGAGCTCCTTTCCTGCCGCATCGGTAGGAATGATGCCGGGGGCGATCGCGTTGACGCGGATCTTCCTGTCACGCAGTTCGTTCGTCCATGTATGGATAAATGACTTCTCCGCTGATTTGGCGGCGATATACAGACTGAAGTTCTTCAGTCCCAGGGATGCCGTCACCGACGTGATCAGGATAATGGAGGCTCCTTCGTTCATCAGCGGCAGGCATGCCTGTACGGTGTAATATGTCCCGAGCACATTTGTATGCATGACCCTGTCGAATTCCTTTTCCGTCACATCTTCGAGGACAACATAGTTTCCTACGCCGGCATTGGCTACGACGATGTCCACATGTCCGTATTCGCTCCGGATCTTCTCCGCGGCTTTCAGCATGTCTTCTTTTCTGCCGACGTCGCCTGCGATGTATCCGCATCTCTCACCGATCTCTGCGGCTGCTTCCTGCAGTTTGTTTTCCCTTCTGCCGGTGATATATACATATGCGCCTTCTTCCGCATAGTGCTTTGCGATCGCAAAGCCGATGCCTGTTCCGCCCCCGGTGATCAGCGCTGTTTTGTCCTTCAGCCTCATATCCTGTCCTCCTGCCTGTATAGTACCAGCATGCATAGCAGGAAAGAAGTCTCATCTTGGAAATCAGTGTATACCAAAAGGTATTCACTCAGAAGTGATCAGCGAGAGGAACCTGCGGACCTTTTCCGACGGGAAGGAGGAATGCAGGATGCCGTACGGGATCGTGAAAGGCCATGCGACATCCAGGAAGCACAGCATCGGGTGGGCTTTTGTCCAGTTCTCCGCCGCGATCAGCAGCCACCCTTTCTTTTCGCAGTCGTTGAAAACATCCATATTCAGATGGTCAAAGCTGTGGATCTTCACATCTTTCACTTCTTCCTGCAGATACGAGCGGATATCATCCATAGCCCGGATCTTCCCGGGACTCATCAGCATCACTTCGCTTCCATCCAGCTCCTGCGGCCCGATGTCCGCCCGGTGGGCAAAGGGATGTCTTCTCGATACGGAGATCCCGACCTTTTTCTCCTGCAGGGCGGTGCCGGAACAGCCGCGGTAAGCGAAATGCGTCCGGTCACAGATGCCGGTAAGCATATCGATATCCGTGCCCAGCCCGGCGAACACCCGGCTGATCTCGGAAGGCTCATTACGGAACGGGATGATCTGTATCTTCAGCTGCGGCCACCTGTCATAGATCCTGGCCCACTGGTCCGTGATCAGGTCCGCGCTCGTTACCGGGGATGTGCCGACACGCAGGACGTTCTCTTCCCCGCTGGCTGAACTGCGTGCCCTCTCCAGGCTTTTTTCCGCATACTCCAGCAGGAGTTTCCCGTCCGTATACAGCGAATGCCCGGCTGCTGTCAGCTTCAGGCCGCGGCTCGTGCGCTCGAAAAGCAACGTCCCGGTCTCTGCCTCCAGGGCGTCGATCTGTTTGATCACGGCTGAGGGCGTCACGTACATCCTCTCTGCCGCCCGGCGGAACGAACCGGCCTCCGCTGTAATGATCATTGTTTCAAGATGTCTGAGATTCAGCATAAAAATATCCCCTGTGCCATGTATTCCGTTTCACCCCGGTCTTACGGGTATAAGGCGTGCATTGTATTCAGGAAGCGTCTTTACATGTTTATTCTACTATTTTTTTATGCTGCAGGCATCTGAAAACCCGGGCAGGAAGCGCATCCTGTCCGGGTCTGTCTCATGCCGGTAAACTGTCCTGAAGGGATCGGGAAACGATCACATCAGTTTGCAGAACATCTCGCGGAACTGTTCCAGTGTCGCAGGCCTCGGGTTGCCCGGTGCGCATGCGTCTGCTGCAGCAGATTCGCACAGGAAGTCGAGGTCTTCTTCCTTCAGCTTCTCAAGCTTTGTCGGGATGCCTACGTCAACGGACAGCTGGCGTACAGCGTCGATCGCAGCCTTGCGGTATTCTTCCGGTGTCATGCCTGTTGTATCAACATCGAATGCCTCAGCGATCTTTTTGAACTTTTCGCCTGTGTATTCCTGGTTGAATTCCATGACGATCGGCAGCATCATCGCGCATGCGACGCCGTGCGGCGTGTCATAGACAGCACCCAGTGTATGCGCCATGGAGTGGGCGATGCCCAGACCGACATTGGAGTAAGCCATCGCTGTGACATACTGTGCCAGTGCCATGCCTTCACGGCCGTCCGGGTCATTCGCGACAGCCTTGCGCAGGTTCTTCGCGATCAGCTGGATCGCTTCGAGGTTCAGGCAGTCAGCCAGTTCCCACGCAGCGCCTGTTGTGTAGCCTTCGATCGCATGTGTCAGGGCGTCCATGCCTGTGGAAGCTGTCAGGCCCTTCGGCATCGAAGCCATCATGTCCGGGTCTACGACGGCGATGTCGGGGATGTCGTTAGGGTCGACGCAGACGAATTTGCGCTTCTTCTCAACGTCTGTGATTACATAGTTGATCGTGGATTCAGCGCCTGTGCCGCCTGTTGTCGGTACAGCGATCGTGAATACCGTGCGGTTCTTTGTCGGGGAGAGGCCTTCCAGGGAACGTACATCGTAGAAGTCAGGATTGTTGACGATGATGCCGATGCCTTTGCCTGTATCCATCGAGGAGCCGCCGCCGATGGTGATCATGAAGTCCGCGCCGGATGCCTTGTATGCGTCAACGCCGTGCTGGACGTTCTCGATCGTCGGGTTCGGTTTGATATCCGAATAGACTTCGAAGTCGATGCCGTTCTCAGCCAGAAGGTCCGTTACTTTTGCGGTAACGCCGAATTTAACGAGGTCAGGGTCAGAAGCGACAAATGCCTTTTTGTATCCCTTTGCCTTTACGATGCCGGGGATCTCTTTGATCGCGCCGTGTCCATGATACGAAATGCCATTCAAAACAAAACGATTAACAGCCATTATAATCCTCCTATTATGTGTCTTCGAGGGCCGGCTTGCCCTTTCGGTTACTCTTATTTTAGCACCTTTTGACTCATTTATGACAAAAACCACATTCTCCTGTCCTGCCATGCATGAAAACAGCCTGCATAACAAACAGGCTGTCTGTATCATTTCCCCTCAGAGCCCCTCTTCACAGAGCTTCCTGACTTTTTCATCACGGATCGTGACACCCTTTTTCTTCAGTTCGCCGATCTTCCTGCGGAACTGCGGCAGATACTTCTCATTGGCGACGGGCATCGCATCCGGCATGCCGCAGTCACCGGTGACAGCCGCACTCTTTGAAAACACTTTCATGAAAAACTTATTGACATTATTTCAGAATATTCCTATATTATTTTCATTAACTCAATGATCAGAAGAGTAGCGATCGAACGCCTCCAGCGAGCCGGTGCAGGGTGGAAGACCGGCAGGTACGAAGATCTGCGAACCGCATCTGTAAGAGGTCATTCTGAAAGAAACAGGTAGGAATGAACGTATGCCGGCGTTAACGGCCTGAGGCGGCAGGGATAACCTGCAACCAGAGTGGCACCGCGATATAAATATCGTCTCTGGAACAGACATGTTCCGGGGATGTTTTATTTTCCGGGTGTATGAACAAGGGAGGAAAGAAAATGTTCAGTAAAAAAGTATTCAAAGCAGGACTCGCAGCCATTATGGCTCTCTCACTCGGCGCATGCAGCAGCTCGTCTTCAGCCAAACCGGCAGAGAAGCAGACGATCCTGATCGGCATCTCTCCGGACTATCCCCCGTATGACGATCTCAACGCAGACGGATCCATCACCGGTTTTGACTATGAGATGGGCGAATGGCTCTTCACATGGATGAATGAGAACGGCTATAACTATGACCACGAATGGAAACAGATGAGCTTCGATACCATCATCTCCGCGATCCAGGCTGACCAGGTCGATCTCGGCATCTCCGGCTTCACCTATGACAGCGAGCGTAAGGTGCTCTTCTCCGAGCCGTATCATGAATCCGCGGAAGTCGCACTCGTCAATGCGGACAGTGAGATGACAACGATCGACGACCTTAAGGGCAAGACGATCGGCGCACAGCTCGGCACGACCGGTGAAAGCTGCGCAAACGAGATCGAAGGCGCAGACGTACAGGCGATCGAAGACATGGGTATCTGCATGGAATCCCTCAAGGGCGGCGCCTATGACGCAGTCATCCTCGACAGGCCCGTTGCGGAGAACTATGTCAATGCCGGCGGATACAAAGTACTTGAAGGCACACTGCTCGACGAACAGAACTTCGTTATCGCAAAAGAAGGCAGCGACGAGCTGATGAAGGCAGTCAACGAAGCGATCAAAGCATTCCTGAACAGCCCTGACTGCGCAGCCCTGAAAGAAAAATACGGACTGTGATCCTTTATGGGCGATATTTTCACATCTGAAAATCTGCTGTTCATGGTCAGGGGCGCCGGCGTTTCCTTAATGCTGGCGGTCGGTGCGATCGTGATCGGGTGCGTCATCGGCATCCTTTTCGCGGCAGCCAAGCTTTCCAAAAGCAAAGTGCTGCGGCTGATCGGGAACGTCTATGTGGAGATCTTCCGCGGGACCCCGATGCTGCTGCAGGTGCTGTTCTTCTACCTCGGCGTGCCGGTGCTCTATCAGCGCATCACCGGGACAAGGATGAGCGCAGACCCGTATCTGGTCGGCCTCATCGCCCTGTCCTGCAACTCCGGCGCTTACCAGACAGAGCTGATCCGTTCGGGTATCCAGAGCGTGGACAAAGGACAGTGGGAAGCCGGTGAAACACTGGGCATCCAGTATCCGGTCATGATGAAGGAGATCATCCTGCCGCAGGCATTCAAGCTGATCATCCCTCCCCTCGTGTCCGAATTCATCACCCTGATCAAGGACAGCTCGCTCATTTCCAATATCGGCGCACTGGAGCTTCTCTACAGCGCACAGGTACTGGGCAAACGGTATTATGACTATCTGGATCCGCTGATCCTCGCCGGCGTCATGTATCTGTTCATGACGGTGATCACCTCATATATCGCAAAGAAAGTGGAACGGAGGATGGCGCAAAGTGATTAAAGTAGAACATCTTTACAAGACCTTCGGAACACTGGAAGCCCTGCGCGACATCAGCCTTGAGATCGACGAAGGCGAGATCGTATGCCTGATCGGACCGTCCGGTTCCGGCAAGAGCACGCTGTGCCGCTGCATCCACGGCCTGGAAAAAGCAGATCAGGGCGCCATATATCTCGATGGAGAACGGATGGATCCGAAAAACGCTTCGAAGTATTACGAACAGCGCAAAAAGATGGGTTTCGTCTTCCAGCACTTCAACCTCTTCAACAACAAAACGGTGCTGGAGAACTGCATGCTGGCACAGACTTCCGTTGCCGGAAGATCAAAGGAAGAAGCCGAGAAGACAGCAATGGAGCTTCTTACAAGGGTCGGTCTCGCAGACAAGCGGGATGAATATCCTTCCAAGCTCTCAGGCGGACAGAAACAGCGTGCGGCGATCGCCAGGGCATTATGCATGAACCCGGAAGTCATGTTATTTGACGAACCGACTTCCGCGCTTGATCCGGAAATGATCAAGGAAGTCCTCGACGTCATGAAAGACCTCGGCGCCCAGGGCATGACGATGGTCGTCGTCACGCATGAAATGAATTTCGCGCGCAAAGTCGCGGACCGTGTCATCTTCCTCGACGGGGGCGAGATCGTCGAGGTCGCAGAGTCGGAAGAATTCTTCTCCAACCCGAAGACCGGACGCGCAAAGGATTTCTTATCCAAGATCTTCTACGATTGATGTGCAGAAGGCAGAATCAGAAAACAGTCGATGCTCCTCCGAAATGATGTAGCCCCTGTCAAGTAGACAGTGGAAATAAACAATCAATGTAGCAGAGAAAAATCAGATGTCAGGGGGTACCCCCTGACATCT
>JAILQT010000005.1 GCA_024698805.1 Solobacterium sp.
GCACTCATCAGTACACAGCTGGACAGGATCCGGTACAAATGGGTGAAGGTGCTGCTCTTCATCGCGAAATTCTTCGCGATGTTCGCACTTGCTTTTGAACTGATCGCGGATGCCTCCCCGTTCCTGTGGAAATATGCATACCCGCTGATGGGTGTTTATATCGCTTTGTTCTCCGACTGGGCATGCGATATCGTGCTGTTCGTTCTTTCCTTCCGGAAGAAGGAACCAAAGAAAGGACTGCGCGCTGCCGTGCTCGCTGTCATCGTGCTGGTCTATGCATTATACGGCACCGTCAATTCACAGACCATACGTGAAGACCATCTGGAGTTCAGGTCGGATAAACTCAGCAGGGAGCACAGGTTCGTGTTCCTGTCCGATCTGCATTACGGCTCTTCCCAGACAAAGAAGTCCTTCGAAGATGCCCTTGCGAAGATCAGGGCCGCTGCGCCGGAGTTTGTGATCCTGGGCGGCGACATATGCGACGAGCATACGGAGAAGGATGAGATGGAATGGGTCTTTGAACAGTTCGGCAAACTGGATATGCCGGTGTATTACATCTACGGCAACCATGACCGCCAGGAGAGGGGAAGCTATATCGGCGGGCAGAAATACACTGAGGAAGAACTGGAGAAGGCGATCCTGGACAGCGGCGCGATCATCCTTAAGGATGAATTCATGCAGATCAGCGAAGACCTCGTCCTTGTCGGAAGGGAAGATGTCTCCCACCTCACCCGCATCCCCCTGAAGGATCTTCCTGTCCGGCCCGAAGGCACATATGTGATCTGGAATGACCATACCCCGTACCAGAATGACGAGATCCTCGAAGCAGGGGCAGACCTGCAGCTCTCGGGGCATACCCATGCCGGACAGATCTTCCCGATCCGGTTTCTCTATACGGCTGTCGGTCTGAACGTCGTGTATACATACAGGATCGGCAGTACGGACGTATATGTCAGTCCCGGCATCGGGAACTGGTATTATCCGTTCCGCAATGAGACGCACTGCAGCTATACGGTGATCGACCTGATCCCGGAATAACACACCGGACAAAAAAACAGGCGTCTGATGAACAGCCTTCAGACACCTATTTTATTTTGACTTACTTCTTTTCTTTCAGATATTCCTTATAGACGGAGGGGAACAGGTGCGGGTCCGCGTCCTCATAACATGCATAGAGTTCCTTGATCAGAGCGCGGAAAGACGGGTTCCTGTCATGGCAGACACGGATCATCTCCTTCAGGTTGCTGCGGATATCATACATCCCCATGACATCCGCAAGGGTATGATGATCCCGGGTATGTGAGAATGTGATCAGGGCACGGAATACCTTTTCGATATCCTTCTGGTCCGCTTTTTTCAGATCGTCTTCATACAGGCTGCCGATGACGCCGTCAATGAAGAACGGATCCCCTGTATCCTCTATGTTGAAATGAAGCGGGACGATCCTGTCGATCAGTAAGATCGTGGCATCGGAATTGAGCCATTCCTCCTTCTGCTCATCATCGAGGATATGCCCGAACTCTTCATAATAGGAATCATCCAGCTTCCTGGCGTCACGTATACGGTCATAATCAGCGATGATCTTTTCCTCGCTCAGGTCGATCCCGAATTCCTTCATCTTCGCAAAGTATTCTTCGTTGGATGCGGAATTGCGCCTTTTCTGCAGTTCATGGCCCTTCAGGAGGTTCGCGATCAGTTCCCTGTATTTTTCTTTGTCGATATCTGTCATATCCTTCATCCCTCTTTTCATCAACAGTATACCTGCTTTATTCCCGGAACGCGGAAATATTTCTGTTCTCTTCAGTATCTGTTCATAAAGAATTCACATAAGCGGGATATATTCATGGCATAGCAAAGGAGAAAAACGATGAAAAAGAAATATTTGCATACGGCAGCTTCGGCACTGACTGCACTCCTGCTGGTCACCGGCTGCACGGCGGAGACAGCTGCGGCTGATCCTGCTGGAAGCACCGTACAGGATACAGTAACAGAGGAGACAGCGGCAGCGGAAGAAGACAGCACTGCTGCGGAAGAGACGGAAGGAACGGAACAGGCTGCGGAAGAAGCGCCTGCGATGCCGGAAGGAGAGAACGGCACGCCTCCAGAAAAGCCGGAAGGTGAAGAAGGAATGCCGGAGGGAGGGACACCTCCCGAGAGACCGGATGGTGAGAACGGCGGCCCCGGCGGTACACCCCCGGAAAGACCTGACGGTGAGAGCGGCGGTCCCGGCGGGATGCCCGGCGGCAGCACTGCGGATCTGACCTATACTGCCGGCACAAAGATCACAGCAGCTGATTCGCAGAGCAATCAGACCTACAGCAGCACAGCGGCAGATGAAAGTGCTTTGCTGATCAGCACTTCGGATGACGTAACGATCACCGATCCGACTGTAACGAAAACCGGCGATTCCGACGGCGGCGACAACTGTAACTTCTACGGCCTGAACGCAGCTGTCCTCGTCAAAGACGGATCTGAGACCACGATCACCGGCGGTACGATCACCTCTGATGCAGATGGCGCAAACGGTGTCTTCAGCTACGGCGGAAACGGCGGCCAGAACGGAGCCTCTGGAGACGGTACTACAGTCATCATCCGTGATACGGCCATTACGACCACCGGCGACGGCTCCGGCGGGATCATGACGACAGGCGGCGGGATCACCTATGCCTATGACCTGGACGTTGAGACAAGCGGCAGGTCTTCCGCTGCGATCCGTACCGACAGGGGCGGCGGAACGGTCTATGTGGACGGCGGCACCTATACATCCAACGGACTGGGGTCACCGGCGATCTATTCTACCGCGGAGATCCATGTGGCCAATGCAGCACTGACTTCGAATCTTTCTGAGGGCGTCTGCATTGAAGGACTGAATTCCATTGAGCTGACAGACTGCGACCTGACTGCGAACAACACGAAGTGCAACGGCAACGCCACCTTCCTGGACAGCATCATGATCTACCAGTCCATGAGCGGGGATGCTGACAGCGGCACATCTTCCTTTACGATGACGGGCGGCTCGCTCACCAGCAAGAGCGGACACGTCTTCCATGTGACCAATACGAATGCCCTCATTACGCTTGAGAATGTGGAGATCACAAACGAAGACGGTGACTGCGTCCTGCTCTCCGTCTGTGATGACGGCTGGAGCGGCGCTTCCAACACAGCTTCGCTGATCGCTTCGGACCAGGAACTGGAAGGTGCAGTCCTTGTCGGGGAAGACTCGGAACTGACAATGGAGCTGAAGGAAGGCTCTTCCTTCAAAGGGTATATCTCCGGTGAGATCACGAACGCATCCGGTACATCTGTTTCTTCCGAAACTGGTACAGTCAGCGTATCCCTGGACAGCACCAGCACCTGGACGCTGACGGCGGACAGCTATATCACATCCTTTGAAGGCGATGCGGCAAACGTACATGCCAACGGCTATACGCTGTACGTGAACGGCATAGCGCTGAGCGGCACATCCGACTGAGGAAAGGGGTCTGCGGACCTCTTTTTCAAACCCGGGAATTCGGCTGTTTACCTTGGGCTGTTTACAGTTTACAATTAGAGCAGAGGTAGAAAAATCATGAAACATAATTATTTATTCTTTGATATCGACGGAACGCTTGTTGACCCGAAGACCGGTCTCGTTCCGCGCAGCGCAATGGATGCGATCAATGCGGCGCAGGCAAAAGGCAGCCTTGTCTTTATCTGCTCCGGCAGACCGTATTATGAGATCATGGATTCCTTCGGCATCAAACGTGACGGCGCGATCTTCTCATCCGGCGCGGGATTTGAACTGAACGGGAAACTGGTGCTGAAGCGTGTCTTCGACCCGGCCCTCGCAAAGTTCGTCATGGACAAAGCGGAAGAATTCCATGTCGGATACAGTATCCACTGCCTGGAGCGCGGATACAGCGACCCGATCTGGAGGAAAATGGTATTTGACAAGATCGAAGGCCTTCCGGCACAGATCGCGAACCGTCTTCTGATCCAGCCTGCTTTCAACTGCGGCAACCTGCCTCTCGATAAATATGCCGGTGAAGATATCTATAAAGTGAATGTCCAGTATTTCCCCGGTTCCGACCGTGAAGGCTTTGTCAACGCAGTCGCGCCGCATACGACATTCGTACCGATCAATTCACAGTCAAACAATTCGAATTCCGGCTGTGAGATCTCGCCGATCGATGTCAATAAGGGTACGGGCGTGCTCATGGTCGCGACCCATTACCTGGGCGACATGGCCGACACATACGGCTTCGGCGATTCCCTCAACGATCTGGAAATGATCCGGGAATGCGGTCACGGCATCGTCATGGGCAACGGCCAGGATGAAGTGAAGGCACTCGCTGAATTTGTAACGACAGACGTAGATAAAGACGGCGTCGCCAACGCCCTGCGTCATTACGGACTCTGCTGATCAAAGAGGATGCGTCCCGCTTATGCGGACGCTCCTTTTTTTCTTCCCGCAAAGAAAAAGGATCCGGAACAGATGTGTCTGTTCCGGAATCGGTATGTATTATTCTTCGATCTGTCCTTCCGCCGGGACAGTCATCACGTCCGGTGTCGGGATCTTTTTGAGATATATGCAGTATGCGGCCGCAATGATAATGACCGAAACGATGTACATCCGGTCTGCTGTTACGGAGTCGCTGGCAAACACGGAGAACATATCGATCAGGCTGTGGGAGAGGATGAGGGGCCAGAGATTGCCGCATTTGTAATAGACCATCGTGAAGAGGAAGCCGACCGCGATGGCAAAAACGATCTGGAAGAACGTCTCAAACGTCGCATGTCCCGTAAACAGATTGATGATGTGGCCCATGCCGAAGGTGATCGAGGATATCGTGATCGCGGATACGGTGTTCCCGTCCTTTAACATGGCCCGGAACAGGAAACCGCGGAACAGCAGTTCCTCGATAAAGCCGACCAGCGCGAATGAAACGACTGCGTACAGCAGGCCGGGCATCTTATAGTTTAGATGGATGCCGCCCCACAGGTTGCCGGTAGAGACGATCCATACCGGCAGGAACCAGACCATCTCCTTTACGTTGTATATCTTCTTTGTCAGACCGTATTTTTCCGTCAGTCCGGCATTCCGGACAAAGATATACAGCACCAGGGCAATGATAAGAAGCCCCAGCAGCATGACGAGGCTGTCGTCGCCCTCCGCCCGGAAATTCGCGCCTGCGACCACGTAGATCACGATGCACAGGATCGCAAACGCCAGTTCATTTTTCCTATAAAGAGCTCCAAGATCGATCATTTTATCCTTCCTTTCCAAGCATGCCTTCCGCGATGCGCATCAGGTTTTTTTCCATATCCGCCGGATCGTATTCCATCGCATTGTTCGCGATGAGGTCCGCATAGCCGTGTACGGTGACATACAGGGTCTCAAATACCGTGAACAGTTCCTGTTCCGGTATGCCCAGTTCCGCGGCCGCCGCATTCACTACAGGGGATACACCGGGATCCCGGACCATGTCCCCGAGGGCAAGCCCCCGGAAGTGCCCCGACTGGAAGAGGAACCGGAAGAGGGGCGTCTCCTCCTTCGCAAACTGTATGTACCGCAGCCCGGTATGCAGGAAGTCCGGCGCATCCAGGATATAAGCCGTATGGAACTGATCCGCCCTGGCATAGACCAGTTCCTTCAGTTCGGAAAGACTGGGGAACCGGTACATGAGGGGCTGTGTGGAACAGCCGAGTTCCTTTGCGATATTCCTGGCGGTGAAGGCTTCATGGCCTTCCCTGCGGACCAGCTGAAAAGCTCCTTCGATCATTTCTTCCCTTGTCGTTGCAGGCTTTCTCGGCATAGGTCCCTCCTGTATAGTATAACAACTGTTATTATATTATGTACGGCAGATCTGTCAACCGGGCAAATATATTCCGGGTACGCAGTTGAAACAGGGAATCGGAAAAGAATATAATTTTATCGATTTATACAGGAGCTTTACTATCAGAGGAGCTTAAGTGTGAATAAACAGACGTAGGGGCTTCGAAAAAAGTCCGCATTAAAAACAAGTGGTGAAGCGAAAGCGAAAAATCAACTTTGAACAGTGATCTGATCAGGTGGAGCTTCTTTCAGAGAAGCGATGATCGCATCAATGTCAGCACCTGAAGATTTCAGGAAGTCTACAGCAGATTCTATTGTCAGTTCGCGAGGTTTACGGGGCTTGGGATTCATCAGTTCATCATAGTCTGAAGGATTGAAGGATTCTCCGGTAAGAATCATGTGGTAGATGCAGATAAGCATCATACGTGCTATCGCAACGATTGCCTTCTTGTGCCCCCTGCGTTTCTTGATCCGCCGATACTTGATTCCAAAGTATCCATCAGGATTCTTGATTGCCGCGAGAGCACACTGGACAAGCAGAGGCTTAAGAAACTGTCCTGCCTTGGTAATACGTGTCGACTTCTTCTTGTTGGCTGATTCATTATTGCCGGGAGTAAGACCTGCCCAGGCACAGAGCTGTCTGCTATTCTGCCATACTGTCATATCCACACCAATTTCTGATATGATAAGAATTGCAGATAGAACAGAGAGGCCGATAATCTCTGTGATGTGCAGGAACTGGTCAAAGAAGGGCGTGGCGCGCTTGAACATCTCGACGAAGCAGTTGGTGATGTGCTGATCCAGTTCCTCTTTATGTTTCTGGATCTCAATCATCTTGAATCGCTGGTCGGATTCGATACGACAGCCACGGACAGCGTCAAGGAGCTGATCTTTCTTCTTACAGGATTTGTGGACAAGTTTGAGGATATCTTCATCAGACAACTTATTCGGATCATCTGCGTTAAGGACAGCTTCCATGACTCTTTTGGCAGACTTTCCGTTGACATCAGTGAAGATGGAGCCAATACCCAGGTTAGAAACTGTAAGACAGTTCTGATAACGGTTGGATTCAGAGGAATTCATTCCGATGAGCTTATTGTAATACCTTGAGATATCACGCAGTTCACGGATCTCCCTGGGAGGAATAAAAGAACCTCTGACAAGGTCATGCTTGTAGAGGTCGCAGATCCATTTGGAATCTTTCTTATCCGTCTTCTTGCCTTTGATGGCTTTGGTGTACTTGGGATGAGCGAGGCAAACAATAAAGCCTTTCTCTTCAAGCACGTTGTAGACCGGAATCCAATATTTACCGGTGGATTCCATACAGACTTCAGAACACTGATGAGAAGAAAGCCAGTCGCAGAGACGATAGAGGTCGCTGTTAAAAGAGTTGAACGTTTCCTGAAAATACTCAGTGACCATAGTGTATTTATCGGTAATGCCGATTGTAGCCACAATGATATCTTTGTGTACATCCATGCCGCAGCAGTTGAAACGAACGATCTTCAAAGACATATACCTTCTCCTTTCAAAGAGGAAAGGCTTTGAATGCCATTCAGCGAATCAACAATTGATTGTCAATTATAAGTGTACAGACTGCGATGTCTACTAGTTTGTGCTTGAAAGAATGGCGGCAACTTATAACAATGCGGCATCAAATTAACTACTCACCTCCACGTGCTCTAAACAAAACCTTCCTCTGATTACAGAGTAGCAGGTTCAGCGGCACGTATGGAAGGCTTGTTTATTCAAAACGTATTTGTGACGGCGCCTCGCGCGCCGTAATGGAGGAAAATATGAAGCTGATCGATGCCGAACAGGTTGAAAAATGCAGGGAACAGATGCTGAAGGAGTCGGAATATGACGATCTTTCCATTATTTTCAACATGTTTT
>JAILQT010000041.1 GCA_024698805.1 Solobacterium sp.
GCCATGACTTCAAACGGCATGCAGCCTTCAAAGAAGACTTCTTTCTCAAATGTATGCAGTTCCGCTTTTTCCGCGTTTATCACCGCTTCGTAAAAAGCGTTGAATTCATCGATATCCATCGGGCAGTTGATATAGTCCGCTTCGCCCTTGTCATATCTGGACTTGCGGTAAGCTTTGTTCATATCGATCGATTCCGCTGTGACGATCGGCGCGGCGGCGTCATAGAAATAGCAGTTGTTTTCCGGGATCACCCGGCGCACAGCCTGCATCAGCCCGTCTGAGCACAGCGGTCCTGCCGCGATGATCACAGGCTCCGCAGGTATCTCCGTGATCTCCTGTTCGATGACTTCGATCAGCGGGTGCGAGCGGATCCTGTCCGTCACATACTGCGAGAAGGCATTCCTGTCGACCGCCAGGGCAGAGCCTGCAGGCACGCGGGTATGATCGGCTGCTTCCATGATCAGCGAGCCGATCGTGCGCATCTCTTCCTTGAGCAGTCCTACGGCATTGCTGAGGGCGTCCGAACGCAGCGAGTTGGAACATACCAGCTCCGCAAACGTATCCGCATGGTGCGCAGGGGAATGCTTCTGCGGCTTCATTTCATACAGCTTCACACGGATCCCGCGTTCAGCGAGCTGCCAGGCGGCCTCACATCCGGCCAGTCCCGCGCCGACTACCGATGCTTCCCTCATTTTTTGCCCCGTGCGGACTTCTTAGCCGTTTTCTTCGCCTTCGGGACGATCTTCTCACCGTTCAGGTCCGCCATATACCTGCAGGAAGGGAAACCGGAGCAGCCGAGGAAATACGTGCCGTATCTCGACTTTCTTTTCAGGAGCTCCCTGCCGCATTCGGGGCACATGATCCCGCTGGGTTCGGGTGCTTCCTTCTTTTCCGTTTCGATCGCCCTGGTGTATTTGCACTTCGGGAAGTTCAGGCAGGAGATGAACCTGCCGTGACGGCCGTTGCGGTAAACAAGCTCGCCGCCGCAGTCCGGACAGATCTCCCCGACTTTTTCAGGCTGGATCTTCTCCATGCCTTCATATGCCTTGTCCAGCAGCGGCTGGAAGCGGTCATAGAAGCTCCGGAGGATCTCTGTCTCCTTCACTTCGCCTTCCGCGATCTCATCCAGCCTTGTTTCCATGTATGCCGTATAGGCCACATTGATGATATCCGAGAAGAACTCATCCAGTTTCTCGGATGTCAGTTTGCCCTGGTCTGTCGGGATGAATACCTTGGTCCTGCTCTTTGTGGATGTCTTCTCAAGGGAGACATATCCCCTCGCCTGGATCGTATCGATGATCATGCTGTAGGTGGAAGGTCTTCCGATGCCTTCTTCCTCCATTGCCTTGATCAGCCTGGCTTCGGTATATCTTGCGGGCGGTTCCGTGAAATGCTGGTTCGCGGCCAGGTTCTTTGCGGCGATCTGTTCGCCTTCGGAAAGCGCGGGAAGATCGACGTCCTTGGAGGAATCGTATTCACTGTATACCTTCAGGTAGCCGTCAAAGATCATCGTGCTGCCCTGGGCGGTAAAATCACAGCCGTTCTGGGAAAGCGTGACGCCTGTCGAATCATAGACGGCAGACGACATCAGGGATGCCAGAGCCCTGGCATAGATCATCTTGTAGAGTCTGAACTGTTCCCCTGTCAGATGCGGTTTGATCTTCTCAGGCGTATTCGCAAGATTTGTCGGACGGATCGCTTCATGCGCGTCCTGTGAGGAGGCGTCATTGCGCACGCGGTATCTGCCGGCGTATTCCTTTCCGTACGTATCCGTGATCAGTGTACGCGCAGCCCGGACGAAATCATCCGAGAGCCTTGTGCTGTCTGTCCTCATGTAGGTGATCAGGCCTTCCTCGCCGCTGCCGATGTCGATGCCTTCATAGAGCTTCTGGGCAACACTCATCGTCTTTTTGGCAGAGAAATTGAGTTTCGTGGAAGCTTCCTGCTGCAGCGTGCTGGTGATGAACGGCAGCCTCGGCTCCCTCTTCCTCTTCGTTTTGGACACGGAAGAGATATTGAAAAGGGACTGGCAGAGGCTTAATACCTTCTGTGCTTCCTCTTCGTTCTTCAGATCTGCTTTTTTCCCGTTGACTTTCGTCAGGGACGCTTCGAATTCCGTTCCGTCTTTTTCGAATACCGCGTCAACGCTCCAGTATTCTTTCGGTACGAACGCCTCGATCTCCTTTTCCCTCTCAACGATCAGCTTCAGGGCAACAGACTGCACCCTGCCGGCTGACTTCGACTTGATCTTGTTGTTAAGCAGCTTGGAAAGCTTGAAGCCGATGATACGGTCAAGGATACGGCGTGCTTCCTGGGAATGGACAAGGTCCATGTCGATCGGGCGCGGCGAATTGAAAGCTTCCGTTACGGCTTTCCTGGTGATCTCATTGAAAGTCACCCTGTCCGCCAGGGAATCATCCAGCCCGAGCTCCTGTGCGAGATGCCAGCTGATCGCTTCGCCTTCACGGTCCGGGTCGGTCGCGAGATAGACGAAATCCGCTTTCTTCGCTTTTGCCTGCAGATCCTTTACGGTATCCTTCTTATCCTTTGATATTTCATACGTCGCCTGGAAATCATTGTCGATGTCCACACCGAGTCCGTCCCTTCCTTTGATAGCCAGGTCCCTGATGTGTCCCTTGGACGATACGACTGTATAGTCCTTGCCGAGATATTTCGCGATCGTCTTTGATTTTGACGGCGACTCTACGATTACAAGATTCTTCATATTACCTCCTGATCATTGATCCGGTCGTTCTCAACTGTTCAATATCATACATAATCATTGCCCCTTCTGCAATCAGCTGATTGCAGCCGAGGCCTTCATCCGCATCAAAAGGGTACGGAAACGCAAAAACGTCCCGTCCGAGCTCCAGCGCTTCGTTCACTGTCAGCATCGTGCCGCTTTTGCAGCCGGCCTGCGTTACGACGATGAATTCACCGAGTGCAGCCAGGATCCGGTTGCGCCACGGGAAGTGATGCCTCCGGACAGGCACATATGCGGGATATTCCGAAAGGATCAGGCCTTCCTCCTGCATACGCGCATACAGATGCGCCGACGAGCGCGGATACACGGTAGCCAGCCCGCTGCCGATCACGCCGATCGTCCTGCCGCCCTGCAGCGCACAGCTGTGCACGAGGCTGTCCGCCCCTTTTGCAAGACCGGAGACAAGGACGTAGTTTTCCTTCAGGTAATCCGCGCTGAGCCTCGTCATCCGCTCCCCGTACGCGCACAGTTCACGGGAGCCGACGACCGTTACGCAGCGTTCCTTCAGCAGTTCCTTCCTGCCCCTGTAGAATAACACGAACGGCGGATAGCGCAGTTCCCTGAGGCTTTCAGGATAGTCTTTATCCGCGATCGTGATGTAAGGTTCCCGGATTCTGTGATCATGAACGGCTTCATTCTTTTGCAGCGCATTCCTGATCTGGTGCCAGTTTCCTGAGAAACTGTATGAAAGATTTGCAAGTTTTTCCCTGTATTCCATAGACCCTCCGTCTATATATACAAAGAAAAACCTGCCGGGCTCAGAAAAGATCGAGACTGATCTGTTTTGCGGCGACAGGGCCGAAACTTCTGCGGTGGATCGGTGTGATGCCGTACCTCTCGATCGCTTCCATATGCGCTTTTGTCGGATAACCCTTGTTTTTGGCGAAGCCGTACTGCGGGTACAGCGCATCATATTCATACATCAGCCTGTCCCTTGTCACTTTGGCAAGGATCGAAGCCGCAGCCACAGAAACGGAAAGCTGGTCGCCTTTGGCCGGCATGTATATCTCTTTGTCCTGCACGACGATATTCACGCAGTCTGTCACGATGACGCCGCATGGGAGGCATTCCGCGATGCGCATCATCGCCATCCTGTCCGCCATCAGGATATTATACCTGTCGATCTCTTCGGGAGTGACCTCTTCGATAAAGAAATACAGTGCATCCTCCAGGATCGTCTCATACAGCTGTTCGCGTTTCTTTTCACTGAGTGCCTTCGAATCATAGATATCCGGATTCTCATAGCCGGGTTCGAAGACAACGCCTGCGACGCTCAGCGGGCCGGCGAGGGGTCCCCTGCCGGCTTCGTCAAGCCCGAGCAGGAGCCTGCCGCGTTCCCACGCCGCATGTTCATATTCATTCGTGCAGATCTTCCGCGTCTTCGCTGACATGTTCCAGTGATATCCTTCCGAGTTTTCCTTTTCTGAATTCATTCAGGAACAGTTCCGCAGCCCTCTTCGTGTCTGCAGCACCGTCTTCCCTGACAAGATTCCGTTTGACAGCGATCGCCTTCAGCATGCCGTTCGGATTGACCTCCCCGGATTCATAGATATCCTCCAGCACGGAAGGATACAGTTCCTGGATGATCCGGACCGTATCCATCGCCAGCATTTTGACATCGACGATGTCATCGCTGATCGATCCGCATGCGGCCAGCACCGTACCGGTGAATTCGTCATCAAATTTCGGCCACAGTACGCCCGGTGTGTCGAGCAGGTCGAGCTGGGGATCCGCATGGATCCACGTCAGGCTCCGCGTTACGCCCGGTCTGTCTTCCGCTTTCAGCGTCTTTTTTCCGATGATGCGGTTGATCATCGTACTTTTGCCGACGTTCGGGATGCCGGCAGCCATTGCCCGTACAGCGCGCGGACGTATTCCCCTGGCCATCTGTTTTTCCCGTTTTTCCTTCATGACCTGCAGGGACGCATGAATGATCTTCTTGGCAGCCCTGTTGTCATTGAGAAGGTCTGCCTCCATGCATACCGTCTGCTCATCGCTGAGCTTTTCCGTCCATTTTTTCGTCTGCACGGGATCTGCCAGATCGCATTTTGTCAGCAGGATCAGCCTTGGCTTATTGCCGGAGATCGATCGCAGCAGCGGGTTCATGCTTGCCTGCGGGATCCTCGCATCACGCAGTTCGATCACCATGTCGCACGCCCTGAGCCTTTCCGTCATCTGCCTCCTGGCTTTCTCCATATGTCCCGGATACCACTGGATCTTTACCATGTGTGCACCCCCATCTCGGAAAACGGCCATATCGCAAACAGGCCTTTTGATGCGATCTTTTCTTTTTTGAACGGTCCGTAGACGCGTGAATCGGATGAGTTCACCCGGTTGTCTCCCAGGCAGAAATACTCGTCTTCACCCAGTGTGACAGGTCCGATATCCTCGGTGAACTCATCGAACTGGGACCTGTATTCCTCGTTGAAGAATGTCTCCGCGACCGGTTCGCCGTTGATATACAGCTGTTCGTTCTTGTAGGAGAGCGTCTCTCCCGGCAGGCCTATGACCCTTTTGACGATATATTCATCCTTTTCTTCGATGCGGATGATCGCGATATCAAACCTTTCCAATCCGGAGACCCTGTAGCCGATGAGGTTGGAGAAAGCGAGTTCCTTGTCCTTCAGTGTCGGCAGCATGCTTTCCCCCCTTACCTGGACAGGCATCAGGATGAAAGTCTTCATGAGAAAGACCAGCAGGAAACAGATCACGATCTCTTTGAGAAAAGAGATGATTTCATTTTTTATATTCACATTTTCTTTTTCCATGGATCGACCCCGTTATATTCCTACATTATATACATATCAGTGAAATGAAAAAGAGAAAGAATGATTCTTCCTCTTTTCAGCCGAAGACTTATTTGCGGATTTCCTTGATACGCGCGTTCTTCGCGGACAGGCCCTTGAGGTATGTCAGCTTCGCTCTGCGTACCTTACCGTATCTGACGACTTCCACCTTTTCAAGGATCGGTGAATGTACAGGGAATGTTCTCTGGACACCGACGCCGCCGGAGATCTTTCTGACTGTGAATGTTGCGCCGATACCGCCGTTGGAACGGTCAACGACAACACCTTCATAAACCTGAATACGTGTTTTTTCGCCTTCTTTGATGCGTACATATACCTTTACGGTATCACCGGACCTGAAATCAGGGATGTCGTTACGCATCTGGTCTTTTGTGATTCTGTCAACTAAACTAAGATCCATTTCATTTCTCCTCTTCTGCGATCGATCATCTGCTCTTAACATCATGGCCAGCGGAACAGTGATGCGCAATGCGCTTGAATATAATACCACAGCAGTTCATTGCATGTACAGTCTTTTTTCAACAAATTCACATCAGAACAGGGACATCTGGTTCCTGTCCTGCAGGCCTTTCAGGCAGCCCATCGCATCGAGTTTTTTGATATGCGTGCCCGTCAGCTGGGTGCGCCGCAGCATATCTTCCTTGGAAAGGAATTCAGCTTTGTTCCTGGCATCCTCCACGGACTTTGCGGCGGCATAGCCGAGGCCGTCGATAACGGTGAACGGCGGGATGATCAGATGGTCATCCTCTTCGGCGGCTGTGAATTCCGCCGCTTTGGAGCGGTACAGGTCGACATTGCCGATCCGGTAGCCCCTCGCATACATTTCTTCGCATACCTCGAGCGTATCGAACAGGGATTTTTCCTTGTTCGTTACGGGAACGGCAGCGTTTCTGTCGTTCATGCGCGAAGAGATGTCCTGCATCCTCTCCCGCACCGCTTCGATGCCTTTCGTCATCGTTTCGATCTCATATGCGTCACAGCGCAGGCTCAGGAACTGGATATAGAAGTTCCTGGGTTCATGGACCTTGTACCAGGCGATGCGCATCGCCATCATGACGTAAGCCACCGCGTGCGCTTTCGGGAACATGTATTTGATCTTCTTGCAGGAACCGATGTACCAGTCCGGCACATTGTGGTTCTTCATCTTCTCTTCCTGGTCCTCGCGCAGGCCTTTGCCCTTTCGAACGTCCTCCATGATGCGGAAGGCGTCGATCGGCTCAAGCTGCTTGTCAAGAAGGTACGTCATGATATCGTCACGGCACCCGATGACTTCATCGATCGTATGCCCGCTGCGGATCAGCTCCTGGGCATTGCCCGACCATACGTCCGTGCCGTGTGAAAGACCGGATATGATGACAAGGTCCGAGAATTTCTTCGGCCTTGTCTCTTCGAGGACGCCCCTTGTCGTGCGTGTGCCGAACTCCGGCAGGCCGAGCGCGCCGGTCTCCTTCCGGTAGATGCGCGGGTCAGCCTTCAGGGCGTCGTCGGTATAGAACAGGCTCAGTGTCTCCGGGTCGTTCATCGGGATATCCATCGGCTTTACGTCTGCGATATTCTGCAGCATGCGCATCGCCGTCGGATCGACATGCCCGAGGATGTCGAATTTCAGGACATTGTCATGGATGTCATGGAAGTCGTAATGGGTCGTTTTCCAGTCGGCTTCCGGATCGTTCGCCGGATACTGCACAGGGGTGAAATCCTCCGCGCAGTATTCTTCGGGAATGATGATGATGCCGCCGGGATGCTGGCCGGATGTTTTCTTGACATTCTGGCATTTCGAAGCCAGGTAGTCGTGCATGGGCCTGCGCATATCCTCGATATGCATCTTCTCGCAGTAGCCCGATACATAACCGAAGGCGGTCTTTTCCGCGACGGTGCCGATCGTGCCGGCACGGAACGCGTGGTCCTCGCCGAAGACTTCGCGGATGAAGGCATGGGCCCGCCACTGGTATTCGTTCGAGAAGTTCAGGTCGATATCGGGGGTCTTGTCCGCATTGAAGCCGAGGAATGTCTGGAACGGGATATTATGACCGTTGCCGCGCATGACTGTGCCGCAGTGCGGGCATGCCTTATCGGGCAGGTCAAACCCGGATTTGATATTGATGTCCTCGATCCATTCACTGTAGCGGCACTTCGGGCAGAGATAGTGCGGCTTCAGCGGGTTGACTTCCGTGATGCCTGCCATCGTCGCCGTGAAGGAACTGCCGACAGATCCCCTTGAGCCGACGACATAGCCGTCATCGTTGGATTTCTTGACGAGCAGATGGGCGATATAGTAATGCACGCCGAAGCCGTTGCGGATGATATTGTCCAGCTCCCCGTCGAGTCTTTCGGAAACGATCTCGGGGACTTTCCCCTCAAACTCATACATGCTCCTGGCTGTGCTATGGCAGATCGCCCTGAGCTTGTCATCCGAGCCTTCGATATGCGGCGGGAATGTGCCCTTGGGGACAGGACGCACTTCCTCGAGCTGTGCGAACAGGCGCTCCGGCTCGTCGACGACGATGCGTTCGATGAGCGCTTCATCATCCAGCCAGGCAAACTCGTCTTTCATCTCTTTCGTCAGGCGGATATGCTGGTCGGGACTCTTCGTGCGCAGGCGCAGCGTCTCATCACGGATATACAGCGGATGCGTAACGCCGCCGACGCCCTGGTTCATGATATAGACATCGCGGAACAGTTTTTCGTCTTTTGTGCAGTAGTGCGCATCGCTGTCAGCGATCACGGGGATGCCTGCCCTGTCCGCCATGCGGATGATGCGCTTCAGGACTTCCTTCAGCCTGTCCATGGACGGCAGACTGCCGAGCGCGATGCTCGTCGTATAGTTTGCGGGCGGCTGGATCTCGATATAATCATAGAAGCGCATCGCTTCCAGAAGCCTTTCATCGTCGCCGTTGCAGGCAAGTTCAAAGACTTCGCCGTTGAGGCAGGAACTTCCGATCAGCAGGTGGCTCCTGTGCGCAGAAAGATCCGAGCGGAGCACCCTGGCTTCGGCAGCGGTATCCGTGCCTTCCTTGGATTTCGCCTTGCCCATGACCGCCAGCGTCTTCGTATGGGAATCCGTTACGAGCCTGTACAGGTCACGGATGCCTTCCCTGTCCTTTGCGAGCGCGACCGCATGCATGCGCCTCTGCTTGATAAAGGATCTCTCATCCTGCAGCTTTGCCTGCAGGTCCCTGACGGTGCGGATGCCGTACTTCGAGACAGCGTCGCGCATCAGGGAGAGGAATACGCCGGACAGCGTCTCCGCATCGTAATCCGCCCTGTGGGCGACTTCCTCGTCATAGGCGATCTTATAGTTTCTCGCGATATTGCCGAGCCTGTAGGCTTTCCTTTCCTTGAGGACGGCCCTGGCCATGTCCAGGGTATCGATGACGGTATTCTTCAAAGGTTCCCTGCCGATGCGGCGGAGCTCTTCATTCATGAAAAAGTAGTCGAACGTCGCATTATGCGCAACGAGGACGCCGTCGCCGATCCAGTCCAGGATCTCATCGATGACGTCTTCAAAATGCCGCGCAGAACGCACCATTTCATTCGTGATGTTCGTCTTGGCAGTGATATATGCCGGTATCTGGATCGGCGGCTTGATGAACAGCTGTTTTCTGTCGATGATCGTCTGGTCCTTCATCTTGACCGCACCGAATTCGATCATATGGTCGAAATAGCAGCTGAGACCGGTCGTCTCCAGGTCAAAAATGATATAGGTCAGATCATCCAATACCTCATCCGTCACATTCCGGACGATCGTCAGTTCATCGTTGACCATATTGAGCTCGCAGCCGAGTCCCACTTTGAATTCCCTTTCGGGATCGGATTTCTTCAGTGACTGCGCCCGGTTGTATGCCTTGACGAAGGACTGCACATCCGCATGGTCGGTGATGACGATGCCCTTATGGCCGATATTCCATGCGTAATCCACAATCTCGGTGATATCGCATACGCCGTCCATCTCGGACATGTTCGTATGTGTATGGAACTCGATCCTCTTTTTCTCTTCTTCATCCTTTTCAAAAGGCTTTTCCAGGATCTCGATCTCGGAAGCCATGCATACGAGGTCATGTGAAAACGTATCGTATTCGATCTTGCCGAACACTTCGATATAGCTACCGTTTTTGACCTGTGCCATCTCTTCGCGCGTAAGGCCCCTGCCTTCAAACCGTTTGATCGTGATCGCATCCGTCCCGTCAAAGACGGAGATCGTCTGGATCATCCGGTTCGTCTTCCTCAGTTCCGTCGTTTCACAGGCGAAGACATCCCCCTTGAAACGGATGTCGGAGATCGGATCGGTCACGTCATGGAGTTCGATGAATGTATAATCCTCCGGCTTGATGCGCTTCCAGGCCTTCTTCTCCCGCACCGGTTTCACTGGCTCCTGCGGTGCTTCATAAACGGCGGAAGCGGGAACGTTCTGCACTTCCTTTTCCTGCTGCACGAGGACATCCGCGCTGACGCTGACATCGATCCCGCAGCTGTTCAGGAACGCATTCAGCTCCGTACATGCGGCGGCAGCGGAGGCTGCTTCCTCCGCCTGGTAGAACAGATATGTCAGACTGGCCGCATCGCTGTCAAAACGGAAGATGCCGTCGCTGAGGACGGAACAGCTGTAGTTCTTTTCCGTGAAGCTGTCGGCATAGCGCCGCAGTTCCGTTGTCGGCGGCAGGCCGTTTTCCGTACGGATCCGGATCACGGCGTGCGAACCGGTGATCGATTCGATCTGGTCGATCAGATAGCGGTAGACCTCAAACGGCAGGACGGTGCCGTTCTTCATATCTGCTTCGACGGTGTTCGTCTCCCTGTAAAAACGAAGACCTGTGATATACAGATCATCGAGATGCTTATTCTTCAATACCGTCTGAAACGGCGTATTTTCAATATTGATCGTCATAGCAAATATTCTACCATATTTTCGCAGGCGCTGCCGTATGAGCATCAGGAAAAGACTGCAGTCGTCTCTCACCATACAGTAAAAAAGGACTATCCAAAAATAGACGGGGTAAGCCGGGTATTCCAAAATAACCCGGGGAGAGAGTCATAAAGCACAAGAGCCTGATGTAAATGGATATGGGGAGGTATTTCCTCTCCTTTTCATTTTACCGGGGAGCCTCC
>JAILQT010000094.1 GCA_024698805.1 Solobacterium sp.
AAGGCACAGATTACGAGATCACATATCCTGCAGGCATGACGAATGCCGGCACATATACGGTCAATGTAGATCTGAAAGGCAACTATTCCGGCTCCGGGGCAGCAGCCTATACGATCGCGAAAGCTTCGCAGAAGGTGACAGCCGTACTGTCCGCGGAAACGATCGCCGTCGGAAAGACAGCGACGGTCATAGTAACAGGCAGCCAGGGCAAAGTGACTTACAAGTCCGATGACACGTCTGTCGCAGAAGTTTCCGAGGACGGGACGATCTCTGCGAACAAAGTCGGAACAGCCGTGATCAGTGTGATCTCAGCCGCAACGACAAACTATAAGAAGAAGACGGTCAAGCTGACAGTCAGTGTTGTACCGGGTGCTACGACTAAGATCGCCGTCGCAAACAAGTCGAACGGCATCAAGGTCGCATGGAAGGCAGTAGCCGGAGCGACAGGCTACTATATCTACCGCAACAACAAACTTGCAAAGACCATCACGAGCGGCACAACGACAAGCTGGGGCGATACGAAAGCCACAACGAACTGTGCGAAGTATACGTACAAAGTCGTCGCGTATGCGGATACAGGCAAGAGTACAGTATCGAAGTCCTTAACGACATACTGGCTGACAAGGCCTGCGATCAGCTCGCTGACCAACAGTGCGGCAGGCAAGCTGACGGTGAAGTGGGACAAGAACAGCAAAGCGACAGGCTACCAGGTACAGGTATCAACGTCCAGCAAGTTTACATCCGGCACGACAAAGACAGCGACGATCCGGAATATCGCAACGGTATCCAAGGTTGTCGGAAGCCTGAAGAAGGGCACAACATATTACGTAAGGGTCCGGTCATTCCTGACGAAGGACGGCAAAAACTACTACTCCATGTGGAGTGCAGTAAAGAACCTGAAACTTACGAAATGATCATGAACAGGGGGGCGCAGCGATGCGTCCCCCCTGTGAATACAATCTCGATATCCTTTGCAGTTCTGTTTCTGTCCATGACTGTAATAATGGATATGGAGGAATAAATACGATAAATCAATTATTTCAATGAAATGCAAACAATATGCATCATAAAGAAAGGACGCAGATCATGTTCAAAAAGCTATTTGCAGTACTGCTGTCGCTGTTTCTTACAGCAGCTGTTTTGCCGCAGAGTGTTTATGCGGAATCGGAAACAGATGAATTCGAAGAAGAAGAAGAAGAATATCTGGAATTTGGCGATTTCACATATATCCGTTATAAAACCCAGGTAATGATCGCCGGATATACGGGATCGGAATCAGAAGTAACGATACCGGAAAAGATCGATGACCTGCCTGTGACCGGGATCGGTACAAATGCATTTGAATACTGTGAATTCCAAAGTGTGACCATTCCTTCCAGTGTAAAGAGAATCAATGATTATGCGTTTGCAAGCTGCTATAGTCTGAAACAGTTAAATCTCTGTGAAGGATTAGAGGAAATCGGTTACTGTGCATTTGTTTACTGCATGAGTCTGTATAATGTTGAGATCCCGGACAGTGTGACCTGCATTAAGGGAGGAGCGTTCAGTGACTGCAGACTGGCAAGTGTAAAGATCCCTGAATCAGTCACGGAGATCGGGAGTAAAGCTTTTGGATACAATCATGTTCATTATGAAGATAATGAATTCGATAACGATAACCGTCCGAATATAATAACAGACTTTGTCATTTGCGGTATTGAAGGCAGTGAAGCAGAAAAATATGCTGAAGAAAATAAATTCTTGTTCAGAATCGAAAACGGCTGGCTGGAATGGTTTGATAAACGGTATTTCTTCGAAGACTATGTTCCGGTCACGGGCTGGAAAAAACATCAGAAACGGTGGTACTGGTTTGATCCCGACGGGGTAATGGTGACCGGCTGGAAAAAGATTTCAAACAAATGGTACTGGTTTGAAGCCGATGGAGCGATGGCCACAGGCTGGAAGAAACTGTCCGGTAAATGGTATTACTTCGGATCATCCGGCGCGATGAAGACCGGATGGCTCAGACAATCCGGCAAATGGTATTACTTCAACCGTTCAGGGGCGATGCTGAAGGGATGGCAGAAGATTGCCAAAAAGTGGTATTACTTCCTTTCCAGCGGCGCGATGGTCACCGGCTGGAAGAAGATCGGCGGGAAATGGTATTATTTCCAGTCCTCCGGCGCCATGAAGACAGGCTGGCTGAAGCTCAGCGGCAAATGGTATTATTTCAATTCTTCCGGTGCGATGGTCACGGGAACAGTAAAGATCGGTTCGAAGACATACACATTCAACAGCAGCGGCGTCTGCCAGAATCCATGACCGTGCATAAACTCTGAGAGATGGTCTTAAGATCATCTCTTTTCTGTGCGCATATACCGTTTGTAATGGACATCCTGTTCCTTTAAAATAGGGATTGTATCTGAACAGAAATACTATTCTGCCGGAATGCAGGGAAGGTGATCAAATGAATGAAAGCGTAGTATATGCTGTTATAACATTGGCTGTGATTTTCCTTTTTATTGCCGGTTTTTCTGCCGGCATTAAAAAGAAAAAAAAGAAAACAGAACCGCTTCGCACTGCACCGCGGCCTTCTGCACCGGCGAGGACTGCTGTCCCTCCCGTTAAAACAGTCACGCCCGGTCCGGCTCCTGTTCCCGGAAGAACGCCTGCACCTGCGGGAAATGCACGCAGAACAGCCCAGCCTGATGCCGGGCATGATATACGGACCCTGTACACATACGAAAGAAACAGAAAGTGGATCTGCCGCAACTGTGAAACAGAGAATGTGGAAAGCGCGGTATTCTGCTGTGTCTGTCTGTTACAGAGATACTGACGGAGGATAAGGATATGTTTTGCGGAAAATGCGGCGCAAATATCAGTGAAGGTTCAAAGAAGTGTCCGAACTGCGGCACGCCGGTCAGAAATAATGAGTTCCTGGGCGGTTTCCAGGATATCCTGCGCACAGATGTCACATCCATGCAGGCATTCCGGCAGCCGAACTATTCCGCGCCTGTGCAGCAGATGCCTGCCTGTGAACCGAAAAAGAACAATACGCTTCTTTATATCGCTGTCGGGATCGCGGCGCTGTCCCTGCTCGTGAACCTGTTCCTGGGGATCAGGCTGCTCAGGAAGAACGGTACGATATCCGATCTGGACAGCACCGTCTCGCAGCAGGAGGCCAGGATCGAATCACTGGAAACGGAGATCAGCAGACTGAACGGCGAGATCGAGGAACTGTCCGAAACGCCGGAGCCGGCTGCGGAAGAGATCCCGGAAGATACGATCACAGGTTTTGTATATCTGGATAACAACAGAAACGGAAGCTACGATGCGGATACGGACAGACCTTACAGCGGCCTGGAGATCGAACTGTATAAATACAGCGACGCGGATCCTTCGGATGCGCGTGAATATAAATCATCCGCAAAGACGGACCGGAACGGTATATTTACCTTTCCGGGGCTGAAAGAAGGCTATTACAGGCTGAAGCCGAAGACGACCGCCGACCTGCAGGTCCTGCAGGGCAGTGAAAGCATAAACAGCGGTCAGGGAAAAAGCAGTTCAGGCATCCGGAAGATCGTCGTGCCGAATACGGACAGCGAAAGATATTCGATCGGGGTTATCCGTATCATACAGACTGAAACAGAAGACGATGACTGATGTCAGAAGGGGATAAAGCATGGGAAACAATTATCAGCTGAGCTATATCGTGGACCTCGTATTCGTGATCGATGCAACAGGCAGTATGAGGCCTATACTGAATACAGTAAAAAACAACGCCCTGAATCTTTACGGCGACTTCATGAACATGATGAACCGCAAAAACAAGAGCGTGCAGTCTGTCCGTGTCAGGCTGATCGCATTCCGCGATTATTACTTTGACAAGGAAGACGCGATGCTGGTGACGGATTTCTTCATCCTGCCCCAGCAGGCGAAGGAATTCAAGGCATGTGTGGAATCGATCGAAGCCAAGGGCGGCGGCGATGATCCGGAAGACGGTCTGGAAGCACTTGCGTATGCGATGAAGTCCGACTGGAACAGGTCCCCGGGCAGGAAGAGACATGTGATCGTCCTCTGGTCGGATGACGGTACGCATGAACTCGGCTTCGGCAGCAGGGTGCCCAATTACCCGCAGGGCATGGCCCGTAACTTCAATGAGCTCACCGCATGGTGGGGCTCCAGGACACGTCCGGGATTCATGGATGAATCCGCCAAGAGACTGCTCCTGTTTACGCCTGCCAAGAGGCACTATACGGATATCTGTTCTTCCTGGAACAATGTCATCATGTATGAAAGCGCCGCCGGCCGCGGTATGAGTGACGTCGATTACCAGCAGATCCTGAACGCGATCGCAAATTCTATCTGAGGAAGGATCCATGAAATTCATTGACGCACTGGATACAGTGCAGACATTCAGCCGCGCTTCCGTGGAAGGACACGGGGAAGACAGCTTTTATTCCGCAAATACGGAGAGTACAGCGATCATCTCCGTTTTTGACGGCAGCGGTGGTAGCGGCGCCATGACCTATGACATATTCAGCGGTCATACCGGCGCTTATGTGGCCTCAAGGGCTCTCAGCGGCACGCTGCGTGAGTGGTATATGGAAACGTCGCGCAGCCCCGTAACAGACAAGAATCAGATCATTGCCGGGATCGACAGCTACTTCCGAAGCGGCTTCCGCGTATGTTCCTCCCTTGGGACTTCCAATATGCGGATCCGCAGCACGATGATACGGGATTTCCCGACGACGGCAGCAGGAGCCTATGCATATGTAAAGGATGACAGGATCCATGTGACGATCTTCTGGGCAGGTGATTCCAGGGTATACCTGCTCAACAGCAGGGGACTCAGGCAGCTGACGGAAGATGACGCGTACGGCGATGCCATGGAAACGCTGCAGAACAACCCGCCGATGACCAACGTCCTTTCTTCCGACGGCAATTACGTCCTGCATTCAAAGACGTTCGCAGTCACTTCGCCGATGATGATATTCGCCGCTACAGACGGCTGTTTCGGCTATGTCCATACACCGATGCATTTTGAATACATGGTCCTGCAGTCGATCTGTGCATCTTCATCCCCTGTGCAGTTCAACGCCATGCTGGACAGTGCCATGCATTCCGTGGCAGGCGATGATTATACATTCTCCTATATGAGCTTCCTTTACGGGAACTACGATAATCTGAAGGCGGATATGAACGTCCGGCTGCAGTTCATGGAACAGAATTATATGATCCCCCTCAGCACCCGCAGAAACGACGCCGCATACATCAATGCATTATGGCAGATCTACAGGAAAGACTATGAGGCATACCTCAACAGGAGTGCATCATGAGCGTACAGATGAACGGCTATGTGCTTGATGCGCCTTTCTCCAACCAGGATGCCGGGTTTTCCAGATGGACGACAGCACGCAAGGACGGGAACAGGTATTTCATCAAGGAGTTCCTGAATCCGGTCTATCCGACTGTGGAGAATATCTCGGAGGACATCCGGAAAGAAAAGATCAACGACTGTTCCATCTTTGAACTGGACAAAAGAAGGCTCTACACCAGGATCAATGACGCTTCCGACGGCAATATCGTCCGGATCAACGAGTTCTTCCGCTACGACGCGCATTACTATATCGTTACCGACTTTATCGAAGCCATGCATGTGCCGGCTTCGGAGATGGTCAATATCCCCTTCATCGACAGGCTCCTCCTCTGCAGGCAGCTTGCCCACAGCGGCATGATGCTGCACAGGAACAGGATCGCGCATGCGGACATCAAGGAGACCAATATCCTGATCAGGCGTTCCGCGACCGGCAAGCTTGTCGGCAAGATCATCGACCTGGACTGCTGCTTCAGCGAGGAGAATCCCCCGCGATATGAGTATGAACTGAGCGGCGACCAGGTATACCTCTCCCCGGAATCCTGCAGGTTCATGTTCGGGGAATCTGTCAATCTGAACTGTAAGATCGACGTCTTTGCGTTCGGTCTGCTGTTCCACCAGTATCTGACGGGGAGCCTTCCCGATTTTGACAGGACAAGGTACAACTATCCGCATGAATCGATCCTTGACGGCAGGCCCCTGATCCTCTCGAAGAACCTGTACGGTGATATCCGGACAACACTGGCTCGGATGCTGATAGGCGATCCGGACAGGCGGATATCCATGGAGACCGTGTTCCTGGAACTGCAGAAATTCGACCCGCAGACAGGGAAGGTCCATACCGGACAGAGAAACACGGCACAGATGAAGCCTGCACAGCAGAATACGCTGCGGCGCGCAGGCAGACTGTGAGGCGCATACTATGAGTTACGAATCGATATTCACACAGACGTTCCAGAAACAGATCGGCAGGATCCTCCACGACAGCATCTCCAATGATCAGTACAAAACAGAGATCATCAGCCATGTCAAATCCACAGGCGAGAGGATCTATAAGTCCGACCCGTACAAGTTTACAGGCGACATCCTTGTAAACCTTGTCAAGACCCTGATCGAAAGCATCGCGGAAAAGCAGACCGCCGTAGACAGGAAGGAATTCCTCACAGTAATAAATGATTACGAGAAATATATCCTTGTCCGGTTTACGCGTGACAAACTGGAATTCCGGCAGATCGCCCGTGAACTGAATGATTCCGAAGATGAGGTCTGCAGGATCTATGAGCTTGCCAGGGATGTTGTAAATGATTCCTTTGCAGCATCCGTACAGGGTTCGGCACTGACCCCTGTCGGTCTCCTGTACGGCCTGGATAAAGGATATAGAATACCAAGGACATCCAAACCGCACATGGCTGCAGAAACAGTGCGGATGCCCGCGTCTGCGCCGCAAAGTGCACCGGGAGGTTTCCGCCGTGCCGGCAGCCTGGAGATCGAACCGCTGCCGTTCACGCCGCAGACACCCGGTCTCACTTACCATCCGACCAATTCAAACAGCCTGCGGATCAAGGGGGATACCGGACAGCCCAGACGCACGCATGAGATCAGAACCGGGGACAACTCCTTCCGCTATACGCCTGTCGGGCAGAAGCCTGTGACCGTACAGAAGAAGTCCAGTACGGCAGCGATCACGATCCTGCTGATCCTTGTCGCCGTATTCTTCGTACTTCTGCTGGCCCTGCTCGTATAGGCCGGACCTTCATTTCCATGCATCATCCAAAGGGAAGCGATTCCCTTTTTTTGTTTAGAGAACAAATACGCAGGGCACCCGCGCATGATAGAATAAAAAACATAGAAAAGATCGGAGAATACGATGATGCAGTATCCGGAAATATTTTCACAGATATACCAGTTAAGGATCAGGGTGCTTCTTGAAACAGGCATCGCTGACGCTGCGCTGAAGCAGCAGGTCATGACCGTGATCTTTGAAAGGGGAAAACAGCTGTATGACATCAGTCCTGCACTCGTTACGGAAAAAGCACTGACAGAGCTCGCAAGGGAAGAGATACAGAAACTGGTCCGTGTCCCTGCAGGCGTGGGTACAGATGTCCTGATGCAGGACATGACGGAAGAAGAACAGAAAACGACGGTCCTTCTTTATCAGGAGAACCGGAACACGGAAGAGATCGCGGAAATACTTCAGATATCCAAAGAAAGGGCGGAAGAAGTCATCACGTCTGTAAAGAACAGGATCGAAGAGAAACTGAAGGATACGGACCTGCCGGACGGGCTCACTGCCACAGGCCTTATGATCGGGATGCTGAAGGCTTATCCCGCTTCTTCCGTACAGGCAGCTGCACCTGCTGCGATCGTGACGCCGGGCATATCCGCTTCCGCACCTGCTGTGATCACTGCCGGGGGAAACAGTGCCGCTTCTTCTGCATCCTCCTCTGCAGCAGTGTCGTCATCCGTTTCGCAGGCAGCTGCTGTCAGCTCAGGCAGGGCAGCCGGATCGTCTGCGGTATACACAGCCGCAAACGCAGGACCTGCTGCAGCAGGCACTTCCGCCGCAAAAGCAGTCACCGCAGGGACGGCAGTGAAAACTGCCGCAGCCGCAGGCGGGGCGACCGCAGCGAAAGTCGCTGTGACAGCCGCAGTCGCAGTAACTGTTGTGGGCGGAGGCGGATATGCAGGCTATAAGTATTACGAAAGCAAAACGAACGAGCCTGCGCCGGAAGTGACCACCGAACCGGAGAAGGAAGAAGAGATCAATACGCCGGAGCCGACGGAAGTCGTTATTGAAGAAACGGAAGAACCTGCGCCTGAGGCAGTCTGGATCAAAGAACCGCAGTTTGAATTTGATACAGTTGAGCCCCTGGTGAGCTGGTTGTTTGATTCTGCTGACTATTATGTTAAAGACGGCAGGGACGGCGTGTCAGGATATCCGCAGGAATGGGTGAAGTACGAGAGGCTTACAATGCAGGACACCATCCCGGAATATACAGCGAACGCAGCGGAATTCATTACCGGTGATACCGGAGGAATCGTCAGTTATGACGGGGAGATCCTGTACTCGGGTCTGACAAATACGGATGTCGACTATTATAACCGCTATGATAAAGTCGAGTGTGTCGTTTGGCAGCCGTTTACCGGATATATGAATGACTGGAAGATCGCGCTGAATCCGGAATTCACCGGTCCGGCAGAACGGGGTGTTGGTGGCGTAGGAGACCCGGTCACACCGTTCTGGGCAGTTTATCGAAACGGCAGTATGTATAACTATACGGATGCCGAAGAATACCGGAATGATCCGGATAACAGGTCCGAGATCGGCCCGTACCATTCTGATAGAAACGAGGGAATCATGATCCGGGTCTATGACGATAACTGGAACGATCTCGGCTACGGATACGTTACGAATGAGCACGGACCGGTGATGGTACCGGAAGGCGACATCGTTACCCCTCTTGTCGTGAACGGGTTTTACGGTATTTCAAAGAACCGCAAAGAAGAGTACATACAATGGAATACCCGGTTCGATACCATGGCCTGGGTAAACGCAGAGACCGGTGAGAGGATCACCGATCATATCTATGAAGATACCTGGTTCTTCGAAGACGGGTACTGCCCGGTAAAGAAAGACGGATACTGGGGCTTCATCAATGAAGAAGGACAGGAAGTATCGGACTTTGTCTTTGAAGATGCATCCACATTGTATGACGGCAGGGCATTCGTCAAAGTGAACGGGAAGTTCGGCATCCTGGATATCGCGGAAACGATCGGCAGGTACGGATATATTTCCTCGGAAATGATCCGTACAAACGCAGCCGGACCGGAAGAGACCGCACAGGACACTGCCGACAGTTATGATGCAGTGCTGCAGGCATACCGGAACTGCCTGGCTGCCAAAGGCAGCGGCAGTGCCTATGAAGACCCGGACAGTTATGCGAATTCCATGCTGGTGGAGATGTATGACGATATCAAGTATGCGCTTTACGATATCGACGGCAACGGTATCGAAGAGCTGATCGTCGCCGGTGAAAGCTCCGGCTATACCGATATCGGCGGCGTCTATACCATGCATGACGGAAAGATCACCGTCCTTGAGAACTACACGGTATACCGGGACGGCATGACGATCCTGTCAAACGGTATATTTAAAGAGACCGGCTCCGGGGGATGGGCGTGGACCAGCTATACGTATTACCGCATCGACCCGGAGAACGGTGTGCTTGTGCAGATCGATGCGTTCGAATCGGATTATGAAAAGTATCCCGATACGCCATGGCTCCACGACGGCGAACGGCTGACAGATGAAGAGATGCAGGAACTGACACAACCGTATGAAGCAGAGGAGATCTCCCCGGATTACAGACCTCTGTAACCATATAATGAAATGAACCGGTGAAGCGCTGCGAAGCGCTTCATTTTCATCTGCAGGCTTTCTGACCGCTCGGGAAACAGGAATTATCGGAATAATTATGCTTTTTTGTGCAGGAATGTGTTCGGAAAGGGGAAAACAGGGATATACTCATATCAGTTCATCATAACGATGCAGACGGAAACGTACAGTCAGGAGAGTATTATGCAGGAAATCGGATTCTATAACGGCAGGATCGGACCATTGAATGAGATGGAGATCCCGATGCAGGATCGTGCGCTGTTCTTCGGCGACGGCGTATATGATTTTGCGATCGCCTACAACAAAAAGATCTTTACACCGGAAGACCATATCGACAGGTTCTATAACTCGATGCGCCTTCTTGAGATCGAACCGTATTGCGACAGGGAAACACTGAAGAAATATCTGCAGGAATGCGTAGATATGGCAGATACGGACGACGGCGTGGCTGTCTACTGGCAGACATCCCGCGGCAACTGCAGGCGGAACCATGTGTTCCCGGATGCGTCGGTCCCTTCCACGCTGCTGATCACGGTCACGGCTTTTAAGACGCCGGATTTCACAAAGCCCCTGAAGCTGATCACGATGGAGGATACACGTTTCTTCCACTGCAATATCAAAACACTGAACCTGATCCCCAATGTCATGGCTGCGGAACGAGCCAAAGAAGCAGGCTGCACGGAAGCTGTCCTGCACAGGGGTGATTCCGTTACGGAATGTGCGCACAGCGCAGTCCTCCTGCTGAAAAACGGTACGCTGATCGCGCCGCCGCTGGATGAGCTGATCCTGCCGTCTGTAACGAGAAAGCATATCATTGAGATATGTGAGGATATGGATATCCCTGTTGATATCAGGAGGATCAGCCTGGAGGAAGTGTTCGATGCGGATGAAGTCATTGTCGTCAGCACCTCCAAGCTGATGTGTGAAGCGGATACCGTTGACGGAAGACCAGTCGGAATGAAGGACAGGGAACTGTTTGAAAAGATCAGGCAGACATACTTTGACAGATTGTATAAAGAAACAGGGTACAGGATATGACAGACAGGAAAGAACTGCTGAAAGAACTTGAGATACTGTCCAACGCGTTCGGTCCGAGCGGGTTTGAAGAAGAAGTGATACAGAAGATCGCAGGACTGGCGGATACACTGCACTGCGAGAATGATGCGATGAACGACCTGTACATGACCGCTGACGGAAAGATCAACCATGACAGGCCTGTATTCATGCTGGATGCGCATCTGGATGAATGCGGCTTCATGATCCAGTCGATCGAAGACAACGGGCTGATGCCGTTCGTCATGCTCGGCGGATGGCATATGTCTGCCGTACCGGCGCATTCCGTGATCATCCGTACATCTTCCGGCAGGAAGGTACGGGGCATCATCACATCGAAGCCCGTGCACTTCATGAGCGCGAAAGAACGTGCGGATTCATCGCTTGAGATCGAAAAGCACTATATCGATGTCGGCTGTTCCAGCAGGCAGGAAGTCATCGATACGTACGGGATCATGCCGGGTGACCCGGTCATGCCGGATGTCGCATATTCCTATGATGAGGATGGGGACATCTGTTTCGGCAAGGCTTTTGACAACAGGGTCGGATGCCTGTGCATCCTGGAGACGATGCGCCGTCTGCAGCAGATCGGATTCGATAAACTGGATGTGGAGCCCGTAGGTGCTTTTGCGGTGCAGGAAGAGGTCGGTGAAAGAGGCGCAGCCGTGACAGCTGTCCGGGTGAAGCCTGATTTCGCGATCGTATTTGAAGGTTCCCCCGCAGATGATATCTATGTGCCGAAGAATACAGCACAGGGAAGCCTGCGCAAAGGCGTGCAGATCCGTCATTTCGACAGGAGCTATATATCCAACCCGCGGTTCATTCAGTATGCGATGGAACGCGCGGATGAAAAAGGCATCCGGTACCAGAACGCCGTCCGCAGGGGAGGCGGTACGAACGCGGGCATCCTGCACAACAAAACCGATGCGGTCCCCGTACTCGTACTCGGTGTCCCGTGCCGTTATGTCCACACGCATTACAATTTCTGCGCGCCGGAAGACATTGAAGCAGCCGTCTGTATGGCAGTCGAAGTCATCACCGGACTGGATCCTGCGAAACAGGCATACATACTCGGGAAGAATATCCTGAAAAGAGACTGAGGTCTCTTTTTTATGCCGGTCAAGTGTATACTTAAAGCAGAGGAATCTATATGCACAGGACCATACATACATTCATCCCCTCAAAGCGCGCAATGCGGATACTGGCTGCCATCATGATCGCGATGGCTGCCGTATTTGTATTCTCTTTCAGCGGCAGGAGGGATATTACAGCAGAGGAACAGACAGATACCGCAAGGCCTTCCGCAAACGGGTCCCTGCATGTCGAAGGAACATATATCGTTGATGAGCACGGGAAACAGGTAGCCCTGAGGGGTATCAGCACGCACGGCCTGACATGGTTCCCGGAATTCGTGGACCAGGATATTTTTACGCAGCTTGCGCAGGAATGGGACTGCAATCTGATCCGTCTTGCGATGTACAGTGAACAATACTGCACAGGTGAAAAGGAAGAGAGCCTGGAGATGATGCTGAAGGGCATCGAAGCAGCCATCGCTGCGGATATGTATGTGCTCGTGGACTGGCATATCCTGAATGACAGTGATCCGAATCAGAATATCGAAGAAGCGAAGGGATTTTTCACGCTGATCGCGGAAAGATACAGGGACTGCCCGAATATCATCTATGAGATATGCAATGAACCGAACGGCGATACGACATGGGCCGATGTAACGAAATATGCGGATGTGGTCATCCCCCTGATCCGCGGGATCGATCCGTCCTCACTGATCATCGTCGGCACGCCGGATTATGACAGGGCCCTGATGGCGCCGCTTCTGAACCCGCTGCCGTATGAAGATGTGATGTATACCTGTCATTTCTATACCGCTTCCCATTACGACGCGCTGTTCAGTGAACTGCAGGCAGCACTCGAAAGGGGTCTTCCCGTATTCATCACGGAATGCGGCCTTTCCGAAGCGAGCGGCGACGGCAGGACAGACTATGAAAATGCGGCGAAATGGTTCTCGTATGTCAATGAGCACAAACTCGCATATGCGATATGGAGTCTGTCCGATAAGCCCGAGACGTCGGCGATGATCCGTTCCGGTTCGGATTTCAGCGGCAGGCTTGAAGACAGGTACCTGACAGAGACCGGCATATACGCAAGGGCGCTAGTGCAGGGGCAGGATCCGCAGACGATACCTGTACCGGATGCCGCGGGACCGGTATCCTTCCTTGAAAGGCTGCTGGCTCTGACCGCAAGCGCAGGCAGGGAAGGTGTCAGGGCTGTAAGCGCATGGCCGAAGGCATCGCTGGTATCTCTCGGTCTTCTGCTGCTCGCTGCCGCTGCGGCAGTACCGGTCAGACGAAGGGGAAGGAAGAATGCGACGTATGACACCCTCACTGCAGGCGCAGGTGATCAAAAACCTTCTGTCAGGTCCGTCATCTGCAGGATCGTCATGATGATCAGTATCTTTTTCTCGCTGCAGTACCTCGGCTGGCGCATCGTATATTCCGTTCCGGCGGAATACGGATGGCTCGCGGCCGCTGCCAACCTGATCCTGCTGGCGGTGGAACTGCTGGGCTTTGTTGAAACGCTGATCCACTATGAAAGCATCATGGGCATGAAAGAACATCCCCTGCCAAAGATCCCGGAGGACGCATGGCCGGATGTGGATATCTTCATCGCAACATACAATGAACCAACGGACCTTCTCAGAAGGACTGTAAACGGATGCGTGCATCTGGAATATCCGGATAAAGACAAGGTCCATATCTGGATCTGTGATGACAACCGCCGTCCGGAGATGCGGGAACTGGCGGAAGAGATGAGCGTCGGCTATTTTGACAGGCCGGACAACAAAGGCGCAAAGGCCGGGAACCTGAATCATGCGATGCAGTATACTTCAGCGCCGTATATCCTTACGCTGGATGCGGATATGATCGTACGCAGGGAATTCCTGCTGAAGACGATCCCGTATTTCGTGGATATTGAACTGCGGAACAGGGAACTGCCGGAGGAGGAACGCGTCAGTCTCGGACTCCTGCAGACGCCGCAGTGCTTCTATGACCCGGATGTTTTCCAGCATGCGCTGTATTCGGAGCACAGGGCGCCGAATGAACAGGACTTCTTCTACCGTACGATCGAGCCGGCAAAGACCTCCGCCAACAGCGTGATCTACGGGGGATCCAATACAGTCATATCCAGGAAAGCCCTGGAAGCCGCAGGCGGGTTCTATACGGAATCGATCACGGAAGACTTCGCGACGGGCATCCTGATCGAAGCTGCCGGCTTTGTCAGCCTCGGACTCAGCGAGCCGCTCGCAAGCGGCCGTACGCCGCATACGTTCGCCGAACATATCCAGCAGAGGACACGCTGGGGCCGCGGCGTCATCGTAACGGCGAAAAAGCTCGGCATCCTGAAAATGAAGGGACTGTCGCTCCTGCAGAAGATCAGCTACTGGAGCTCTGTCGTCTACTGGTATTCGCCGCTGAAGAATATGATCTATATCCTGTCGCCGCTGCTGTTCGCGGTATTCGGGATCCCTGTATTCCGCTGCACATGGCTTGAACTCCTGATCTACTGGCTGCCGATGTTCATCCTGCAGGACATCAGCCTCAGGCTGATATCCGGCAATGCGGTCTCGACAAAGTGGTCTGCCATCTATGAAACGAGCGTCATGCCGCATCTGCTGCTGCCTGTGATCAAGGAGACACTGGGCATGACGATGTCGACGTTCAAAGTCACGGACAAGACTGCAGGTGCGGGAAAACGCAGACGCGATACAAAGTCCATGACCCCGTTCACCGTACTGATCGTCCTGTCCGTGATCGGGATCATCCGCATCCTGTTCATGCTGGGAGGCATCCAGACGACCGGACTCCTGATCCTGCTGTTCTGGCTGATCCGTAATATGTACTGCATGATCATGGTGCTGTTCCTGATCGACGGAAGGGACAGTGACGGTGAAGTCGTACACGTGCTTGATGCAGAGCCTGTAACACTCCGTAAAAAGCGTGACGATACGCTGATCGAGGGAGTGACTACACATCTGACAGAACACAGCCTGACCCTGTTCCTTGATGAAAGCGGAAAGATAAAAACAGGTGATTCCGTCGAGGCAGTGATCGATACCGGCGTCTATAAAGTGCAGGTCCGGGGCGTCGTGATCGCGGATCATGAGATACGGAACGGATCGCAGAGCACCTGTACGGTCGAGATACTGGATTTCCGCGGCAATGAGAATGAATACCTGCAGATCCTTTATGACAGGATCCCGACGCTGCCGCAGAACCTGAACCGTGACTTCGGCATCCTGACGCACCTCTACAGCAACATCGCCCACCGTATGGCTAATACAAAACTGTGAAAAAAATATGATCCCTCATCGCAGGGATCATATTTCCATATAGTATCTGCTGTAGTCGGACGGATCGACATATACCTTGACAAAAGGGGAAGTCATCGAGCCTCTCGGGTCTTTGATGAAATGAGCAGCTTCGAATCTGTGCTCTTCGCCGCTGTTGTCGGTATATACTGCCCTGAGGATCCATGTGTTCCTGCCGTTGACACGTTCCCTGGTATCGGGAAAGGCATCCTGCACGGACGCATATACATAGTTCCCGGCTTTCCTGAGGCGCATGTTCTGTGCCTGTTCCCGGCCGGACAGCCACAGCAGGAACAGTCCCAGGACAAGTATGAGCGAGCCGAGAAGTGTGAATACCGTTTTGATCATGCGGACATCCGCATTTGGTGTCACATTCAGTTCCATCCAGGCAGCGCAGAGCACGAATACAAGACCAACGCCGGCAAAGATCATGCCGGCTGTCTTTCGTATATCTGTTTTCTTATGACGCATTTTTCAATGCCCCGGGGACTTTGCCTTCGATGACGTTCTGCAGTCTTTCCTCGAACTGGATGTATTCCATATTCTGGAAACCGACGTAGATCAGACGCTCGATATCTTCATGGTTGAAGACGGCAGTATCTTCCGGACCTGTGAATCCTTCCGGGAACGTGCATCCGCAGTAATCGTAGATCTGATCGCTGCCGGCGCGCATCCGCATATAGCCGAGGATCATCAGACGCTTGCTGGCGCCTTTGAGGAGTACGACCGAACCGATCGGAAGTGTTTTTTCATGAGTGATCATCCGTTGTTCCCTCCTTATCCTTCGTATTTGAACTGTGCCCTGAAAACAGGCTCCGCTTCGTTCAGTTTCTCTTCGAACATCTGCTGCTCGAGATCACAGAGACCCAGTGAGCAGACGAATTCGATCTGGCTGTTATTGAAACAGAAGATATCATCGTCATCCATATATCCTGTGGGATAACGGAAACCGCTGTAATCCCAGACGGTGTCTTCTTTTAATGCGGATATTGAATAGTAACCTGCGATCATGACGCGGGCTTCGGATTCCTTTAACTGTACGACAGTACCGATGGGAAGGTATTTTATTTCCATAATCATTCTCCTGACTTATCTATTTTAACAGAATTTATACCAACAGGCTGTATTACCAGAATTTCAGCGATTTAACGAACTTGCCGACAGCCTTGATCGGCTTGGATACATCGACTTCAAGCTTGATCGAACCGCCTACGCCGACCGTTGCGCCGATATCCAGCGTGATCTTGCCGTCTTTGACGCCGATGTCCGCATGTGCGCCGATACCGTAGTTCAGGCTGCCCTTGACATTGACATCGCCGATCGGGGTGTCCACGCCGACTTTGCCGGATATCTCGCCGGCGATCGCTTCGGCCTTGACGCCTGCGTGCGCATTGGGATTGAAATTGCCTTTGGAATCCATCCAGCCAATGGAAGCTTCCGCTTCTGCACCGACCTTGCCGGCTACGACTTCGCCTTCCGCATGGACGTTGAGGTCTTCACCGCCGAGATACGCTTTGCCGGATGCGGTAAATGCCGTATAGCTTATACCGGCTTTCGCATTGACATTGCCCTGCGTGATGTTGACGCCGAGGTTTGCGTCGATCTTGTTTACATCCACGCTCCCGCTTGCGCCGCCGTATTTGCCTTTGACTTCGCCTTCACCGTGGATCGAGGACCACGAAGCGCCGGTGCCGACCCCGAAGAGCGTTACATCGACCGGCAGGGAGTGTTCAAAGAGTTCCTTAGTCTTATTTTTCTGGTCTTCGTTATTCTGATCGATATCTGTCCATTTCCCGGTCTTTGGATCGTAATAGGACTGGTATTTGTCTTCGGTGCTGTGGTTCTTAATAAAATCGGAGTACCTGTCCGCGATCGTGCCTTTGCCTTTTCTTTTCTGACCGTCCGGTGTTTTCCCGTGCTTCGAATAGTCCCAGGATCCTTCAACGATCGTGAACGGGTCTTCCGGATCCGCGTAATAATCGGTTTCCCAGGACCAGGGCTTGCCGGGCTTGTTCGGGCGGAGCCACGGCAGGACCAGCCACGGGAACAGGATCGGCCATAACGGATTGGGGATCACAGGTCCCGGATACGGGAAACCCGGTATCAGGATAAAGGGATTGATGACCCCGACGGGGAGTTCTTTCCCTGCGCCGACGTTATCCGCATGTTCATATGCGCGGACGATCGCATCCAGCGTATTTGCGAGGCTCTTGACCCTCTGCTGTTCATTCTGCATGGCAGCAGTCATTGCTGAGATACCGCGCGACAGATTCCGTCCCTGCGACATAAGGGAGGGAAGCCTGTTCTGAACGGCGCGTGCTTCACTTAACAAAGATGATATCTTTGCGGCAGATGTATGCATAGAAGAGGAAGCCTGTCTTACTTTTGTCGGTTTTATATCAAATGATGTCATCTGCTGCTCCTTTCGTCATATATAATTTACCGCATTACGCTTTGAATCCGCAGAAAAAAGACGAAATGCAGAAAAAACAGGATAAACTGCATGTTCACGGAAAACGTTCGATGCAATAATGATGTATATTTAAGAAAAGGGAGTAACAAAATGAGTGAATGCACAATAATCAGAATGAATGCGGATACCTGGCGCATAGAAGATGCGGGCGTTCGCTTTTTCCTGCTTGAAGGAAAAGATAAGGCCATGCTGGTGGACTCCGGCATGAACGTGAAGAATATTAAGGAGATCGTCTCTTCCCTGACAGACAGGGAAGTGTTCCTGGTCAATACCCATGCGGACAGGGACCATATCGCCGGCAACGGGGAATTTGACAGTTTCTATATGAACCCGTCGGAATACTGCAGTTATTTCAGCAGCGCCTCGAACAAAGGCGAGCCCCTTCCCGTATTCGAAGGCGATGTGTTCGACCTCGGGGACAGGAAGATCTCTGTCATTGCCCTGCCCGGTCATACACCCGGCAGTATCGCGCTGCTGGATGAAAAATACAGGGTCCTGATCAGCGGTGACCCGATCCAGAAAAACGGCCGGATATTCATGTTCGGCACATTCCGGAACATGCATGCGTACAGGGACAGCCTTGTGCGGCTGCTGAAGCGGGCGGATGAATTTGACGAGATCTGGCCTTCCCATGCCGAGATACCTGTATCCAAGGATATACTGCCTTCCCTGATCCGTTCAGCGGAAGAGATCATCAGCGGGAATGCGGAAACGGAAGAGACTGAAGTCCATGGCATGCGCATAAGTATATTTCATGGGGAGATGTCCGATTTTTTGCTGAACAGGTAACGAAAGCAGGTCCGATTCTGATATTATAAATAGGTACGGAGAAATATATGGCACAGATATTAAATGATACATATGAGATATTGGAATTCATAGGCAGCGGCGGAATGTCCACGGTCTTTAAAGCAAGACACATGAGACTGAACATCGACGTGGCTATCAAAAGCGTTCGCAAGAGTCAGACTGTCAACCTCCTGGCAGAGGTGAATATCCTGACAAAACTGAATCACCCGAACCTTGTCAGGGTCATCGATATCTTTGAGGATGAGAGACTCCTGTATATCGTCATGGACCTGGTCGAAGGCGAGAACCTGCAGAGTGTGATCAACAGGGTCAAGGTGATACCGGAATTCCAGCTGACGGAATGGTTCAAAACGATGGCAGACACGCTCCGCTATCTGCATTCCAGGAAACCGCCGATCATCTACAGGGATATGAAGCCTTCAAATATCATCCTCCAGCAGGACGGCACCCTGAAGCTGATCGATTTCGGCATCGCAAGGGAATACAAGGCAGCCGCATCGTCCGATACGACCTATATCGGCACGAACGGTTTCGCTGCACCGGAACAGTACGGTCTTGCGCAGACAGACGAAAGAACGGATATCTATTCGCTGGGCATGACGATGTATTACCTGGCTACCGGCAAGAGCCCCCTGGCCCCGCCGTACGGCTATACGCCCGCAAGGCAGATCAATCCTGTATTATCCGAGAAGATGGAGAGGATCCTGGAGAAGTGCATCAAGGACAATCCCCAGGACAGATACCAGAACGCTACCGAACTGCTGCTGGACCTGAATGATGGAATCATGCCGACAGGCGGTTTCGGATACATGACTGCAGGCTTTACGACAGGCGGTCTGGGAATGCCGCAGAATCCCCCGACAGGGACTGCAGGCTTCATACCGGGTACAACCGGCTTTACGACACCCGGCAGCCTGAACCCGGGTACGCAGCCGAATCCGCAGCCGAATGTGAATCAGACACCCCCTCCCGCAAAAGAACCCAAGTCCAATAAATGGATGATCTGGGTCGCTGCGGCAGCGCTGGTATTTGCGGCGCTTCTGGCAGGCTATTTCACGATCCATATCTATACAGAGCCGACCTGCACGGAACCTTCCGTATGCAGGATCTGCGGCAGACAGCTTGTACCCGCGCTCGGTCATTCCTGGGAGGCAGCGACAGCAGACAGGCCCGAGACATGTTCACGCTGCGGCGCTACAAGGGGTGAATCTTCCACAACGCCGTCGGATGAACCTTCTTCCGCACTGACAGATACTGTTTCCATTACGGAGTTTAATCCGAAAGCGTCCGGTATCGTGATCAAATGGTCCGCTTTCCCGGGTGCTGAGACTTACAGGATCTACAGACAGGCGGGAAGCGGCAACACGGACCTGATCAAGGAAACAACAGAAACGGAATTCGGTGATTCCGGCGCCAATCAGAACGGCAAGCGTTATACATACTGGGTCACTGCGGTCGTCAGCGGGAAGGAGACAGATAAATCCAAGAGTAAGACATCGATCTTCCTGGATTGTTCCGAAAAGATCGGCGTCAAGGATCTTGAAAACAAAACGGTGAGGATCACCTGGTTCCCCAACACACAGGCAGACGGATACCAGATCAGGCTGACGAAGGGAACGGAAGTCACGATCATCAACGCGAACAATATCGTTGAGACCGTATCGGAAAATGACGGCAAGAAGAGACTGTACATGATCCTGGACACAAAGGATCTGAAAGGCACATATACGGTTGAAGTACGCTGCTATAAAATGCTCAGGGAGACACATTATTCTGCCTGGTCAGAAGCCAAGGAAATGACAGTCAGATAACATACAATTATGGCACAGATACTAAACAACACATACGAGATCCAGGAGTTCATCGGCAGCGGTGGCATGTCTACGGTCTTCAGGGCCAGGCATATCCGCCTGGGCATCGATGTGGCTGTCAAGAGTGTCCGGAAAAATCAGACGGTGAACCTTCTTGCGGAGGTCAACATCCTGACCAGACTGAACCATCCGAACCTTGTCAGAGTCATCGATATCTTTGAGGATGAAAGGCTGCTGTATATCGTCATGGACTATGTCGAAGGCGAGAACCTGCAGTGCCTGATCGACAGGGTGAAGGTGGTGCCGGAATCCCAGGTCATGGAGTGGTTCAAGACAATGGCGGATGCGCTCCGCTACCTCCATACAAGAAGGCCGCCGATCATCTACAGGGATATGAAGCCCGCCAATATCATCCTTCAGAAGGACGGTATCCTGAAGCTGATCGATTTCGGCATCGCGAGGGAATACAAACCGGCCGCATCCGGGGATACGACCTATGTCGGCACGAACGGATTCGCTGCGCCGGAACAGTTCGGCAGGGCACAGACAGACGCCAGGACGGATATCTATTCACTGGGCATGACGATGTATTATCTGGCGACAGGAAAAAGCCCGCTTGATCCGCCGTACGGATATACACCTGCAAGGAAACTGAATCCTGCTCTGTCTTTCAAGATGGAGCGGATCCTGGGAAAGTGCATAAAGGACAATCCGCAGGACAGATACCAGAGTGCGGAAGAACTTCTGACCGATCTGTTTGACGGGGAAGTGCCTGCCTCATTCGGTTACCTGACGACCGGCGGCCTGACTGGCATACAGCCGGATACACAGCCCGGTACGGATGAATTTGCGACGGTCACGACAGGACTGCAGACAGCCGGAAGGAAGAATACAGGCAGCACGCATGAACAGCTTCCGGAAACGAAACTGCTTCCGCCGGCGAAGAAGCCCGGATCCAATAAGTCATGGAAGTGGATCACGGCCGCTGCGGTGCTGGTCGCACTGCTCGCCGCCGGTTTCTTTACATTCCATATCTATACGGAACCGACATGTACGGAACCTTCCGTATGCAGGATCTGCGGCAGGCAGCTCGTACCGGCACTGGGACATTCCTGGGAAGCCGCTACGGCAGAGAGACCGGAGACATGTGCACGCTGCGGCGAGACAAGGGGGGAACCGCTTGCCCAGCCGGAAGCGGGAAGCGCAGATGCGGAAGAAAGCACGGAAGAAGATACAGCCGGGAAGGTCTCGATCATCGGATTTGAATCGACGGATCACAGTATCATCGTAAGTTGGGCGGATTTCAACGGTGCGGCATCCTACCGCGTATACCGGCAGATCGACAGCGGCGATGTCAGTATGGTCAAGGAAACGTCGGCAGCACAGTTCGAAGATTTCGGGGCAGACCACAACGGCAGCACGTATAAGTACTGGGTCACAGCGGTCGTTGACGGACAGGAGACAGAGAAGTCCGGTGAAAAGACAACGGTCTTCCTCGAATGTTCGGAAAGGACCGGCGCAAAAGTCCAGGAAGACAATACACTCAAGGTCGCCTGGGTCGTGAATGACCAGGCAGACGGATATCAGATCAGGCTGATCCAGGGAAGCACGATCCGGATCATCAATGTATCGGATATCAATGACATCGAAGTCAATGGGGAAAAACAGCAGTATACAGTCCTTAAAGATCTGGATATGACGGGTACGCTGACAGTTGAGACCCGCTGTTACAAGATGCTGAAGGAGACACATTATTCGGCATGGTCAGAGGCCAGGGAAGTAACGATTCCGGAGTAAAGATTTATGGCACAGATACTGAACAACACATACGAGATCCAGGAATTCATCGGAAGCGGCGGCATGTCTACAGTCTTCAGGGCCAGACATATCCGCCTGGGCATCGATGTGGCTGTAAAAAGTGTCCGGAAAAATCAGACAGTGAACCTCCTTGCAGAGGTCAACATCCTGACCAGACTGAATCATCCGAACCTTGTCAGGGTCATCGATATCTTTGAAGATGAAAAGCTGCTGTATATCGTTATGGACTATGTGGAAGGCGAAGACCTCCAGCATATCATCCAGCGTGAAAAGGTGATCCCGGAAGAGACGGTCATCGAATGGTTCCGGACGCTTGCGGATATCCTTCACTACCTGCACAGCAGGAAACCGCCGATCATCTACAGGGATATGAAGCCTGCAAATGTGATCCTGCAGAAAGACGGGACACTGAAGCTCGTAGACTTCGGCATCGCCAGGGAATACAAGGCAGCCGCATCATCCGATACGACCTATGTCGGCACGAACGGATTCGCTGCGCCGGAACAGTTCGGCAGGGCACAGACAGATGCCAGGACGGATATCTATTCTCTGGGCATGACGATGTATTATCTTGCGACAGGTAAAAGCCCGCTTGAACCGCCGTATGGTTATACACCGGCCAGAAGGCTCAATCCTTCTTTATCTTTCAGGATGGAGAGGATCCTGGAAAAGTGCATTAAAGACAATCCGCAGGACAGATACCAGAGTGCCGAAGAACTTCTTTTTGATCTTTTCGATGGCGAAATGCCATCTTCATACGGTTACCTGACGGCAGACGGTCTTACGGGTACACAGCCGGAAACCGCTGGATTTGCGACAGTCACGACAGGCCTGCAGACAGCCGGAAGGAAGGATACAGGCAGCACGCATGAACAGCTTCCGGAAACGAAACTGCTTCCGCCGGCGAAGGAGCCTGGATCCAATACGCTGTGGAAATGGGTCGCAGCCGTCTCGGTACTGGCGGCACTGCTTGTCACCGGTTATTTTACATTCCACATCTACACGGAACCAACATGCACGGAACCGTCCGTATGCAGGATCTGCGGCCGACAGTTCATCCCTGCCCTGGGGCATGCATGGGAGGCCGATGCGGCAGGAGGCCCGGACACATGTTCACGCTGCGGTGCAACAAGGGAAGACACACCGGTTCAGCCGGCATCGGACGGCACAGATACGGAAGAAGATGCCGAGCAGAAGGTTGTGATCGTTGAATTTGAACCGACTGCCCACAGTGTCATTGTCAACTGGGCTGACTACAAAGGCGCGGAATCCTACCGCGTATACCGTCAGATCGACAGTGGCGATGTCAGTATGATCAAGGAAACGACGGCAGTACAATTCGAAGATTTCGATGCGAACCGAAACGGCGGCAGGTATACGTACTGGATCACGGCGGTCGTAAGCGGACAGGAAACAGAGAAGTCCAGAGAAAGGACATCGATCTTCCTGGAGCGCTCGGAAAAAACTGAAGCAGAAGTCCAGGGAGACAAAACACTCAAAGTTTCCTGGGATGCAAACGACCAGGCAGACGGATATCAGATCAGGCTGATCCAGGGAAGCACTGTCCGGATCTTCAATGTGTCTGACAGCACTGATATCGAAGTCAATGGTGAAAAACAAGAGTACACGATCCTCCAGGATCTGGACATGACGGGTACGATGACAGTTGAGACCCGCTGTTACAAGATGCTGAGGCAGACACATTATTCCGCATGGTCAAAAGCCAGGGAAGTAACGATTCCGGAGTAAAGATTTATGGCACAGATTTTACATGATACATATGAGATACTGGATTTTGTCGGGAAAGGAGGCATGTCGACTGTCTTCAAAGCCAGGCACATTCGTCTGAATACGATCGTGGCGATCAAGTCTGTCAGGAAAGACCAGACGATCGACCTCGCCGCGGAAGTCCATATCTTGACAAAACTGAATCACCCGAACCTGGTCAGGGTCTATGACATTTTTGATGACGACAAGCTGATCTATATCGTCATGGACTATGTGGAAGGCGAAGACCTCCAGCATATCATCCAGCGTGAAAAGGTGATCCCGGAAGAAACGGTCATCGAATGGTTCCGGACACTTGCGGATATCCTCCGCTACCTGCACAGCAGGAAACCGCCGATCATCTACAGGGATATGAAGCCTGCGAACGTGATCCTGCAGACAGACGGGACACTGAAGCTCGTCGACTTCGGTATCGCCAGGGAATACAAGGCAGCCGCGACAGGCGATACGACCTATATCGGCACAAACGGCTTCGCTGCACCGGAACAGTTCGGTCTGGCACAGACAGACGGCAGGACGGATATCTATTCGCTGGGCATGACGATGTTCTATCTCGCTACGGGAAAGAGCCCCCTGGCCCCGCCGTACGGCTATACGCCCGCAAGAAAACTGAATCCGGAGCTCTCGGAAGAACTGGAAGCGATCCTTGAAAAATGCGTCAAGGACAATCCCGAAGACAGGTACCAGAGCGCGGAAGAACTGCTGATGGATCTCTACGGCGGTGAGACTTACCAGTTCTATACAACAGGAACGGCAGGTTTCCCGACGGGAACAGCCGGGCTCCGTCCGCCTACTGCAGCTTTCCCGACCGGAACGAGAGGTCTTGCGGCCGGTACGAAAGGTTTCGCGACCGGCGCAAAGGGCGCTGCCGCGGAACAGGCAAAAAAAGATGACAGTCCGCCTGCAGGATCCCAGAAGCCGCATACCTCCAGTACGGGCACATATTCCCTGCCGGAAAACGGTACGGAACCGCCTAAGCCAAATAAGAAAAAGATATTGATCGGCGTTGCTGCAATGGTCGCTGTTGTACTCCTGATCGGCTTCTTTACGATCCATATCTACAGTGATCCGACATGCATGGAGCCTGCCCGCTGCAAGATCTGCGGCAAGGAAGGCGCACCTGCACTCGGTCATGATTTCGATGAAGCCACATGTGATCATTTATCGACATGCAGACGCTGCGGAATTACGACGGGCGTGATGCTTGCGCATGAATTCGCTGATGCGACCTGCACCGAACCGCGCAAATGCATAAACTGCGGTCTGACGGAAGGCGAGCCCCTCGGTCATGATTACAAGGATGCCGACTGTACGCACCCGCAGATCTGCAAACGCTGCGGTGCTGAAAACGGCAATGCGCTCGGTCATGACTGGCAGGAAGCTACCTATGACGAGCCTGAGACCTGTGCACGCTGCGGTGAAAAACGCGGTGAAGTCAAGGGCCTGATCCATCCTGTCCTGTCCTCATGGTCGCAGGATTCGATCTCGATCGGAAACGCCGACGTCCATTACAAGATTCTGGATGAACCGCTGACGAACTGCAGATATCTGACATATTCCGTTGAGATCAGCGACGTAACGGGCGATCCTTACGGAACATTCAGCGTCTATATCCGCAAAGACGGCAAATTCGTGAGATATGATTCGGTCACACTGACTTCTGACAGCAAGACAGCGACCAAAACGACATATTTCGAACCTGCAGTCTCCTTCGATGCGGTGGTGATCGTTTCCGACGCGAACAGGGACTGGAGCTACAGCTCGATCCTTGTACTGAGCGAAGCACAGGTCGAAACAGACTGATATACAACAAAAGAGGAAGCGGCGCTTCCTCTTTTCATCGATCGGTTTCCGGTATCAGGATCTCTGTATCGTTGTGGAATGACCATGCGTATACGGAGATCTTTTTCTGCGGATACATCATCCGCACGACATGACGGTATGTATTCAGCTGCGCGCTGTAGCGGCGGATGATCTCCGCTGCGGGCGCACTGTCTGTTTTAAAGTCAATGATCACGCATTCGGAATCACTCACCGCGAGAAAGTCGATCTGGCCGGTGATCCGGTTTTTGCCGTCATCCGCAAAGAACGGATATTCTTTACGGATCGTCATCGTCAGGCATTTTTCATAAAGTTCTGAATCCGCAAAGAGCAGGAGCTTTTCCTTATCCGCCTGTGAAAGATCCAGGGATTCCATATCCTTTTGTGTCCAGTGCGTATCCGGAAGGGATTCGATCGCTTCGTGCATGACCGTACCGTACTGCCTTCCGTATCTGTGGCTGCGCGGCTCAAGATCGGGAAGGAAGGTCACTTCCGTCTCACTCGGCGTGATGGCAGGCCTGAGCAGCTGCGGCGCTGCCTTCAGGGAGGGCAGACTGTCTGCGTAGACAGCACTGCTTTCCTCAAGGAACGGTTCGTCGATCTCCGCGCTCCGGACCGCAAAGAGAGGGTTCTCTTCCATCGCGGAGAGGATCAGGCTCGTCATGCCTTTGCGCTCACTCAGGACAGCGAGGGAAATATCCCGTTTTGTTATGTCCGCCATCGCGTCAACGATGAACAGGCGTTTTTCCGCCCTTGTGACAGCTACGTACAGCAGGCGGATGAATTCCTCAAGATCCTCTTTGTTCGCATTGTATTCGGCAGCCATCCGGTACACGGTCGTACGGACGGATCTGTATTCGGGATCGATATGCTTGAGCCCGATCCGGTCCTTACTGATGACGACCGGGTCTGCCGCGTCATTGAACATGTTTTTCGAAGAGGACCAGAGGAATACGATCGGATACTGCAGGCCCTTGGACTGGTGGATCGTCGTGACCGTTACAAGATCGTCGTCTTTCCCGCGGGAGACCGCTTCCGATGATCTGTCATCCTGTCCGGCAGCCAGCACATCGCAGAATTCCGTGAAATTCGTGATCCCGGCAGAGTTCACTTTCTCGTAGAGGAAATCGAAGTTGGCCTGCTGCGAAGAAGGCAGGGTATCGTAGAAATCATGAAGCCTGGCTGCAGCCCGGAGGAAGGCGGGCACATCTTCATCGCGTGCCAGCCTGCGCAGTTCGCCGCACTCTTCCGTGATATATCCGCATTCGCTCTCCACGGCTTTCAGCAGACTGGGATAGCCGGTCTTGAGGACTGCCATCTGTTCATCGGAGAAGCCGTAATAGTGCTTCAGCGTGCCGGCCAGCGCCAGTCCGTCGTTCTTATCCTGCATCCAGCGGACGATATTGCGGATGCACATGCAGAGGTCGGACCGGTAAAAACCTTCCCTGGCATCGATCTCGAACTGGATGCCGTATTTTTCGAATACCTGCCGCAGGATGCCCTTGTCTGCGTGGGAGCGTACAAGGACTGCGAAGCTGTTCCATTTCAGCCGCGGGTCGGCGGTCTTCTGACGGATGATCTCGGAAGCGATATACATCGCTTTTTTCTCTTTTACGCCGTATGTCTCTTCTTCCGTCTCATCACCGGTATCGATGCCCGCAAAGACCACAGGCACCGGTCCTTCCGCCTGTTCCGGTCTGCCGATCGAGACCATATCGTCTTCCTTGTAGCTGCCGGAACAGCCGTTCGCATTCATCAGCGTGCCGAACAGCATGTTGGAATAGCGGACGATGCTTTCCTGCGAACGGTAGTTATGACGCAGCGTGATCTGTTCGGTATCCGCATCTTTCATCAGCGACAGCATCAGCTCCGGCTTTGCCTGGCGGAAGCGGTAGATCGACTGTTTGACGTCACCGACACGGAAGACATTGCGGCCGTTGGAGATCAGTTCGATGATCTCGTTCTGCAGTTCGCTCGTATCCTGGAATTCATCGACCATGATCTCATCGAGGGCAGAGCGGATCAGTTCTGCCGCCGCGCAGCTGTTCTTTTTCAGGATATCCAGCGCGAAGCGTTCCATATCCGAAAAATCCACGACCGACCTTTTTTTCTTTTCCTGCATGAAGAGATCCCATGTCAGGTGGGAAAGATCGACAAGGCTGCGGCAGATCACATCGGTATCCTTCATGTCCGCGAGCAGTGTCTTTTCGCTGTACATGACTGCAGCCAGTTTCTTAATGCCGTCGGTCAGTGCCTTGCGCGCATCGGTATACGGTTCGTTTTTTGTGCTGGGAGGCGTTTTGCAGGAAGCCAGCCCTTCAAAGGCAATGCAGTAGGAACTGTAGCTTTCGCTGCGCAGCGCATTGATGCAGTTGAGCAGGCAGTTCCTTTTTTCCCGGAGCGCATCCGGTTTGATCTTCGGATCATCCAGTGCATGCTGCTCCATTTTATCCAGCAGGGACAGGAGTCTTTCCGTCCGGATCATAAGGCTTCCGAAAAAGGAAGAAAGGACATCCTGATCCAGCATGCGGAGACTGCCTGCCGGCGCGGAAGAAGCGCGTGCGGCCGCATACCAGGCATCCGGATCGACGGAAGCCTGCGCCGCATTGTTGATCTTTGTGACAGAAGCGAACAGCTTTTCGTAGTCCTCGCTGCGCGGGCTGAAAACGATCAGCATGCGCAGTGTCTCTTCCGGCTCAAGTTCATACCGGATCTTCAGCGCATCCGTGAATGCCTGCCGCAGGAGCAGCTGTGTCTGGCCGCCTTCCAGCGTATTCGCTGCAGCGGCGGGGTCGATGCCGATGATGTTGCCGTACTTCTGAATGATCTTCAGGCAGTAGGAATCGATCGTCGTGATATCTGCCGCCGCAAGGGCGATCAGCTGCTTGCGCAGCCACTGTTTTTCCTCCGGGTCTGCCGCATCCGCATAAAGCGTATTCAGCTCCCGGGCAAGGCGTTTTTTCATCTCGGAAGCCGCGGCTTTCGTGAATGTCATCGCGAGGATCCTTTCCAGCGGGATCCTGTCGTTTACACACCGTTTGATCAGTCTGGAGATCAGCACGCCGGTCTTGCCCGCGCCTGCCGAGGCACTGACAAGGATATTGCGCCCGACAGCGTTTACGGCCCTGTTTTGTTCGGTATCAAGCGGCATCGTTGTCTCCTTTCTTCAGCTGTGTGAGCACAGGCAGCTTTCTGTTCTGTCCGTGGAACAGGCATATGCCCCTGCAGTCGCAGAATGTGCATGCGCCTTCAACGGGTTCGGCAGCGATCTGTCCGTCAAGGACAGCTTCGCTGAAATAGTCATACAGCTCCAGCAGGCAGTTTTTGACCGCGTCAAAGCTGTAGAGATTCTTTTTCATACTGATATGCGTGCCGCCGTCATCGAGCTCCGTATACCTGTCAAGGAACGTCCATCCCTTTAACATGCGCGATTTGATCATGCGTGCGAACAGTTCCTCTTCGGACATGTCTGTTTCTGTCAGGATATCCCTGGAGACTTTCGCCGCTTCGATCTCAAAGCTGCTGTCCTGCATGGAGAAATAATATGTGCCTGCGATCTTCAGACCGTACAGTGTTTCCGCGATACAGGCATAGGTAGGCAGCTGCAGCTGCAGGCCGGCGGCGAATCTGGAAGGGGACATCGTGTGGACCGAGGATTTGTAGTCGATGACCCTCAGCATCTCGCCCCTGTATTCATCAAGCCGGTCGATGGTGCCGCGCAGCCTGACATGCGGCGTGATCTGCTGATCCGCAAACGATCTTTCCGCTTTTTCAGGGATAAACGATGTGCAGGATTCGAAATCGCGCAGCACGGTCAGGGAATGCCTGAGCCCGGTCTCCATGCGCTTCATGGTCATTTCAAACATATGCCCGTCACGCGGATGCAGGGAACCGAGCGCGCCGAAACACTTTTCCAGGAATGCGGTGATCTCTGCTTCGGGGATATCCGCATAGTCCTTATGATAATCGTTCACCGCGATTTCCATGACCGCATGCTGTATCGTCCCGATCGGCGCTGCTTCCAGGACTGTGCTTTCCGGCGCCCGCAGCTTCAGTCCCGACTGGATGAAGTAGCTGTATGCGCACTGGAACCAGCGTTCGATCGTACTGATGGACCCGTATATATAACCCTGCGGCGCAAAGAGCTTCTGTGCCGTTGCCGGCATGAGCGCTGCAGGCCGTGCTTTCTTCGGGCGCAGCTTCAGAAGCTTCCATGGTTCCGGTTTGCCGCTGAACATCGCTTCGACTTCAAAGGCGAGCTGGATCTCGCGCCCTTCGTAATCGGTGTCGGAGCAGCTGAAGACCAGTTCCTTTTCCGCAGACGTCATGATCCATTCCAGCTGGTCTGTATATGCGCTGTATCTTTCTTCGGCAGAAGGGTATCCGGTGATCTTCTGCAGATATATCTCATCGAAAAGCCCGGAAGCACCGGTATATCCCGGATAATTCTGCCCGCTGCATCCGACCACATACGCTGCTGCCTTTGCCGGTACGGGATGACAGAGATCGGTAACGGTGCAGAAATCGGAAACGGATCGGGAAGCGCTGAAGGACATCAGGCGGACCGAATCCAGAATGAAGCGGATATCGCCGTCATTTTTGGCAAGCGGCAGTGTTTCGCTCAGGAAGGAACGGATGCGCATGGCCGCATGCAGTTCCGTCCTGACTTTCAGATACGGTGACCGCTGCAGTACCCGGAAGGCATTCTTCAGGGCACTGATGCTGTCCTCTGCGGAAAGCAGGAGGCTGATCTCATCCCGGACGGAATCCATCCATTCCCGGGATGCGCTGATCATCCTGGATGCGTTCTGTGCTTCCCTTTTGAAGATGCTGCTGCTGAGCAGGGGGACGATCTCATCGCTGAAGCGCAGGTCGTCCATCGTCTGGCGCATGAATGCCAGCACATGGTCCGGACAGTATCTGGGGAAGGCATCGGCGGCGGCAGCGTCCAGGAACGAGTCTGTATCCTTCTTCAGTGCGAATTCCGCAAGTGCCGCAAAGATATTTGTCACATGCAGGCTGAGTTCCTGCTGGACGGAAGAAAAAGGTATCCTGAAGCGGCCGAACACTTCTTCGACAACAGGGAGCTGTGCGTTCATGTTTGTCAGGATGACATTGCACGGGACGCCCCTGATGCAGATATCCTGTGCGATCGCCTCGATCTCCGTACGCGGTGTGGCGGAATGCCTTAAGATCTTCACCGGGTCATTGTCCTGTACCAGCGCAGGCGGGAAGACCTGCTTCAGTTTCTGAAGGATCCTGTAATTCCAGATATCCTTTTCGAAATACGGCCAGATCGATACATTCTCCATATCCTGCAGCTTTTTCATGCCGGCTTCGACGGAGCGGGCACTTTCTTTTTCCGATAAGGGCATCTGCAGTGCCATGCGGATGATCTCTTTCAGTTCTGCGGAGAGGACGTTATCCTCCGGCAGGTCATCCGCGCTGATCCCGAACAGGGCGCATTCCCGGGCAAACTGCAGGATCTCCGAGATAAAAGCGGGATATATGAACATATCCCTGTAATTCGGGAACCGGCCGGACTCTTCCCTCAGCTTCATGGACAGGACAAAGCCAAGAACACTGTCGTTCTCAGGTCTTCTCCGGAAGATGCTGCTGAGCTGCACGGCAGCCGTCCCGTGGTTGACCGTACCTGCCTTTAAACCGGTGCCGAGGATCATTTCATTCTGATAATTTGCACATACTATCGTTTTCATGATTTTCATTTTAGCATTTTTTACTGTTTGGTTCAGTGCTTATATACGTACTGATGTACGTTAGGGAGAATGTTTTTGAAAACCGGTGCAGGGTCAATACCGGGGCCGGATGCTGTTTTTGCGCAAAGGTATTATTATGATTCCTCATTTGCACCATCCATGACAGAATCATGGTGTTTCAGGACCGAACCCCCTGCCCCTGCATGCATATGTGGCGTATTTTTTGACAATCTTGTTTTTTTTGAATCGAAAAGATAATCTGTATTAAGGATTATTCTTTATCGGAGGGATTTTTATGGCAATCTGTACTGTTCTCGAACAGAAGGCTGACAGCCGCAGCGGAGGCAGGGATTGTTCTTACAACGGCTTTCTGAGGGACTGGCCCCTGCTTGAAGAACTGCAGGACAGTGTACTGAAAGCAGCTTTTACCGTGATCATGAACGCGGAACCGGAAACGCGCATCTGTACGGATATGCGGGGCAGGATCAGCAGGGATACGGTATCCAATCAGATCATCTGCTATAAAGATGTCTTCAAGCTTTCCGGCAGACCGCTGAAATACCCGTATATCCTCTACCTGGCCAAAGACGGGCAGGAAAAGGCGATGCTCGTGCTGCCCTGGAGCGAAGACGGCTATCTTTACGCAAAGGGTATGTATTACTGCCTGACGGAGCCGGCAGCGGACTTCAGCACCGTGAAGAATGATCTGATCGCTTTATGTGAAAATGATGCAGACAGGATCAGCCGCGCATTTTCCGACCTGTTCACGATGAAGGCAGGTCCCCTGCAGAGGCGGCTTGACAGTGACCGCTTTGCGGATTATGAAGCACTGAAGGAAGATGTTTACCGGGCTGCGGAAAGAACGGCGGAAAGGATTCCCGCACCGGCAATGAATGACAGGGCAAGGTCGGAAAGGATCACAGACTGCGTTGTCTGCTGGTTCCTGCTGAAGAAAGTGCTGTATGTCCTGTATATGATGAACAAAGAGATCCTCGCCCGGGAACATGAGGGGAATATCCGGCAGCAGCGATACGCGGCGAAGCAGAATGCGGATTCGGTCCGGTTCGTTTCCCTGCGCGATATGTGGGAGATACCGCAGGAAAAACATGAATGAAATCATGTTTTTTTAATATACAATGTAGTTACCATGATGCACACGATACGGAAATATCTGGACATGCCGTTTGTCGTAACATTCGCACTGATCCTGGTCTGTGTTACGGCATGGTCGGTCGTTGTCCATTTTCATATAATGTCCACATGGATCCTGCTCCCCCTGGAACTGATCAGCCTGTATACGATCGTTCTGACGGTCTACTGGATCTATATTTTTTTCCGTTCAAGACAGTTCCGCGATGAACTGGAAGTATTCGAAACGATACAGAAAAAAGCACTCGGCCTGGCTTTATCCATGGAGCTGAACCTGTGCTTTTCCGTATATTATATCTATGTGTCCTGCACCAGCAGGTCCGGCTGGTTCGCCTGCGTGGCGTTCTTCTACGCTGCGCTTACGATCGCCCGGTTCATCCTGCTGCGCGAATTCTGTTTTGAGATACAGTCGCTGCGGTCGCAGTACAAGCGTTATATCGCTGCAGGATACCTGATGCTGATCATGATGGTGTGCCTGTTCATCATGACGATGATGGAGATCAACAGCAACTATGTCGTTGAATACCCGGGCATATCGTTCCATGTGAACATCGCCTTTTCGACCTATCTGATCATTTCCGCTGTCCGGGGCTATCATAAATACAAGAAATACAGGAGCCCGCTGCTGTCCGGCAACCAGATGATCTCGATCAGCGCCGCGCTGCTGGGCATCCTGTCGCTGCAGACGGCGATCCTGCCGAAGATATCGCAGTATCCGGATGATATCCACAAGGTGACCGTGCTCGTCGGCGTGATCATTTTCGTGGTGATGATCACGATGTCACTGTATATGATCGTGCACGGGGGCAGGACCCTGGCCTTCGGGCTGGACAAGGACGGCAACAGGCTGGACCAGCCTGCGGAAGAGGACCTTTCCGACCTTTCCTAATGAAGAATTAAATATTATTCATTAAGTCTGTATGAATGAAAAATACGCCGTATATGATACAATAGAACGTTGTAAGGAGTAACAATGAACAGGAAAAACAAGAGCAATGATTTCTTATGGATATTTTTTCTGATATTTATATTCGGCGGCGGTGCTGTCATCCCGCTGTTCCTGGTGCTGGGCGTCGTGCTTGCGATCACATTCGCCGCAGTATCCTCCAGCAACAGGCGGGACAATGAAAGGTACCAGCAGAATATATCGTCCGGACGCACATATAATACGACCGGTTCGTATTACCGCAGTTCGCAGAGAAAATATACGCCTGCACAGATGGCAAAGATCAATATCTATCTCAGAAACTGGTTCAGGAACAGGATGTATCTGCCGATCGGCGCGAATATAGACCTTCGCATCCACGGCGACAGGTACACTTCCCTTGCAGGGCTCGATGTATACCGTGACGGCACCTATATCTGCTCGCTGAATGATTTCGGAAGACGTTATCCGGAATCCTACGATGAGATCATCAATGAGCTGATCCGTCTCTCGTCCCTGAACAGCACGAACCAGCAGGTAATGGAAGCGGAGATCAATGAGAGGCCTGCATATACGCAGCAGGCAGCGCCCAAGCCGAAGGAAGAACCCAGACCGGAACCGAAGAAGGAAGAGCCCAAAGCGCCGGGTGCGGCGGATTTCATCGCTACGATCAACCAGCTGAACGATGATATCCCCGATGAAGATATCTCCAACGGCCTGTACGAGACGTGTGCCCTTCTGAAGCAGATCGAGACACTGCAGAAGAGGTTCCCCGACTCAAAGGACAAGCTGAAAAAGCTCTATGATTATTACCTGCCGATCCTTGTAAGGATCCTGCAGCAGTATGTGAACCTGCAGGCCGCAAAGACGGATCCCAGCTACAGAGAGACAGAGAACAGGCTGAAGAAGACGATCGGTCTGATCAACGACGCTATGAAGACGATCATCTCCGGCCTTACCGACCAGGACTTCATCAACCTGTCCGCGGATATCGCTACGCTTGAGGCAGTCCTGCAGAAAGACGGCCTTACCAGTGACGGGCAGATCACGCAGCCCGGCTCAATGTTTGGAGATTACTGAGTATGTCTGACAGAAGAAGAGATGAAAAAGAACGTCTGTGGAATGAAGTACTCAACAGGAAACGTTCCTATGAAAAGAACCAGACGGATTCCGACATCACGCTGTCTCTGAATGAGAATGAAGCAGATACCAAAGCTGCGCTCAAGGGCGCAGACTTTGCGCTTGAACAGCTGAATGCGATCCTGAAGAAGCAGCAGAAGGATCTTGAGGAACTCAGCAACCAGGCACACAATGCGCCGCAGATCGATGTTTCGAATATGGATATGTCCCGCTTTGAAGAAGATCTGAAGAAAGACTACGGCGTTGAGGCAAAACCTGTCCAGGAGACAAGACCGGTGAGTGCGGATACCTTCACACAGGTATTTGAAGAAGCCTCCGGGAAGGTCATCGGCCAGAAAGGGGCGATCAAGCAGCTCGTCAATGCATACAGGCGGCCTTTCATCATGGGTGAAGAGCCCGGCATGCCGAAGAATGTGATCCTGATCAGCGGCCCGAGGGGCTCGGGCAGGCATGAAGCGATCGCTGCCGTCACCAGGGCGATGTATGAGAAACAGGCATTTGTCAGTGACGATGTCTATACGATCGACCTGAGCAGGTATACGAGCGGCGGCCAGGAACAGATCTTCCTGCAGGACCTCTATGAAGCCCTTTCCGGAAACGGGTCCGTGATCTGCTTCGAACATTTTGAATCCGGATTTCCTTCCTTCCTGCGCATGGTCGATTCCCTTGCGACGGAAGGCAGCGTAACGCTGAACAAGCGCTATGTCCTGACAAAAGGCGTGCTGGTGGAGAACCAGACGGGACTGGTCAAGGAAGCTGTTGATTCCCTTTCCGCTGAAGGCAAATACCTCGTATTCGTCACGGATGGAAAGACATCCGCAGCACAGGATGCGTTCGGCGCGGACTTCATGTACCACGTCATGGATACGATCCTGTTCAAGACGCTGGACGAAGAAAGCATTCGTGCCGTCATTAACGCCCAGACGCAGCAGCTTCGCGAAAAGGCGCATCAGAACCTTAAGATCAGGCTGATCGTCAATGATGACGTCAAAGACTGGGTCTACGATACATTTGACAAGGGAAGGGGGACCGAATCCATCACGTCCGTCTTCTATGACTTCTATGTATCCCTCAGCCATGCTGTCCTGAATGAACATATCAAAGAGGACAGCGAGGTCCAGGTCAGCGTCGCAGACGGAAGTCCGTGCGTATTGCTCAATGAAGACCGGATCGTCCTGTCCCGTTCGAGGAACAGCGCCGAAGAGATCGCGGCTGTCAATGCGGAACTGGATGAGATCGTCGGTCTTGAACAGGTCAAGGGCTATATCCGATCCCTGCAGTCCCATATCGTCGTACAGGAAAAGAGAAAAGCACAGGGCATGAAGACAGCTTCCCTGTCCAAGCATATGATCTTTACCGGCAACCCAGGTACCGGCAAAACAACGATCGCACGTCTGATCTCCAGATATATGAAAGCGATCGGAGCCCTGAGCCAGGGACAGCTCGTTGAAGTCACGCGCGCAGACCTCGTTGCCCAGTATGTCGGCCAGACTGCCCCGCTGACGATGTCTGTTATCCGTTCCGCGATCGGCGGCGTCATCTTTATCGATGAAGCCTATGCACTGTACAGGGGCAAGGAAGATTCCTTCGGTCTCGAAGCGATCGATACGCTCGTCAAGGCGATGGAAGACAACCGCGAAGACCTGATCGTTATCCTTGCCGGGTATTCCAAAGAGATGTCCGTATTCCTCGAATCCAACTCCGGTCTGAAGTCCAGGTTCCCGAACCTGATCCACTTCCCGGACTATACGGGTGAAGAACTCAGGAAGATCGCAGTCCTGCAGGCAAAATCCAAGGGATATGTCATCGCCGGGGATGCCCTGCCTGCACTTGAGGCATATTTCAATGAAGTACAGTCGATCAATGCGGCTGAGGCAGGAAACGGCAGACTTGCGAGGAATACCGTTGAGGAAGCGATCCTGAAGCAGGCGGACAGACTGACAAGGGAACCCGATGCGGATCTCAGCGAGCTGAAAAAGGAAGACTTCGTGCTGGTCGTAAAGGTAAAGCCGAAGAAGGAAGAACCTTCCAACCCGCTCGAAGACCTGCTGAAACTGACACAGAAGTGATACAGACGGCATTCTGCATATGCAGGTGCCGTTTTTTCTGTCTGCAGGTCATTCATGATATGCCGGAGAAAACGCTGAAGTACGATATCGCCGTCATACGGGCAAACAGGAACACACTGGATGCGCTGACGGAAGCCCTGATGAAAAAGAACCATCTGAACAGGACGGAGATCGAAGAGGTCCTGGGAAGGGCGCCCCTTGTCCGGGCCGATGTAGCAGAAGGGCAGTAAACTGTTCCCAATTTTTTAAGAAGTGATTAAATTTATGTTAATATTGATTCGGAGGATGTAGGAAAATGAAAAATACAATCAAGAATATTTTCATCAGAATCCTGACGGTGCTGATGCTCGTTACTGTATTTACCGTTCCTTCCGTAAAGCAGGTGAGCGCAGCAACAAAGGGAAGCTCAATGTCCAATCCTGTCGTAATGACTTCAGGAACTACCTACCAGAAAAAGTGGACACAGAACTCAAAAACACTGTACACAAAGTTCACTGTACCTGCACGCGGCGTTGCGACATTCACGATCAACAAGCCGCTCGAGTACGATAATGAATATGGTTACTATGATATTGCCATTCTCAATTCTACCGGTAAAGAATTATGGAAACTCAGCAGCTATGCTATGTCTAGTTCGAGCGATAAGAATGCTGCGTACAAGATCGGTCTGGCAAAAGGTACATACTTCATGGAAATCAAATGCATTGCCTATTATTCTTCATCCGGCAGGACATCGCATACAGTTAACTATAATTATAAATATACAAAGACATCCGTATGGGAAGTTGAACCGAATAATACAAAAAAGACGGCAACAGCTCTGACACTTGGCCAGACGATCAGCGGTGAATACGGCGAAGAAGACAGTGATTTTTCACTGAAGAGCCATGATTATTTTAAGGTTAAAATGACTAAAGGCGTCTCTTACCGCATCAGCATCCAGGGTTGGAAAGCCCTGAACGATACTTCATGGTATGGGTATATCGAAAACAGTGACGGTACCAAGGGATATGATTTAACGAATAAATCCCGTTCACTTGTAGACGGATCTTTCAGATACTGGGACGTTACAGCAGATGCTACAGGCACCTATTATATCCATTTCTACAACAGATCGAATAACAAACCGATCCAGTACAAGCTCAAAGTATCCAAGAGCCCTGCAAACACCTGGAAGAAGATCAATGGATACTGGCTGTATTTCAATTCCGAAAGCAAAGTCACTACTGGTTGGAAAAAGATCGGTAAAAAGTGGTATCACTTCACTTCAGGCGGTGTGATGGAGACTTCAACGTGGGTCGAAAGCGGCAGTAAGAAAAGCTTTGTCGGACCGGACGGCGCGATGCTGACGGGTTGGCAGAAGATCGATTACGAATGGTACTATCTCGGCTCTGACGGCTATGCGGTATCAGGCTGGAGGAAGATCGGCAAGAAGTGGTATTATTTTGACTCCGACTGCATTATGCAGCATGACAAATGGATCACGAGCGGTGGTAAACAATATTATCTCAATTCCAGCGGTGTTATGCTGACAGGCTGGCAGAAGATCTTTGACAGTCCTACGAGTAACTACTACAGCTGGTATTATCTCGGTACGGACGGCGTTAAAAGAACCGGCTGGCAGTACATTGGCGGCAACTGGTACTACCTGGGCACAGAAGGAAGAATGGTCTTTGGTAAGGACGGTATCGGCGGCGGATATATTGACGGTAAATACTATAAGTTCGATCAGAACGGCGTCTGCCTGAATCCGTAATTAAATGATCAGAAAAGGGATGTAACGAACCGGGCGGTCCAGATGAACGCTTTGGGGAGGTCACTCCCTTTTTTATGCATTGACAAGTCAAAATACGGCTTTCTATAATGCTATGGGGATAACCCAGGAAAGGGGAAAAAATGAAAAACAATCTGAAGAAGTTTTCGAAACTGTTCGTGATCGTTATGCTGCTGGCATCCATGTTCACTGTAAAGGTCAACGCTGCAAGCTACATCACGATCCAGAACAACACTGTCTACACGATCAAGACAAACAGGCATTACAACAGCAGCACCTACTCTTACACACAGAACAAGACCCTGTACAAGATGGTCCTTTCGGCCGACTCTGCCGTTAACTTCAAGTGGGCAGGCAACACAGGCGGAAGACTGAACATCAATATTTACGCAGACGCTGCCGAAACAAAGTCTGTCGGATATGTCAGCGTATCCGGATCATCCGGCCATTTCATCCATGCGCTCGGGAAAGGCACATACTATATCAGGATGTATGACGGCACATCGGACAGCGGCTATACAGCCACATCCAAAGTCAGGATCATCATCACTGCAGCTACGAAGATCAATAAGAACAACTACTGCAGGGCCAATGCGATCTCGCTTGCGAAGAATACGACCGTACAGATCGCGCAGACACCGAACTATGACTATGTACGCTGGTACAAGATCAAACTGACTTCTGCACAGGTCATCAATGTTTACACAAACAAGGGCATGGGCTACCTGGTAAGACTGTATGATTCCAAGCTGAATTCACTGTCCTGCGCATCCGGCACAAAGCAGGTAACGACACAGGACAAGCAGCCGAAGGGAACATATTATATCAAGGTCTCCGCATACGGTTTGTTCGGCTCGTATGACCGCAAGGGTGCTTTCATCGCCCTGAAGTGGAAGTAATTCCAAAGGACATAAATTAAGAAGGCTGGAAATCAGCTTTCTTTTTTTCATGCGCCTGTGATGTTACAATGGGAACTGCGAGGGGTTTTATGAAAAAGGTATTATTAAGAATAATCGCTGCCGTACTGATGATCTGTACGATGACAGTGCCTGCATTCGCTGCAGGTGCGGGGACGATCAGCGATCCCGTAAAAATGGCAGACGGAAAAGTATATACTGCCGCATGGACGCAGAATACATATTCAAAGTCACCGGATATCTATAACCGGATCCGGCTGACAGTCAACGGTTATATCGATCTCAGGATCGCCAAGCCTGTCGGCGACCAGGGCAGGAAAGGGACATTCATCATCTCGGTCACGGATATACGCGGCAATGAGATGTTCCAGATCGACACATACCCGAAGCGGGCGGAATCCGCAAAGGAATATACATACCGGATCGGCCTGAATGCAGGAAGCTACCTGGTCCGCCTGACGCCGAAGTACCTGTATTTCAACAGTACGAAATACAAAACGATCTCCGCAGCTTATTCCTATTCCTTCACCCGCTCAGGCACCTTTGAAGCAGAGCCGAACAATACGAAGGATACAGCCACAAGGCTGAAGATCGGTACGGTCTTCACCGGCGTATATACCGATGAATCCTACAACGGGAAATACGGCTATACGGATTATTACAGCGTGCAGCTGGTCAAGGGGAAGTATTACCGGATCAAGCTGGACAACTGGACGGAACTGTCCAATACCACGACGGTGTTCCGGGCATTGAAGCCTTCCGGCGCAGAAGCGAAGAAACTGTCCCTGTTCTATTCAAAGGGCTCCGGCACGCTGCGTTACTGGGATTATCTGGCGGAAGAGAGCGGGACCTATTACTTCGAATTCTCGCATGCGGGATGGAAGAAGGGGATCACCTACAAGCTCGGTGTCCTTCCCAGCACGAAGGAAGCGGCGCCGCTTGTCGAGAATCCCAGGAACAAGTGGAAAAAGATCGGGACAAAGTGGTATTACTTTGATGCCGACGGCTGGGTCAAGACGGGCTGGCTGAAGCTGTCCGGCAAATGGTATTACCTCGGCAGCGACGGCGCGATGCTGACAGGGTGGCAGAAGATCAGCAGCAAGTGGTATTACCTGCAGTCTGACGGCTCGATGAAGACCGGCTGGCTGAAGCTGTCCGGCAAATGGTATTACCTGGACACAAGCGGTGCGATGGTCACCGGTTCCAGGAAGATCGGCACAAAGACTTACAACTTCTCATCTTCAGGCGTCTGTCTGAATCCATGATCGAACACGGTACGGGGTGACCCGTACCGTTTTTCAACACAATGTGGAAAAACTGCTGTTGTTTCTGCAGGAAAACAGACAGGAAAGTGTGAATAAACGCTGAATCATCTGCAGACTGTTCTGTGCGACAATAGACCCGCAGGAGGTCCAGATCATGGAAAATATCAATGAACTGCTGTATATGTACCATGCAGGCGACACATATGCACTGCGCAGGCTGGTCCGCTACTGCAGGATCCAGAGTGAAGTCAATGTATCGTTCGTCCTGCAGACAAGGCAGGAGATGACATTCATGCGTGAGGATATGATCCAGGAGGCACACACCGCGGCGGTAAGGGCGATCGATCTGTACAGGGAAGACAGGGGTGCAGGCTTCAGCACGTTCATTACAGTGGTGATCCGCCGGAAAGCATACAACTGCCTGCGGCTCTATTACAAAAACAGGCAGGTGCTGCTGGATGCGGTCCCGCTGGACAGCGTGACCGACACCGGGAGCATCCTGTATGACTGCGTCTCGCAGAATTACGGCCTGTTTGAACCGGAATACTATACTTCATTTGAGAATGCGCGTGAAAAGCTGCTGAATTCATCGCATCTGTTCACCGTCAGGGAGCTGGACGCGATCCGTGCATACCAGAAATACGAAACGTCGGATGAATGCGCGGACAGCCTGAACTGCTCAAGGAAGACGTATAACGCGAGATTATGCAGCGCAAAGAAAAAGATCCGGCATGATATCCTCAAATTACCGGGTCAAAAAAATAAACATGATTGACGATTCAGAAATGTCTATGATAAAGTAGTTAGGCGTTAAAGGAGTTTTCGTCATGGCTAAAGATGATAAGATCATCCTTGCATGTGAGATCTGCATGTCCCGGAACTACACCACGAACCGGTCCAAAAACAGCAAGAAGAGACTGGAACTGCAGAAGTTCTGTCCGAAGTGCAACAAGAAAACACTCCATAAAGAAACGAAATAGGAGGCTTCCGTCATGGCTGAAGAAAAGAAAAAGGAAGTAAAGACGAACAGACCTGTAAATGATACATGGCTTACATTAAGCGGTATCCGCAAAGAGGCAAAGCGTGTACGCTGGCCGAAGCTCAGATCCGAGGGCGGTCAGAACGGCATCGTTGAGAATACAGGGGAAGTCCTGGTATTTACAGGATTTTTCGCTGCATTCTTTGTACTGTGCGATTTTGTGATCACATATCTTCTGAAGATCATCGGAATAGGAGTCTGATATGTCAGAGAAGAAAGTCAATCCCGTGATCGATGATGAGAACGAGAAGAGATGGTATGTAGTCAATACATATTCCGGTCATGAGAAGCGCGTCAAGGATAATCTGGAAAAGCGTCTTGAGACCATGGGTATCCAGGACTCGCTGTTCCGTATCCTCGTAGCCGAAGAGCCCGAGATCGAGATCAAAAAAGGAAAACAGGTCGAGAAGATGAAGAACATCTTCCCCGGCTATGTATTCGTTGAGATGAAGATGACGGATGAAGCATGGTATGTCGTCAGAAACACACCGGGCGTCACCGGATTCATCGGTTCCTCCGGCGGCGGCGCAAAGCCTTTCCCTGTTTCCGCGGATGAGATGGAGTCGATTCTCAGGAGAATGGGTCAGAGCGACAAGAACGTGGTCGTTGACTTCGCTGTCGGTGATACCGTCAGGATCCTCACAGGTCCGTTTACCGGCATGGAGGGCAGGGTCAGCTCCATGAATGACCAGACACAGATCGCCAATGTTATGACGATGCTGTTCGGCAGGGAAACGCCGACCGACATCGCATATAACGATCTGCAGAAAGTCACGGATGAATAAGAAGCGAAAGCTTCTTTTTTAGTTGACGTGGGACTGTATTTATACTATTATGTTTCCGCACACTTTTTTTGTGCGCATGCGTGGGAGGATATGATCCGTTATACCACTGCATGTGGATATTCTATAAGGAGGAAGCCACATGGCAAAGAGAATTGCGAAAGTTTGCAAACTTCAGTTCCCGGCAGGCGGCGCTAAACCGGGTCCGGCACTTGCTTCTGCAGGTATCAACATGCCTAAGTTCTGCACTGAGTTCAATGCAGCTACGAAGGATCGTGCAGGCGACATCGTCCCTGTAATCATCACTGCTTTTGAAGACAAGTCATTTGAATTCGTTATCAAGACAACTCCTGCTGCTGTTCTTCTGAAGAAGGCTGCAGGCGTACAGAAAGCTTCCGGTACACCGAAGACTGTCAAAGCCGGCAAGATCACAGAGGCCCAGCTCAGAGAGATCGCTGAATACAAGCTCCCTGACCTGAATGCCAATGATGTTGAAGCGGCTATGAGGATCGTTGCCGGTACAGCCCGCAACATGGGTATCGAAATAGAAGGGTGGAACTGATCATGGCAGGTAAGAAGTATAAAGATGCTAAAGCTATGGTAGACCGTTCTATCACATATGACTACAAGGATGCGATCGCACTCGCAAAGAAGACATCCTGCACAAAGTTTGATTCTTCCGTCGAAGTATCATTCTATCTGAACGTTGACCCCCGTCAGGCAGACCAGAACATCAGAGGTGCTATGGTCCTTCCCAACGGAACAGGCAAAACAGTCAAGGTGCTGGTAGTTACACAGGGTGCCAAGGTCGATGAGGCCAAGGCTGCAGGCGCTGACTTCGTCGGCGGCGCAGAGATCCTTGAAGAGATCAAAAACGGATGGCTCGGTTTCGATATCATCGTTGCTACACCTGATATGATGGGACAGCTCGGCCGTCTGGGTAAGCTGCTCGGTCCGAGAGGCCTGATGCCTAACCCCAAGACAGGAACTGTTACGATGAATGTTGCACAGGCGATCGACGAGATCAAGAAGGGTAAAGTTACATACCGTGTTGACAGAGAAGGCAACATCAATGTCATGATCGGCAAGGTATCCTTCACAGACGAGGCTCTGCAGGAAAACTACAGGGCGATCTTCGACCAGATCAAGAGGATCAAGCCTGCTGCAGTCAAGGGCACATATATGAAGAACATCACGCTCTCCACAACAATGGGCCCCGGCATCAGAGTTACTGTAGACTAAAGCGAATGACCTGAGGTATATCAGTTACTTCAGGTTTTTTCTTTACACATGTTATAATATTACGCATATGAAACGCGGATTATTTATTACCTTTGAAGGGCCGGACGGCAGCGGCAAAACAACTGTCAGTAAAGCAGTTACGGAAAGACTGCAGAAAGAAGGATACAAGGTTCAGTATACGCGTGAACCCGGCGGTATAGGAATTGCGGAACAGATCAGGGATGTTATACTTGATCCGGCAAATACGGCAATGGATGAAAGGACAGAGGCCCTGCTGTATGCTGCTTCGCGCCGCCAGCATCTCGTGGAAAAGATCCTGCCGCTGCTGAAAGACGGCATCACCGTTATCTCAGACCGTTTTATCGACAGCTCCCTTGCCTATCAGGGATGCGGCAGACAGATCGGCATCGATGCTGTTTTTGCGATCAACCAGTTTGCGGTGCAGGGCCATATGCCGGAGAAGACGGTCTACCTGGACGTCGATGCCGAAACAGGCCTTGAGCGCATCAATAAAGGAAGGGAATACCTTGACCGCCTGGATCAGGAGAGTCTGGAATTCCATCAGCGTGTCTTCGCCGGATATAAGGAAGTCATCCGCCGCTACAGGGACAGGATGATCATTATCGACGCGTCCAGGGATAAGGACGAAGTCATCGAAGACGCTTACCGGGCAGTAAAAGGATTGCTGGATGAATAAAGATATCGTCAGACAGAGACAGCCTGTGGTATTTCAGGCGCTTGAGAATGCATGCAGGGAGGGAAGGATATCTTCCGCCTGGCTTTTCAGCGGCCCTGCAGGCACATGCAGGCACGAAGCGGCTGTCCTTCTGGCGCAGAGCATCCTCTGTGAGAAGCAGGAAGGCCTTGCCTGTGAAGAGTGCCGTACATGCAGGCGCGTGGAAAACGGTACCTTTGCGGACCTGATCATCCTCAGCGGCGCAGAGAAAGCCATCTCCAAGGACGATATCGATTCCCTGCAGGACCGTTTTTCAAGGACGGCACTGGAAAAGGGAAGCGGACAGAGGGTCTATATCATCGAGAATGCCGAGAATGCGAGCATCGCGGCGCAGAACAGCATGCTGAAGTTCCTGGAGGAACCCGGCAGCGGGATCACGGCGATCCTGACGACGGACAACATCAACAGGCTCCTGCCGACGATCATCTCAAGATGCACAGTCCTGACATTTGTCCCTGCCTCCGTGAAAGTCCTTTACGAAGATGCCCTGCAGGAGGGGATCGACCCGCAGAGCGCATACTTCGTATCGCGCATCCGGAATGAATTCGACAGCGCAGAACAGCTGGTGCAGTCGGAAGAATACGAAAAGGCTGTTATGATGATGAAGCAGATGCTGGGGATCGGCGGACTGATCCGCGATGAGTTCCTGATCGACTATGATGTTTCCTGGCGCTGTCAGGCATCGGACACCCAGAAAGCCAAAAAGTCCAATATCCGGATGCTGAACCTGTTCTTCGACCTGATGCTCATGTATGCGCATGATGTGATCACGGAAAGCAGCGGCGGCCCGGACTGGTACACGGAGGCAGTAAGAACTGCAAACAAGGAAAAAGAATATTACGGGAAGCTGGTGATCCTTCTGAGCGAGCAGAGGGACAAGGTCAACCGCTTCAATGACCTGAATCTCCTGGTCAGCCAGACTTTCCATAGATTGGAGGCAGTCAATGAGTGAGAACATTGATGAAAAAGATGCTCTTCAGGAAGAAGAGATACAATACACCTACTCTGTTGCGGTAAAGTTCCGCAATGCGGGAAAGCCGTATTCCTTCGGTACTTTCAGCGACCGTTTCTTCAAGGGGGACATGGTCGTTGTCGAGACGCAGCAGGGTTATGAGATCGGTGAAGTCGAGGCGGATGCGATGCAGATCGAGAAATACCATCTGCATATGCCGACAAAGCCCGTGATCCGCAGGGCGACGGAACGCGACATGTATGATTATGAGCAGAACCTTGAGATGGAGGAATCCGCTTTCCGGATCTGCCAGGACCAGATCACGGAACTCGGTCTGGATATGAACCTGCTCAGCGCCCAGTATACGCTGGACCGTTCCAAGATCCTGTTCATCTATCTGGCGGACCAGCGCGTCGACTTCCGTGAACTCCTGAAGAAACTCGGCTCCATCCTGCACTGCAGGATCGAACTCAGGCAGATCGGGGAAAGGGACAAGGCAAAGATCGTCGGCGGCATCGGCATGTGCGGCATGGAGTGCTGCTGCAGGCGCTACAAAGAACGGTTTGACGTGATCTCCATCAATATGGCGAAGAACCAGATGCTCGCGCTGAATATCGAAAAGCTTTCCGGCATGTGCGGCAAGCTGATGTGCTGCCTGAAATATGAAGATTCCGACTACAAGGAAGCGACAGAGGGCCTGCCGAAAATGGGCTCCCAGGTCGAATATGAAGATACGATCTACCGCATCACGTCGATGAATGTCATGAATTCGACTGCCAAGCTGGAAAACAGGGAGTCGGCTGTCTTCATCACCTTTGATGATCTGAAGGAAAAAGCGATCCCCCGCAAGGGCGTCATCGTTCCGAGAAAGCCGGAAGGCGAGGAAAAGAAGGTCATCCGCAAGACCGTCACAAGGCTGAACGATCCGCAGGAGAAGCGCACAGAACATGTTTCGATGGAACTTCCTTCCTTTGCGGAAAAGGAAAACAGGAACACGAAAAAGAACAGCCGCAATGAACAGAACAGCAGGCGCAGACAGAACGACAGGCCTGCAAAAAAGAATACAGGCGAAAGAAGAAACGAAAGAAACAATGAAAGGAATACGGAACGCTTCAATGACAGGAACCGGGAAAGAAAGCCCGAGGTCAAGAACGTTACCGTAAGGACATTCGGCAAAAAGAAAAAGCAGGAGGAGTAAATGAGACGGCAGAAATCGTTTGAAAATGAAATGCCGACACTGTACCTGGTCCCTACGCCGATCGGTAATCTCAGTGAAATGACGCCCCGTGCCGTTGAGATCCTGAAGGAAGTGGATGTCATTGCCTGTGAGGATACGAGGACAAGCGGGAACCTCCTGAAACATTTCGGGATCTCGTCGCGGCTGATCTCCTACCAGAATTTCAATGAGGTACCTTCCGCAAAAGGCATCGTGCAGCTGCTCTCGCAGGGAAAGAACGTTGCCCTGATCAGCGATGCAGGCTATCCCCTGATCTCCGATCCGGGACAGAGGGTCGTCAGCGATGTGACTGCGCTCGGCTACAATGTCGTGCCTGTTTCCGGCTGCAGCGCCGTGCTGAACGCGCTCGTCGCGTCCGGACTCGTCGTCCAGCCGTTCCTCTTTGCAGGTTTCCTGCCCTCATCGCAGAATGACTGCAGGAAAAAACTGCGCGAATACAGGAACTATCCGATGACGATGATCTTCTATGAAGCGCCGCACCGCATTGAGAAGATGCTGCAGGCATGCCTGGAAGTGCTCGGCGACAGGAGGATCTGCATCGGCAGGGAAATGACGAAGATCCATGAGGAATTCATCCGCGGGACGATCAGCGAGATCCTGGAAGAATGCAAAGACCTCAAAGGCGAGATGGTCGTCGTCGTGGAAGGAAATCATGACGATTATTCCAAGGATGTGGATATGGGGCATATCATGTCCATGCTGAAAGAGTGCATGGAGAACGGTGCGAGCAGGTCGGAAGCTGTGAAGAACATATCCCGCGAAACAGGGATACCGAAAAACAAGCTGTATGACCTTGTTCACGGAAAGGAACAGCCCTGATGATCCTGCCGTATTCCGTTTATGTATATCTGGCAGCGGCAGTAGGGCCTGCCGCCCTGCTGATGTGGCTCGTATACAGGCATGACAACAAAGACAGGGAGCCTGCATACCTTCTGCGGAAACTGCTTCTCGGCGGGCTGTTCGCGGCAGTCATCGCGTTCATCCTCGAGACAGTCGGCGAGAACCTCATGTACCTGCTGCTGGGGAATCTTTCGCTTTCGACGGCGCAGTTCGGCCTTCTGAACGCGGTCATGGTCGGATTCGCGGAAGAATTCGCCAAATTCAGATATCTGAAGAAATATACATGGAACGATCCGAATTTCAATTACCGGTATGACGCACTGCTGTATGCCGTATTTGTATCGCTCGGCTTCGCAGCCGTTGAGAATATCCTGTATATTTTCATGTACGGGCTTACAGTTGCCGTACCGAGGGCGCTTCTGGCGATCCCGGCGCATCTGGCATTTTCCGTATTCATGGGCGTTTTCTACGGCCGTGCAAAGATCTGCGGGACACATGGCGACGAAACCGGCAGGCGCATCAACAGCCTCGCTGCCTACCTGTTCCCCGTTGCGCTGCATTCCATATATGACGGGATCCTGATGTCCAAGGGATCCATGATCCTGTTCTATGTATTCGTGATCGCCGTGGATATTGCGGTCTTTGTCCGCATACGCTATGAATCCAGCCACGACGTAAGCATTTATTAAATGGATTTAGTGAAAGTTCTGTTGTAGAATATGCGTAGTTATTCAGAGGGGTGGGAATATGAGCAGTTTATTGAATGATCCGGAAATTACGAAGCTGATAATTTATGCACTGGCAGGAATGGTCGGCGTCCTTCTGCTTGCATTGCTGTTCCTGGGTATAAAAAGGAATATCTATTACATTGACGAAGACGGAAATGAGCTCGGCAGGCCGAAAAAGGTCAAAGGAAAGAAAAAGGAAAAGATCCTTGCCGGCATCATCACGGACGAAGAAGAGAATACTGCATCAACAGATATGCAGAAGATCGAGGAACACTTTACTCCGAAGGCACAGCCTGTGGCTGTCAAGGAACCTGATGTCACAGCCATGATCCTCACCATCGATGTCAACGGTGAAGTCAGGGATCAGACAGTTGACAGTTTCCCCTGCACGATCGGAAGGGCAGACAGCTGCGGCGTGCAGATCCTGGAATCCTCTGTCAGCCGCAACGCGGCAGTGATCACACTGGAGAACGGTGTCCCGTATATCGAAGACCTGAACGGCCGCAACGGGACGTTCCATAACGATGTCCGCCTGCTTTCCAGCGGGAAGACAAGGCTCCGGAACGGCGACGTTGTCAATCTCGGCAGGGCGGAAGTCACTGTCGGAAGACTGATCTGAAAATGAAAAACCTGTGGTCATGACCTGACTCCTGTCAAGTAGACAGGGAAAATAAATCATTGCACTATCTCAAAAAATATTGAGGATGGGGTACCCCATCCTCAATATTTTTTGCCCGCCGTGCTGTCCGCTGCAGCCGGTTTAATGCTTTTCCATTATGAAAACATCTTTATGTTGATCAGTTTGCTTTTGACTATCAGACTGCCTGATTTGCAGCCTGCTGTTTAGCTTTGATCATGGCCCAGTATTTCTCGATTCTCTTGTTTTCAGGAATCGGATAATCTTTAGGCTGTTTATCCTGTTTAATCGCCAGCAGTGCCGCTTCCCTGACCTGCTCCGGCGTCTGTCCGCCAAACCTTTCCTGCAGACGCTCTTCGTTATAGTAACGAATATAATCTTTAATTGAATCGATCAGACTTGCCTCATCATGGATCTCATACAGCAGATACAGTTCTGATTTAAGTATCCCCCAGAATCCTTCTGTCGGTCCGTTGTCGATGCAGTGTCCGACTCTTGACATTGACTGTATCATTCCCTGTTCTTTCAGCTTTACCTGGAATACCTTGCTTGTATACTGGAAGCCTCTGTCACTGTGGAAGACCGGTGCCGCATCCGGATTGGCATCCACAGCTTTCTGGAATGTATCAAATACAAGTTTATTATCATTTCTGCGGCTGAGTACAAATGCAATGATTGACCGGTCATAAAGATCCAGAATGGCACTCAGATAGATCTTCTTAGTGCTTCCGGGAACTTTGAATTCTGTTACGTCTGTAGTCCATTTCTCGTTTGGCTTCTCTGCGTGGAAGTCTCTTCCCAGCAGATTCTCGACTGTTGTCTCAGGTGCTGAGTTCTTATATCTCTTTGGCTGTTTCCGTATCTGTGCTTTTACGCCAAGCTTCTCCATGATCCGCTGGATCCTTCTGCGGCTGTAGTTCTTATGGTTGAATGCGTTGATATACATCCTCATACGGCGATAGCCAAGTGTATGTTTGTATTTCCCGTCATATTCGAGTATCAGCTGTGCAATCCGTTCATTCTCGATCTCCTCTTCTGTCTGCTTCCTGTGCAGCCATTTATAGTAGGCTGCGCGGGAAATATTAAGTACTTTGCACATCCATTTGATACTCCAGTTCTTCGTCTCATAGAAATGTTTCACTGCCATGTATTTGGGAATCAGTTTCCCTTTGGCGAATATCGCCTCCTCCTACTATATAGGTACGGGTGTAATACCTGACATCCAGCCAGGATCACATCCTCTCATTGTTGAAACTGTTAGAATGAGATGGCATTGGTGTGACGTACGCCTCCTTGGACCAATTAGCGTCCGTTCGAAAGC
>JAILQT010000097.1 GCA_024698805.1 Solobacterium sp.
TATATGATCCGGGGCGGCCGGAAAGACAAGATACGTCCGAAGGATGTCATCGGCGCTTTATGCACGGTCATGGAATTTGAGAAGATCGGCACACTGGAGATCCAGGATACCTACAGCCTGGTGACAGCCTATGAGCCTGTCTATGCGGACAGTATCCGCATCAAGGGGAAAATGCGCCAGATCATGATCCGGAAAGACTGATACCGGGAACAGAGAAAACATGCGGAAGGATCCGTCGGATCTTACCCGCATGTTTTTTGATTCTTTCATGGATCTGTCTGCCGATCAGATACTCGACTGCGATATGCAGTTAAACGGTCAGATATTCCTTACCGCGTGCCATGCATTATGGAAGCACTGGAATATCTTCCCTGCTTTGTTTGCGTCGCCGATCGTGAACACTTTAGCTGCAGTCCCCCTGAACTGTTCTGCCGCTTCGGTATCGGAGCGCAGGCCTGTCGCGCTGATGACCGTATCGTATGCGATCTTCTGCAGATTTCCGTCTTTGTCCGTATATTCCACAACATCGTCTTTGATCGCCCTGACGGTACTGTTTGTCAGACATACAACATTCTCAGCAGCCAGATGCTTCATAAGGGAGATCTGAGAAAGCGGTTCATCCTGCATGACGATACCCGGCAGCATTTCAATGATCGTTACATCTTTGCCCTGTTTTCCGAACTCAAGCGCAGCTTCCGCGCCGACCAGTCCGCCGCTGTGTCCGCATCGACACAGAATGTATGAACGCACTGCTGAATTATAGCTGGCCCGGCAACAACAATGAACTGGAGAGCGTGATTGAACGCGCTGTCAATGTAACGCCTTTGCAACGCTTCATCTGCGGGATCTTCCCGATTACATCATCAACTATAACCTGTCGGAACAGCATAACTATCTCCAGGAACAGACCGGTCCCGCTTCCTATACGGAAACGGCTTCTGTTTCCCCGCAGATCCGGGAGTATACAACGATAATCCGTCTGCTTCAGAAACACCGCGGGCATACAAAAACAGTCGCACAGGAACTGAAAATGCCGCTCAGCACCCTTTCCCGGATCGCTTCAGGCAGTTCTGACATATTCGTTACCTCCCTGTGTATTCATTTTGGATGATTCCGTACGAATCGTGAAGTACGCACTTTTTTGTAACTGTACAGCCTGCAGTGTTCGCGTTTTTTCTGTCCGCTGTCATCCGTGTGTTTTGAAAAGAAAAGATCCCGCACAGGATTCATCCTGAATACGAGATCTCTTCATTATTCCTGAGAAAACATGTCTTTTGATAATCCGCAGACAGGGCAGGTCCAGTCTTCAGGAAGATCTTCGAACGCCGTTCCCGGTTCGATTCCGCTGTCGGGATCACCGATCTCGGGATCATAGACATATCCGCAGGGGCAGACATACTTATCCATGTTTATACCTCCGCTTATCAATGTATCCGATTTACCGGCAAAAAGATATCAATATGACTTTTTCAGACCTTCTTCACTTCAAACTCGAAACATGTAAGGTCTTTTTTATTATCCTGCGTATCGCCCATGACCAGGAAAGCGAATACGTCCCCGTTTATTTCATAGCCTTCTTTTTCAATGATCTCCAGCATCGGTTCGATCGTCTTCCTGCAGATCATTTCACTCGGTTCGTCATGCCGGACAAAGAGGAAGAACTCCCCTTCGTCATAGTTGTATACCGGAAGCTCCGTGTTTACAGGCTTAATGAACAGCATCCCCTGTTCCTGCGGGTATACTTCCTGCGCAAGGTCATCACGCTGGATGCGGAGCACGGGCGTTGCACTGTTGTAGGCATACAGCGATGCGAAGCATCGGTAATCCGCGCGCGGATAATAACAGAACTGCTCATGCGGGATCACACAGTATTCACGTCCTTCCGATGCCATCGTGAATATCAGTTCCAGAATACGTGCATACCGCAGTCTCTGCAGCAGCCAGTCGGCTTCCTCCTGCAGCTGTGAAACAGCACCGCTGAGTTCTCCCCGGAACTTCTCTATATCATTTTCATGGAACAGTTCCGCGACCTTATTCAGTTCTATTCCCAGGCAGTTGTACTGTCTGGCCATCACCAGCATAAGAAGGTCGTGAAAAGAGTAGTTACGGTATCCGTTGCCCAGACGGGCAGGATCGATAATACCTTTCTTTTCATAAAAGCGGATCATTTCCCGTGATATGCCCGTATTTTCACTTGCCTGCTTGATATTCATCGATTACCTCCGGTCTTTCACTGCGATCCCGGACCGCAGTCATTCATCAGTTATTCACCAGCGTATTTTTCTGCTGCGTTCCTTCCTGCAAGACGTCCGGACGTTAAAGCCCATCCCTGCGCGCATCCGCCGTATGTGACATATGCCTTGTCCGATTCATTCAGTGTACCGAGTGAATCGTTGCCGACGATATATACATTTTCAACAGGCGTGCCGTCTTCTTTCAGAAGGTTCATATTTGTATCGACATCCAGACCGCCGCATGTGCTGTATACATACGCAGCACCCTTGATGCAGACGATCCTGCCTTCCGTCTGGCCGTGGATATCATCCAGACTGATCGTAAAGCCGAGCTTCTCTTCAAGGTCTTCTTTTGAATCGGCAATGATCACGTCATTGAACGCTTCGCCCATTGCCAGGATATCATCCAGATTCTCCACCGGCGTTCCTTCTTCATAGGTACCGCCCTGGTTGAAGAACATCGGCGCGTTGAAGGAGATCAGACCGTTTTCCTTAATGGAAGCGATCTCTTCTTCATTGATCAGGACATAGTAATTGGAGCCTGCCTCCCATGCGTTGAATGCGATCCCTAGGCCGTTATAATTCGGATCGAAGCTGTTCCCGCTGCTGTCGATGAACTGGTAGTTCAGATCCAGGACAAGCGATGTCAGAAGGCTCTTGTCATCATTGGAATAGTCATCGGAACGGATGATCGTATCCAGCTGGGCGATATGGTCCTCTACGCCGACATCTTCATTATATAAAGCGCCGCCGAGCTTCAGACCTTCCGCGATCGCAAAACCGTCGCACTGTGTCATGCCTTTTGTATGCCATGTATAGCCTGTATACTTCTGCGTCATCTCCGCATTGCCGATGTAGCCGCCGGAAGCCAGGATCACGCTGTCGCCGAAGACCTCGTAGACAGTGCCGTCATAGTATTCACAGCGGACACCCTTTACGACGCCGTCTTCAACGATCAGTTCCTTCGCAGTAAGCTCAGTCATGTAGTCATTCTTCTCATTCAGTGCCTTTGCCTGCTCGATGGAGTTGTTGAAGGCAATGTCCTTGCTGGTCATCGTCTTGTCATAATAGAACGTCCACAGGGGCCACTGGTGGGAATCATAGAACGCCAGCATGGGCATCGGGAAAGCAAAGTCATAGTTATCCTGGAGCCAGTCGATCGTTTCGCCGGATTCATCGATGAACAGTTTTACAAGTTCTTCCTTGGCGTCATTGTCTGTATACTCCATCCACGCCTGCAGCAGTTCATCCGGATCGACCAGCTGTTCGCCGCCGTTCTCTTCGACCTTGCTGGGAGGGTTGACTGCCAGGGGACCCGCTGTATTCGTGCCGTTTCCGCCGATCTTGGCAGCCGTTTCAATACCGAATACTGTCGCCCCGTTTTCCGCAGCGCTGATATAGGATGTGAGTCCGGAGCCGCCGAGTCCGACGACGATCACATCATACCCGTCCAGTGTGACGGTTTCTGTTTTCTTTTCAACAGGTGTCTTCCACTGAGACGAATCACCGCCGTTCTCATCGATGATGTTTGCGATGATCGTCTTCGCCGCATTGCTGGATACCGTAGCACCGGAGATCGAATCTGCCGCCAGGCTCTGGGCTTCAATGATGCGGGGATACAGGAACTTATCGACCGTTTCATAGATCGCGCTGTATTCGTCTTCATCCGCCTGTGTGGCAGAACCCGCACAGACCGTCTCGATCTTTGTGATCTTATTGTCCGCAAATGTGACTGCCAGTTCCATCTCCTTCATGACGCCGAAGCCGGGGGCTTTCCCGTTATATGTGCCGTCCGGGATGCCCGCTGTTTCTTCAGCTGCCTCTTCAATGCCCATAGCCGCATTGATCGCCTTCTGCGCTGCCTCGCGTATGCCTGTCGACGTCATCGTTGCACCGCTGACACCGTCGATCTCAGCAGACTGTGCTTCTTTGATCTGCGCTGCCAGTTCTTCGAGTGCTGCGCCGCCGACTGCCGGGGTCTCATTTGCGCCTTCGGCAGAAACTTCCGTAATTGTTTCGGCATCTGTCGTGATCGTTACGGATACTTCCCCGCCGAACCCCTGTGATGTGCCTGTATATGTACCTGCAGAATATTTACCCGCAGCACTGCTACCCGCAGAGCCGGCGGATGAGCCGCCTGACCCCTGCGAGGAGCAGCCTGCCGCGGTCAACAGCATTGCACAAACCAGGATCTGTCCTATACGTTTCATACGAATCCTCCTGATTATGTCTTTACATTACTATTACAATCAGAATAAAGGTTGAAACGCTTTCAATGTCAACCGCAAAGCCCCGCATACAGCAGCCGAAAAAGAAATACAGCCATTGTTTCCCAATGGAATGAATGGCTGTATGGAACGATATTATATGTTTTATACAGAACGGCAGTTACTGTGTTTCTTCGCTGCGTATCAGCGATACCGCTGCGGCTGCCAGGAACGGCACGGCCGCAAGGATGCCCATCGGTGCAGGTCCGAGGAGTCTGGCTGTACCGGTATTGGTCAGGCAGACTGCCAGCGGCAGTGAAGCTGCTGCGTTGATCGCCCCGTGGAAGAGCGACGGCACCCATATACTGCCGCTTTTCTCATAAAGCCAGCCGTGCAGGATCCCCAATCCTGCCGCGATGACGCAGAACAGCAGCATCCCCGACACAGGGAATCCCGCATAGTCTGCGGTATTGGCCGCCGAAGCACCGTATTCATAACCGATCAGCCAGATCAGGGGCCAGTGCCATGCACCCCAGATGATGCCGCCGAGGATCCAGCCCTTCTTCCTGCCGAAGCGGGCCTTCAGCTGCGGGTACAGGAAGCCGCGCCAGCCGATCTCCTCCCCCAGCGCCGGAAACATATTGACCAGCGGTGCATAGGTAACGATGCCGGCCAGACTGACCAGGATATACAGGGGATAGGTGAGACCCTGTGCTTCCATCTGTTCAAGGACCCGGGGCCCTGCACTCTGGACGATATATCCCCCGCTGAGATCGAAGTGTCCCGGAAAGACCATGAAGTATAATGCCGCACCTGCTGCTGTCAGGATCACCGGGGTAAACCAGGCGGTGAGGATCAGCTTTATATTCCTGCGGATCTGCGGCTTCCAGCCTATGTTTTTCAGACCTGCACCGGAAAGCAGCACACCCAGTGCCGGGACAAACATCACCAGCATGACCAGAGCCTGTCCGGCCATTATGTTCACATTGTTGTAAAGATATGCCGCAGCGATCTGCAGGATATACGCGATCGCGAATGTCCAGACCAGGTATTTTACGGTCTGTTCCCTGTTGAATTCCGTATCACGCATGAACTTACTCCATTAACTCAGTTACTTATCTGTTCATACATCCCGATCGTATTCTGCTGGTCCCTTGTGCCGAACAGGTAGTATGCGCCGTCTTCCGTTTTGATCAGGATGAACGGTCCCTGTGTCGGATCAAGCATCACATTCACAGCACCCATACTATCCGATGAGAATTTGCCTTCCAGGTAGGTGTCCATGCCTGTGCCCCATTTCCTTCTGAGGGCAGGCAGTTCAGCCAGCAGTTCTGTTTCGGCTATATCATCTTTTTCCACTGTATATGTCTTCATGCCGGACTTCACAGTCACTGTTTCTTCCGTGACCGCCATCTCGATCGGCTGCGATCCCAGGGAATCCATAAAGACACCCATAAACGGAAGCCCGAGCATAAGCAGGACAAGCAGCACCATCATGATCTTGCCCGGTACGGTCGCGATGTTGACAGAAGAGTTCGTGCCGATCCTGCTGTTGATGACCCATCTGCTGTCATCGGGATTGAAGTACAGGATTCCCCCGATCCACTTGTCATCATCGTCGACATACCATTCACTGCCGCTGTTCCTGGTCAGGTTTTCCTGGATCTTCCTGGTACGCATCTCAATGCGCAGGGCCGCGTAACACACGAAGACCGTGATCAGGATCATTGCGGCGAAGCCGAACACTGCAGTCTTTTCCATCAGCGCCATCGTCAGGCAGTACGCTGCCATTGCGTAGGATGTGACCAGCCACATCTTGCCCCAGTTGTATTTCCGGATCTGGGAAAGCGCCTTTGTAAGCTCGATATTCTCATCGACCATCTCCGCCTTGTTTCTGTACAGATACCTGTAGCCTGCCCAGAAGGATGCACACATGACAGCAAGTAATATATAGATAAACATGAAGTCCCTGTCGAACAGGATCGGGACCAGGCACAGGATCACAGGCGGTACGAACAGCCATGCGGACAGCCATTTCTGTGAAGAGAGTGCGGATGTGTTGACGGTAACGATCCTCTTCTCCTGCACCCAGCCTCTTTCATTCTTCAGATCAAGCAGCTTCCTGCGGCTAAATATATATGGGATATACGGGCAGATGATCGTCAGTTCGATGCCGATCATCCACATCGTCATCTTCATCTTGTTCGGCACCACCAGCATGAGCAGGAACAGCACGGTAAGTGCGATGCACACGCCCCATGTCTGTTTTTTGAAAGTATCTGTGATGCGGTTCACTTCGGGATCGTCATGCGCCTCATTCGGCAGCGTGACGCCGATCACGATATTCTTCTTGAACTTCGTTTCATTGATCAGCATATATGCGATCATGAACGGGATCCAGCATATTGTCACAAACATTACGATATCCATTGTTGCGATCTTCATTATCGGTCACCTTCTTCATACAGCTTTTCACATAAAGCCTTAATGTCTTCTTTCGTCATACCTGAGATCCTGAGCTCGGATATGCGGAGCCTTAATTCCCTCAGGGTATCATCCGGGATGCGCACCTTGTCCTTTACCGCAACGGAAGCGCCGCTCCTGCGGTCGGTAACGATATATCCCTCCTGTTTCAGGATCTGGTAAGCCTTGGAAACTGTCATCATATTGATGCCGCTCTCATCTGCGAGCGCCCGTATCGTCGGGAGTTTTTCACCGGGCTGCAGCTTTCCTTCGGCAATACCGATCACGATCTGGTTGCGCAGCTGCATATACAGCGGTACACTGCTTGAAAAATCAAACGTCAGTATCATGGCTTTTGCCCTCCTTGCATTACTAATAATAATGCAATATATGCAAACGGTCAAGGGTATCGGAAAGAAAATGTCTTAATTCTGCATTAAGCTTCTCTTTCATGTAGAATGAATATGACAGAAAGAAGGAGCGGAATATGAAAATCGAAGAGATCATGGTCAAAATGATCAGACAGGCCGGCGGCAATCACGATGATATAAGCCATTTCCTGAAGGTACATTCGTTCGCCCATACGATCGGCCTGCTGGAAGGCCTGGATGCACGCACACAGTACACGCTCGAAGCTGCCGCGATCGTTCATGATATCGCCTGTCCGCTCTGCCGCGTCAAATACGGCAATACGGACGGCAGGAACCAGGAGATCGAAAGCGAACCCCTTCTGCGTGAATTCTTCAAAGATACGGATATCGATAAAGATATCATTGAACGTGTCATCTTCCTTGTGACGCATCACCATACCTATACAGGTGTAGACGGGATCGACTGGCAGATACTTCTGGAGTCTGACTTCCTTGTCAACGGCCACGAAAGTGAAAAGTACAGGAACAGGGTGCAGGAGTTCCGAAAGAACATATTCAAAACAAAAGCAGGACTCCTCCTGCTCGATAAGATGTTCGGGAACGATATGTGATACAGTCTTTATGCATGTTCCGAACAGAAAAACAATGATGGAAAAATGAAAACCTGTACATACATGTGCTGTATATACAGGTCTTTTTCAACTCAGTGTCGTCCCGGTCGCAAAGCTCATGATCAGGATGATCAGGATGGCGACAGGAGCGATGTACCGGATCAGCATACTGTAGGTCTTTTCCAGTCTGAACGGTGTATTGTCCGCTTCGATCTCGGCGATCACATTCTCAGGCTTCCACACCCAGCCGGCAAAGATGCAGCTGCCGAGCGCACAGACGGGGATCATGATCCTGTCCGTCAGGTATTCCATGAAATCACAGAACGGCGGAAAGGTCAGCCCGTTGGCCATGTCAAACCAGATACCCTTTATCGGGTACGCAGCCTGCGTCGCCGTATACAGGCATCCGATCAGGAACATAAAGACGCAGACGCCGATCGTTGCCCGTTTCCTGTCCCAGGGGAAGAACTCTGTCAGGAAAGCGACGATGCTTTCGATCAGGGAGATGCAGGAAGTCAGGGCTGCGAAGAGAAGCAGCAGGTAGAAGATAACGCCGAACAGCTGTCCTCCCGGCATCTGTTCGAATACGCCCGCAAGCGATACGAATGCGAATCCGCCGCCCTTGCCGATATGCCCGCTTCCAAGGGTTGCGAAGACCGAGGAGATGATGATGAATCCGGCCAGCATCGCTACCAGCGTATCCATCGTGCAGATCAGCACGGTATTTTTATGGATGCTCTCTTCTCTGGACAGGTAAGAGCCGTATGTGATCATGATCGCCATACCGATGGACAGCGAATAGAATGCCTGCCCCAGCGCAGCGATGACTGTATCGAATGTCAGTCTGGAAAGATCAAAGGAAAGCAGATACCGTACGCCTTCCTGGGCGCCGGGCAGTGTGACTGCCCTGACCAGCAGGACGATCAGCAGCAGGAACAGTGCCGGCATGCCGATCTTGTTGAATTTTTCAATACCGCTTTCCACGCCTCGGATAATGACGACAGCGTTCAGTGCAATGAACAGCGCCGCGAACAGGACAGCCGTTAACGGGAAGAAGGTCATGCCCTCTGCCTTGTATCCGAGCATATTGTAGAAATAACCAAGGGGATCACTGTATACTGCCGCAGGTTCCGTAAGGTAACTGAACACATAGCGCAGCACCCATCCGCCGACATGGGCATAATAGCAGGTGATGATGAACGCACCGATCACACCGACCCAGCCGATCCAGGAATACTCTTTGTGTTTCAGATTCTTAAATGCATCGACGACATTCGACTGGCTTGCCCTGCCGATCGCCAGTTCTGTCAGCATCAATGGGATCCCCAGGAATATGACGATGAGCAGATAGACAAGCAGGAATCCGCCGCCTCCGCCTTCAAATGCTTTCCCGGGAAATTTCCAGATGTTACCCAGACCTACTGCCGATCCGGCCGCCGCAAGGATAAAGCCGACTTTGCCGGTCCACTGTGCACGCTGCTTCTCCATAAAGACACTCCGTTCTATATATGTTTACAAATTGAAATTGTATATGATATGACAGCGGAATGTCAAAACCTCATCTCCGTTATGCAGTACGCATTTTTTATCATGCATGTTTTCATTCGGGCTGAAGCTCTTTCAGTTCCATATCATAGTCATACTTTATATTGAAAAGCTTTGCGTATTCTTCCGCTGCACTGCCCGGATTGCAGTGGATGATACAGTCATAGACCGGTTTATCATCAGCCAGGTCTGCATAGCTGAATACATAAACAGGGAATCTGTAAAGGGAATCCGGCAGATAATATTCCGTGTCTGAATACATTGCACCGAAATAATCTTCCTTTAATGATTTCACCCCGTCCGGCACAACTATTGTACTTCCTTCATAGTGCGGCATCTGCAGGATCGTTTCGCCGCTCTTATTCAGAATGAACATTCCGGATGCGGCAAAATACGGATTTTCAGGATCTGCGGTGAATTCCCTGACGGACTGTCCGCTGAATGCCCCGTCACCGATATGTTTGACATTTTTTCCGATATTTACCGTATCTATGAATATTTCTTCATAATTGAAGTAATACAGATCTCCGAACGCATAGCCGCCGATGTATTCCAGACTCTCCGGCAGATCCAGTTCCGTTAACTGTTCGCACCCGTAAAATGCGCAGTTATCGATCTTTTTCAGTGTTTCCGGGAACCCGGCAGTTTGCAGCTGAGCTGTGTAAAAGGCATAAAAGCCGATCTCTTCTGTTCCTTCGGGGATCTGATACTGCGTGCCCTTTTCCTGCGGATATTCAACCAGTATTTTCTTATCTTTGGTAAACAATACGCCGTCGACTGAAGTATATGCAGGATTGTTTTCGGAAACGGTGATCTCCTCAAGTTCATTCCCTCTGAAAGGTGCACCCTGGATGAGCCCGACACTTTCCGGAATATAAACAGATCTCAGTCCGCAATAGCCGAAAGCACTGTCACCCAGTGTCTTCAGTGTATCCGGAATCCGGATGTCCGTCAGACCGAAACAACATGATACCCCGTTCTGCTGTACTGTCTCTACACCCTTCATCTCAATCTCTTCCAGCATTTCCATGTCGTAAAAAGCGGAATTGCAGATGACCTTTACGCTTTCAGGGAGGGTCACCTTTGTGACTGCGTCATTATTATAGAAACTGTATGCACCGGCTGCGCAGACCGGCTTCCCGTCGATCTGATCCGGGATCACGACTTCCCCCTCTGCTGCAGAAGCGTCGGATATGACCCACCCATGCTCATCCAGTGTATACAGAATACCGCCTGTTTCCGTTTCTGTACGGGCGGTTCTTTCCAGATCAAATACCCGGCTGCCGTGATATCCGCCGTATATATCCTTTACAACGACCTGGAAACTGAACTGGTACGTAAAGCTGGAGACCGGTTCATATTGAAAGGAAATATTGTTGCCAAGGAATACTTTGGTCGTCAGGACCGATCCCGTGTATTCCCACTGTTCGTGCGGCAGGATCCGGCCGCTGTCATCCGTTCTGACCTCCATGCAGGTAGTTACCTGTTCAAGGAATTTATAATCATCGATATTGATATTGTTTTTACCGCTGAGACCGGCGCTGCCGTCATTCATGTAAATCTTCTCGATCTGCAGTTCATCGGATTTGCTGTCCTTTTTTACCAGCAGATTAAACACATGGTCGATCTGTACACGATCCCTTTCATATAAATATGAATTATAACTTCTGTATTCCGTATTCTTTTTGTTTACTTCGATCTGCCGGAACTGCCACGGTGCGGATCCTTCCCCGTCATCGATCGTGATGATCCCGGGCACAGCCGGTATTTCCAGACTGCTTCCGTTTCCCAGATCGATCTTATTGTGGGTCGAAGCTGGAATGATATACCCCATCTGCTCTTCTGAGCTGAAAAAGCTCTCATCTGTATAGAATATGGAGTAATACGCTTCTGCCGCATTTTCATACTGTTCATCCGTCAGCTGCAGCGTATAATGGTCGCCGTCTTTCTGTACGGTATCCATCGTCCAGTCGATATCACTGGTGCCGGAGCCCTGTTCCGTATAATTATCCATAAAACGGGTATACTCTTCCGTAAACAGGTCTTTCCGCAGATCCTTTGAACCGGCGAGCAGTTCCTGATTGAAAGACGGGTAATACATGGATAACCCGGATGCCCCGGTCACGTTCGTACCCAGGTCGACGACTGCTTCATCCAGGGCATTTTTAAGGGATCGTGCCTCATTTGCGAACATCCCGGCATATCTGTCAGCCATGTCCCCGATATCCACAAGGTCATAACCGTCTTCCTTACGGTCGGTGCTTATAATGCCGTACATCTTGATGTCATTCCTGATCCTGCAGATATCCGCATAGCCGCCGTTATCGATATGTTCCAGCATTGCGGCTGCGAAATGATCTGCTTCATCCGAAAGTGCAGGGATCTTTGAAAGATCGATGAGGGAAAGCGTTACATCCGGATCGGAGAATTCCGACTTTTTCTCTTCATAATACTGTGTAAATGCAAAGACGATCCCTTTGCCGATCTCAGCAGGATCCTCCGTTTCATTCAGTATGCGCAGGAACGAATAATCCCAGCCGTCGCCGGCTTCAAGTTCCTGGGAAGCGATCATATAATCCGCATAATCTTTTAATACATTGGCGACTTCCAGAGATCCCATCAGGCAGGCATCAAATCCGATAAAGTCAAGTTTCCTGACATTGAAGGCGGTGCTGTCCAGCGCCTTCTTCATCTCCTCCATCAGCATCGTGTCATTCCTATACAGTTCATCCGCCCCGTAGCCATACAGCGGACCGCCGCCATGATCCCAGCAGATCAGGCCGTAGTGCTCCGCAGGATAGAGATCTGTACAGAAATTGACAAATGCGGACAGTGTTTCCGCGGCACCCATGTCTGCACTGACTGCTGTTTCGGCAATAACCGGATCCCCGCCTGCGGACAGATCCAGCACACAGTTCCTGTCACTCGGCAGATCGATATTCCATCTTCTGGACCCTCCGGTATACAGCAGGACATTTACATCGGAATAATCGATGCCTGCAGAGAACATCTCCTCAATATCCTTTGTGGCAGCGCCAAACCTGCTTTCCAGGTTGGAACCGACCATATAGATCATGACCGTATATTTCTTCTTATCCCCTGCCTGCATTTCCGTAAGCGGACGGATCTGCACTTCAGCCGTATTTACCATCTGCTGGCTGGTCTCAAGGAAGCTGCGGACATCTGTTTCGGTATCTTCCATAAGTTCAAGTTTGGGAACGGACGCTGTCTCCTGTTCTTCCCCAGGGGTGCTTTCTTCCGCGGGTGCATCCTCTTCAGAGACCGGGGGCCCTCCGGAAGTACCCGATGCGGAGGACTGTCCGGCTGTGCAGCCGAAAAGGGATAGTAAAGCAGATAAAAAAATGATCCTGAATTTTGTATTTACAGTCTTTGACATGATGATTCCCCCTGTATTCTGCGATGCATGCAGGTCATATCTCAATTATATAAGAATGAAAGCGATATGTGCGTAATGAATGGGATATTGTATGCTGTATGCCCTATATGTGAATTATTATGAAAATTTCACATAAAAACAGGACCTGCACTGTTTATGCATGATCCTGTCGGTTCAGATCAATAATCCGGTGCACCGAGCTCTTTCAGCGTCCCTGCACCCTTCGGCGTGATATTCACGAATTCCATTTCCGGATTCCTTCTTTTCAGGAATGCGGCGAACCGTTCCGCTTCGGGTCTGCCGAATGAACCCATCTCATAGGTCATTTCCTGATCCGTGATCCGCAGCAGCAGTCTGCCGCGCGGCGCATTAATGACTTCCATTTTCGTGATGCCCTTCACCGGCCTTTCCATGATCTTCCGGTTCCTGTAAACTAGCATCCTGTCTTCCAGGATATAGGATTCATCGACCATGCCGCCCTTTTCAAACGCTTTGAGATCGCTGATCTGCTTCAGCTGGGAGCGGATATTCCATTTTGCCTTATAGTAGAAGAACATCAGTATCGCCAGTGCGGCTGCTGTTATATACAGCAGATAATCCACAACAGGTGCGGACTTCCTTGTCTTGATGAAAGCGATCACCATAATGATCAGTGACAGGCCTGTCAATCCATAGCTGTACCGGAGTCCTAATAATCCGTAATAAAATCTCTTAATCATACTGCCTCATTTCCCGGGAAACATAATCATTTAACAACAGAATCCGCTGTATGTCCAGCAGCGGAAAGTACGCCTTGACGGCTGTATTCCCGTTTATGATCCATTATGCACCATAGTAAAGAAGCACCGGGTCCTGCCGGTGCTTCTGCAATAACTTCTGCTGATACGGAATCCGACCGTTATTTGATCAGGCTTCCGGTGATCTTCAGACGGTTAAGAGCTTTTTCAAGAGCGATCTCGGCACGTTTGTAGTCGATGTTCGGATCGTCTGACTTTGCCAGTCTTCTCTCTGCACGTTCTTTCGCGCGCTTCGCTCTGTTGATATCGATCTCTGCCTTGTTTTCGATCGAATCCGTCAGTATATCGGCAGTGTTGTTTCTGAAATAGAACAGTCCGCCGCTGACCGTGTATTCCTGTCTTTCACCATTTGTGACCAGTGTCAGAATACTGATCTTCAGCATCGCAACGATCGGGACATGGTTCGGCAGTACGCCCCTGTGTCCGTCTGTCGTCACGATATTGATGATAGACGTATCCAGTTCTTTATATATGCCGTGCGGCGTTATGAACCGGCAGTGAATGACACTCATTTCAGGGTCTCGGCTTTCGCAACTACGTCTTCGATCGTACCGACACTCATGAATGCAGTTTCAGGAAGATCATCATATTTCCCGTCAAGGATCGCTCTGAAGCTTCTGACCGTCTCTTCAACAGGGACATAGATGCCTTTCAGTCCGGAGAACTGTTCCGCAACTGCAAACGGCTGTGACAGGAAGTTTCTGACACGTCTTGCACGATTAACGATCTTCTTGTCGTTCTCGCCGAGTTCTTCCATACCGAGGATCGCGATGATATCCTGGAGTTCCCTGTATCTCTGCAGGATCTCCTGGACTTCTCTGGCTACCTTGTAGTGTTCCTCGCCGATGACCAGCGGATCCAGCATACGGGATGATGAACCGAGCGGGTCGACTGCCGGGTAGATACCCAGGGCAGCGATGGAACGGTCAAGGACAAGTCTTGCGTCAAGATGTGAGAATGTTGTCGCAGGTGCAGGGTCTGTCAGGTCATCCGCAGGGACATAGATCGCCTGGACGGATGTGATGGATCCTTTGTCTGTGGAAGTGATCCTCTCCTGAAGCTGGCCCATTTCCGTTGCCAGTGTAGGCTGATAGCCTACCGCAGAGGGCATACGTCCCAGCAGGGCTGAGACTTCCGATCCCGCCTGGGTAAAACGGAAGATGTTGTCGATGAACAGGAGGACGTCCTGGTGATCTTCATCACGGAAGTATTCCGCCATCGTCAGGGCACTCAGCGCGACTCTCATTCTTGCGCCGGGAGATTCATTCATCTGGCCGTATGTCAGAACGGTGTTCTTCAATACGCCGGATTCCTTCATCTCGTTATACATGTCGTTGCCTTCACGTGTTCTTTCACCGACACCTGCTACGACAGATCTGCCGCCGTGCTCGATGGCGATGTTATGGATCAGTTCCTGCATCAGGACTGTCTTGCCTACGCCGGCACCGCCGAACAGACCGATCTTACCGCCCTTTGCGTACGGGCAGAGCAGGTCGATGACCTTGATGCCTGTCTCCAGGATCTCGGATGTCGTCTGCTGCTGGGCGAATGTCGGTGCGGTCCTGTGGATCGGCTTGAATTCCGCCGCATTGACGGGTCCGAGTCCGTCGATCGGCTGTCCGAGGACATTGAACATTCTTCCAAGAACTGCATCCCCTACCGGAACAGCGATCGGCTCACCGGTATCCTCGCATTCCATGCCCCTGACCAGACCGTCAGTAGATGACATTGCAATGCAGCGGACGGTATCGTCACCGATATGCTGGGCAACTTCCGCAACCATGAAATCATCACTGCTGCGGTTGATCCTGATCGCATTTTTTATGGAAGGTAAATGATCCGGTTCGAAACGGATATCAACTACCGGTCCGATGACCTGACTAATCTTTCCTTTTTCACTCATAGATTACCTTCTTTCTTTATACAGCTGCAGAACCGCCGACGATCTCGGTGATCTCCTGTGTGATCGCTGCCTGTCTCGCCTTGTTATATTCAAGCTTGAGATTCGTGCTGAGTTCTTCCGCGTTGTCTGTCGCTGTCTTCATCGCCATACGTCTGCTTCCCTGTTCCGAAGTCGTAGACTCCATCCAGTCTGCATAGGCAACGTTCGTTATCATCATCGGAATCAATTCGTTCAGAATCGTTTCCGCATTCGGTTCAAACATGGTCTCCGCCCTCTGACCGTCATCATCTTCCTTCGGATCGGAAGGTATGCTCGGCAGGAGGATATCTGTTTCCGGACGGAATACCATCGTATTGATAAATCTTGTGTACAGGATCTGTACGACATCGGTTTCGCCTGTTTCGAACAGACTTGTCAGATACATGATCGGATTCTTCAGATCGTTGAATGTCATCTTATCTGACGAGATCGGTTCCTGATTGACCAGATTGAAGCCTGCTTCCCTGATCTGTCTGTATAAGGATGTACCGACCAGAATGACGGGGTCTTTCGGATCAAGGTGCTCAACTGCGTATTTCATCATGTTGGCATTATAGGATCCGCACAGACCCAGATCGGAACAGAACATCAGTGTAGCTTTTCTGTTTCCTTCTGTCTTCTTGAGGAATTTGCTTACCGCGAAGGGATTCTCATAAACGATCTCATTCACAGTGTCCTGCAGGATCTGGGCATACTCACGGTTCGCCTCCATCCTGTTCCTCTGTTTGACGAGCTTCGCGTTGGCGATCATCTCCATCGCGCCGGTGATCTTCTTCGTAGAATTGACAGACTTGATTCTGGTCCTTAAAGCCTGCTTCGACTGCGCCATATCAGTTCACGCCCCTGACAAGTGCAAACTCCTGCATGATCGCATCCATTGCGGTCTTTAAAGCTTCCTCGTTTTCAAGCAGTCCTGTTCTTTCGATCTCATCACAGATCTGTGAGTAGGATTCATGGAACTGTCTGTGCATCACTCTTTCAAACTCCGGTACATCGTCTGTCGGGAGCCTGTCAAGATAACCGTTCTTTGCGGCATACAGGGACAGTACCTGGTCGCTCATGGACATCGGCTGATACTGCGGCTGCTTCAGCAGTTCCGTCAGTACGGCACCGTGGTTGAGGATCTTCTTCGTGCTGGCATCCAGGTCAGAACCAAACTGTGAGAATGCAAGCATCTCATGGAACTGGGCAAGTTCAAGCTTGAGCGATGAAGATACTTTTTTCATCGCTTTTGTCTGCGCATTGGAGCCTACACGTGAAACGGAAAGGCCTGAATCGACAGCAGGTCTTACGCCGGCTGCGAACAGATCTGTCTGCAGGAAGATCTGACCGTCCGTGATGGAGATAACATTCGTAGGAATGTATGCAGAGATATCACCTGCCTGTGTCTCAATGATCGGCAGGGCAGTCAGTGAACCGCCGCCGAGTTCATCCGAGAGCTTCGCAGCTCTTTCAAGCAGTCTGCTGTGCAGATAGAATACGTCACCGGGATAGGCTTCTCTTCCGGGAGGCCTTCTCAGAAGGAGCGACATCGTTCTGTAAGCAACCGCGTGCTTGGAGAGGTCATCATAAACGATCAGGACGTCTTTGCCTTCTTCCATCCATTCCTCGCCGATCGCGCATCCCGCATAGGGGGCGATGTACTGCAGAGGCGCGGATTCGGAAGCGGACGCGTTGACGATCGTCGTATATTCCATCGCGTCATTTTCCCTGAGCTTCTGGACAAGACGGGCTACCGTACTTTCCTTCTGACCGATAGCAACGTAAATGCAGTTTACGTTCTTGCCCTTCTGGTTGATGATCGCATCGATCGCGATCGCAGTTTTGCCGGTCTCCCTGTCGCCGATGATCAGCTCACGCTGGCCTTTGCCGATGGGGATCATCGAGTCAATGATCTTAAGACCGGTCATCAGGGGCTGGAATACCGATTTCCTTGTCATGACGCCGGGAGCGACTCTTTCGATATCCCTTGTCTTTGTGTGGCTGATGGGACCGAGATTGTCGATCGGCTGTCCGAGCGCGTTGACGACTCTTCCCAGCATGCCGTCGCCGACAGGAACTTCAACGATCCTTCCCGTACGTCTGACTTCATCGCCTTCCCTGATCTTCGTATCGTTTCCCAGAAGTACGACACCGATATGGTCTTCCTCAAGGTTCATGACCATTCCCATGACGCCGTGAGGGAACTCAAGCAATTCCGAGGACATTGCTTTATCGATCCCCTGGACCATGGCGATACCGTCACCTACGGAAATAACATAACCGACATCATCAGAACGAATCTTCTGATCATAGTTTTTGATCTGTTCCTTGATCAGTGCGCTGATCTCTTCAGGTCTGATCTGATTCATGCCCGTCCTCCTTCCAATAATAATTCTTTCATAGTATCGATCTTCTTTTTCATTGTAATATCCGTTACTGTACTGCCGACCGTGACCTTGATACCGGCGATCAGTCTGGAGTCGATCCTGTTTTCGACTACGATGTCTTTCCCGGTCTTCGTGCACAGCGCCTTCCTGATCCTTTCTAGATCTTCTTCAGCAAGCTTCCTGGCAGACCATATGACAGCCTTCTCAATGCCCAGATGTTCATTGGCAAGCTTGACATATTCTTCCAGGATCTCGTTCAGCGCCGTGATCCTTCCTTTGTCGATCAGCAGTTTCATAAAGCGGACCATATCCGCATCCAGAAAGGAGGAAAGTGTTTTATCAACGAATTCTCTCTTTTCCTGTTTCGAGATTTTTACTGCACGGAAAAAAAGCTTCAGATCCGGTTCCTCATATAAGATCCTGAGGAACTGTTCCGCCTGTTCCTTCTTTTCTTTTACAGTGCCGTTTTCAATGCATAAGGCAAATAAACCCTGGCCGTAACGCTCAGCGATCTCGTTAATCATGTGCAGCGTCCTTTATAAATGCATCGATAGCTTCACGGTCAAGCTCTTCCGCATCTTTTGAACCTATCAGTTTGCCTGCAGCAGCCATGGCGATCTCCACCATCTCTTTCTGCATGGCACGATACATATCCTGACGCTCTGCTTCGATCTGCTCATGCGCCTTCTTTTTCTCGGCTTCAGCTTCCCTGGAAGCCCTGGCGAGGATCGCAGCTTTTTCATCCTTTGCCTGCTTCACAGCCGCATTAACGATATCGGTCGCTTTGCCGGACGCTTCCGCAAGCTGGTCATGAGCTTTCTGTCTGTCTGCGATCGCAGCCTGTTTCGCCGCTTCGCTCTGATCCAGATCTTCCTGCATCTTGTCTGCACGGGCAGCAAGGTATCTCTTGCATGCAGGCCACAGCAGTTTGTATGCGATAAAGAACAGTATAAAAGTACTGAGCAGCTGCACAGCCATAGTCAACGGGTTCGGCACTAATTGATTGTATACATCCACATCAATCATGTCGGCACCTTATCAGTATACGAAGATCAGAATAATTGAAATCAACAAACCATAGATCGCTGCAGTTTCGGATAATGCGATACCGAGAATCATGTTGGATCTTAACTGCGGCAGCATTTCAGGGTTTCTTCCCATCGCCTCGATAGCACGGCCGGCAGCGATGCCTTCACCGACACCGGTACCCATACCTGCACAGACCGCAAGACCAGCACCAATAGCAATCAATCCTTTTGTGATATCCATAATAAAGCTCCTCCTTTTCCTATGCTTTATTTCAAATCATCCGGAACTTCCACACCGACAAATACCATCGTTAATGTGACAAAGACCAGTGTCTGGATAAATCCGGCAAATACATCAAAGTATGCATGTAAGACAGGGGCCAGGATCGGTCCCATGAAGTTGAATACGGAACCGCCTGCACCGAGCCATCCCGCTATGAGATTCGACAGGCCCTGTGTCCCGGAATAGACCAGCGACATGATGATGCTGCCGCACAGGATATTACCGAAAAGACGAAGGGACATCGAAATAATGGATGTGAATTTTCCGAGGATATTGATCGGCAGCAATACCGGGATCGGCTCAAGAAAACTCAGGAACCAGTTCTTTACGCCGCTGTACTTGAACGACGCAGCCTGCGTGATGACCCAGGTGATGATCGCCAGCATCAGCGTAACGCTCCAGTTGGCTGTCGGCGATGAGAACCCGAACAGGCTCAGAATATTCGAAAAGAAGATATATACCGATATCGTCAGGATATACGGTGTAAATATCTCGGCGTTCTTCTCACCGACATTTTCCTTTACGGTATCGTGCACCTTCTGAATGCCGAGCAGGACCGGGACGATGATGCCCCCGGGCTTCTCCATCGGATCTGCTTTATTCAGTTTGCCCGTAAGGTAGATCATGGTCACGGCAAGAAGCAATGTGACAAACACAATGATAAATACATCAGACTGTACTTTGATCCCCATGTGCTGCCTCCTTTTCCCTAAATAATATGGATTCCAGTATGACCGACAGTTTGATGGCCATCAATCCCAGCGCAGCTGCGAAAATGTTGAATACATTCCGGAATACAGCTGCGGCAGTCAGTACAGCAGCCATGATCATATAATTGACCATAAAGCCGCCGAATGCCCTGACGTTCGATGAGTATCTTGCCTGGATCGCCGCATCGCAGAATCTTTCGATCCGCTTCAGCGTGACCAGAGACGCGCAGGCTCCGAATATATAACCCAGCGTGATACGGTAATCAATGACCGCGAACAATACACTGACAGCCATCAGTATCCGGAAGACTTTCCATGTTTTATCTGTCATGATTCCTCCGATCGGATCCGCTTAGTATCTTTTTTCATTATACATGATAATCATGTATTTTTTCATCAATCACTCTGTAACGGACCTGTCAAGACAGTCCAGGATCTCCAGGATCCTGTTAAGGTCATCCGTATCTGTAAATGCGATTGTCATGCTCCTACGGCCGATGCTGACCTTGGTGCCCAGCCTGTCCTGCATGCGGAGCTCCAGATCCCTGACCAGCGGGTCCTTGTTCTTCTCTTTCCTGCCGGGCCTGTTCTGGTTTCCGATCAGGTCGCGGACATAATTCTCCGTATCCCTGACGGACAGTTTCTGCTTCAGTACGAACAGTGCCGCATCATAGATCTTATCTTCCTCTTTCAGGGAAAGAAGCGGCCGGACATGGCCTGTCGTGAGCTTTTTATCGACCAGCATCTGCTGCACTTCGGAAGGCAGACGGAGAAGACGCATGATATTCGCGCAGTATTCCCTGGATTTTCCGACTCTTTCCGCCAGTTTTTCCTGTGTATAGCCGAGATTGCGGACAAGGGATTCATAAGCTGTCGCTTCTTCGATGGGGTTCAGATCCTCTCTCTGTACGTTCTCGAGGATGGAGATCTCCATCATCTCCTCATCCGTAAAGTCAACGGATATCGCGGGAACTTTCGTCAGACCGGCGATCTTTGCGGCGCGCAGTCTTCTTTCACCTGTGATCAGGTCATATCCGCTGATGCCCTTGCGGACAAGGAGCGGAGTAAATATACCGTGGACACGGATCGAATCCGCCAGTTCATTCAGTGCTTTTTCATCGAACTCCTTACGCGGCTGGTAGGGATTCGGCCGGATCTCGCTGATATTGATCTCAAGTTCTCTCCTGCCCGGCACATCCAGTGAACTGTTCTGGATATCGTCCAGGACTTTTTCCACGTCAGGGCCGAAGATCGCATCAAGTCCTCTTCCGCCGAGACCGGATCTTTTTCTTTCTGCCATTAACGTTTCTCCCTCTCATTCTGAATGATCACTTCCCTGACGAGCTGTGCATAAGCTTTGGCTCCTTCGGAACGCGTATCATATTCAAATATGGACTCTTCACGCGAAGGCGCCTCGGAAAGCCTGACATTTCTCGGGATATAACATTTGTATACCTTTTCCTTGAAATACTTTCTGACTTCCTGCTGTACTTCAACGGACAGCTTCGTACGGCCGTCAAACATCGTAAGCAGCACGCCTTCAATGGAAAGCCTCGGGTTCCAGAGTCTCTGTACGAGACGGATCGTGCTGAGCAGCTGCGTCAGACCTTCCAGCGCGAAGTATTCGCACTGGACAGGGATCATGATCGAATCGGCTGCCGTAAGCGCGTTCGTATTCAGAAGTCCGAGCGCCGGCGGACAGTCGATGATGATGTAATCATACTCGTCCCTGACCTGGTCAAGTTTCCTCTTCAGAAGCTGTTCCCTGCCGACTTCATAGGAAGCCATGTCTACGTCCGCACCGGACAGGTCGATCGTCGAGGGAAGCACGTCCAGCGGGGGCATCTGCAGGGTCACCTTCGCTTCATCAACAGACGTATCGCTCATGAGAACATCATAGACGCTTTTCGTAAACGTGACTTTGTTTGCGCCGATACCGTGCGTGGCGTTTCCCTGCGGATCAAAATCCACGAGCAGGACCTTTTTGCCTACATACGCAAGTCCCGCTGCCAGATTCATACTGGTAGTCGTTTTTCCTACCCCGCCTTTCTGATTGGCCACTGCCATGATCTTACCCATACTGTGTTCTCCTTATTACTTAGGCAATATCACTGTCATTCTGACAGCATCATCTGCTTCATCCATGGAAACAGATACCTTGATCCCCATCTTTTCGATCATCTTTACGCATTGGTTGACGGAGTTTATCGCGATCTGCTGGTTGCGGGTGAACCCCTTTGTCTTCTGTCTGCGTTTCCTTGGTTTTTTATTCAGCTTCTTTTCGATCAGATCTTCTGTCTCACGTACATTCAGATTCTTTTCCGTTACTGTATCGTAAAGATCTTTCATCTGTTCCGGCGGAACACCCAGCATCGCGCGGGCATGCCTTTCCGTGATCTTTCCGTCTACGACTGCATCCTGTATGTATTCAGGAAGGTTGAGCAGCCTGATCTTGTTGGCTACCGCGGACTGTGATTTGCCGATCTTTTTCGCGACCTGCTCCTGTGTAAGGGAAGACTGCCGCATGATCTGCAGATAGCTCCTGGCTTCCTCAACAGCGCTGAGATTGTCCCTCTGTACGTTCTCTACCAGGGCCAGCTGGGCTGCCTGGTCTTCGGACGGTGACATGATATAACACGGGATCTCTTCATATCCCGCCTGTCTGCATGCACGAAACCGTCTTTCCCCGGCGATGATCTCATAATAATCATCGACCTTTCTGACGGTGATGGGCTGGATCAGACCGTTTTCCCTGATCGACGCTGTCAGTTCATCCATCGTCTGCTCATCAAAGCGGAGCCTTGGCTGATATCTGGACGGCCTGATATTCGCGACAGGGATCGAGACCACCCTGCCGGCATCCTGTTTGTCAAATATATCAAATATGCTGCGCATGATCGTCTCCTTTATAGGGGCTTCTTTTTGATCTGACCGTAGGCGCGCGGATACTTCTGCGGCGTATTCGCTGTCTTCCTGTAGAAGAGATTCTTCCTCTCTTCGCCGCACGGGAGCTTCACATCCTGCACCCGGATCAGTTCACAATGCAGTATCTTCAGGGCATTTTGGGCCGCTTCGTGTTCAGAAAGCGCATTCATTCCCTTCATTGCCGCAAAAATACCGTCTTTTTTCAAAAGTGGTACACACAATTCACTCAGTACGGAAAGATTGGCTACTGCCCTGGCGGTCACAGCGTCATATTCCTCCCTGTGTTCCCTGACATGATCCTCGCTTCTTTCGCTGACGGCACGGATGCCGCTGAGTCCAAGCTCATCGATCACAGCACGCAGAAAGGTGCATCTCTTCCCGGTCGGTTCGATCAGAGTGATATCGAGATCCTCTCTGACGATCTTCCAGACGACACCGGGAAAACCGGCGCCGCTGCCTACATCTGCGATCTTCCCTCCGATCTCATATGCCGCAAGGGGAAGGATGCAGTCATAAAAATGCTTTTCAATGACCGCTTCGGTCTCCGTGATCGCGGTCAGATTCATCTTCTCATTCCATTCCTGCAGCAGTTCACAGTATCTTTTCAGTTTATCGACCTGTTTCTCCTGCAGCAGGATGCCCTGCTGTGCACATAATTTCTGAAGCTCGTCAAATGTCATATGTCCTCATCTTTCGGTCTTGTCCGCACTTATTCCGCCCTTGTCAGGAACTCACTGTACGGAAGTGTTTCGATCCATTCGCAGAAGGTCCTCCATTCGGGAAGCCTGTGTGTCCTTCTCTGGTGATAGATCGTTTTCAGCTGTCTGTAATTCGTTGTCATCCTGGCTGTCAGGCGGAAACCTGCCGGATTGGAATAAAGGATCTCAAGATACTTGTTCTTCGCAACATCATTCAGCGTTGTGACATCCTTGCCTTCTGCCTTCAGATTCTTGATGTCTTCCTGCAGTTCGTTGTATTCCCTGGTCTTTTCCTTCATGATCTCGATGATCCTGGGATCCGTATATTCGATATAGGCTTTGTCCAGATCGAATTTCGTGATCCTGTGCATCGTTGACTGGGAACTGACAAAATCAAGGAAATGATACCGTTCCGCTTCCACCCATGCCTTGTTCGTAAATGTCAGGTCAAACTGCACGATGATGCCGTTGAGGAAGTTGTCATGACCGCTTCCCTGCCTGGCTGTTGCGAGCTTGACTGTCCTTTCCGTTACTTCGCTGCTGACAGTTGTAAGATCGACTGCCATCGGGTATTTGGAACCTCTGACGGATTCCTCAAGTCCGTAAACATTAACGGAATTTACTACATCTTCTATTTTCATGCCGTTTTTCCTTTCTGCTGCCTGATCGCGATGAGCAGGACAGCTATATCAGCCGGATTGACTCCGGATATCCTGGATGCCTGACCGATGGTCGCAGGCATGTATTTCTTCAGTTTCTGTCTGCCTTCAAGGGACAGATTGTCAACAGCGTCATAATCGAATCCCATGCCGAGCCTGATATCATCCATAGCCCTCATCTTTTTCGCTTCACGCTTTGCCTTGTTGATATAACCCTCGTATTTCACTTCGATATCCAGCTGTTCGCAGATCCTGGCATTGCTTTCCTCATTGAGGCACTGCAGCAGGCGGGCAGAGGATACTTTCGGTCTTTTCAGCAGTTCTTCGCCGTCGATACCCCTGTGTTCATCCGTTTCGTAGCCGATCTCAGCCAGATAGGTATGCAGGGGCTCTTCGTCCAGAAGGAAATTCGTGTTTTTCAGATGTGTGCGCAGCGAATCGACAGCATCTCTTTTCGCAAGATATGCTTCATAGCGCGCATCGCTGATCAGTCCGGCTTCCCTGCCGTAGCCGATCAGTCTCTGCTCGGCATTGTCATGCCGGAGGAGGAGCCGGAATTCCGCTCTGGAAGTCAGCAGCCTGTAAGGTTCCAGCGTGCCTTTGCCGGTCAGGTCATCTGTCATGACGCCGATATATGCTTCGTCTCTGCCGAATACCAGCGGTTCTTTGCCGTCCAGTTTCCTGCATGCATTGATGCCTGCCATGATGCCCTGTCCCGCCGCCTCTTCATAACCGGAAGTGCCGTTGACCTGGCCTGCGGTAAACAGGTTCTCAATGTATTTGTTTTCATAGCTGGGCTTCATCTGCAGCGGGTCGACGGCGTCATATTCGATCGCATAGGCATATTTCTTAATGATGCAGTTCTCGAATCCCGGAAGGGTATGCACCATCCTCTCCTGCACATCACGGGGAAGCGATGTGGAGAATCCCTGCACATATGTCGTATCCATCGACAGGGACTCCGGCTCAAGGAACAGCAGATGCCTCGGCTTGTCGCTGAAGCGTACCAGCTTGTCTTCGATCGACGGGCAGTATCTGGGACCGACACCCTTTACCACGCCGGAGTACATGCTTGACTTCATCAGGTTGGCCAGGATGATCTCATGCGTCTCGGGTGTCGTATAGGTCAGATAACACGGTACCTGTTCACTGAACGGCCGGATCGACTGCGTCGTTTCCGAAAAGCAGATGAACGCATCTGTGCCCGGTTCGTATTTTGTTTTTGAGAAATCGATCGATGAAGTCAGGATCCGCGGCGGCGTACCGGTCTTTAAGCGGAACGTCCTGAGACCTGCTTCCCGCAGCGAGGCGGAAAGATCTCCGGTTGTCTCTTCAAGATCGGGTCCTCCCGGCTTCACTTCATCGGATATCATATTGACACCTGCCATATAGGTGCCGGCAGTCAGGATGACGATCCGTGCGGGTATGAAGGAACCGTCACGGAGCATCACGCCTGTTATTCTGTCTTTTTCAACGCATACCCGGACTGCCATTCCTTCAAAGACGGTCAGGTGCGCCTGATGCAGGCATACGTCCTGCATCATTTTCCCGTATGCGATCTTGTCTGACTGTACGCGCAGCGCCCGGACACCGGGACCTTTGGCACTGTTGAGCATTTTGAACTGCAGTGCAGTTCTGTCTGCCGTGACAGGCATCTGGCCGCCGAGGGCGTCGATCTCCCTGACGACGATGCCTTTTGCGGGTCCTCCGACAGACGGGTTGCAGGGCATTTTTCCGATATTGCGGATGCTGAGCGTCAGCAGCATCGTTTTTTTCTTCAGACGTGCGCACGCAAGGGCAGCTTCTATGCCTGCGTGCCCGCCTCCGATCACGATCACATCATAGTTTTCCATCATTTAATATATTCACCATGTCGGATACATCATCCGCGTTTTTCTCGGATATGATCTTTATTACGATCTTTCTCTGTATTCCCGCCTGCTGTGCAAGCACTCTGTACAAGAATGCTTTTCCCAGGGTCTCGCGTACGCGTTCCTTCCGGTTGTTGGCCTGTGATACGAAAGGAACAGCAATGTATAATACTTCGTCTGTAATATAAATGAGGTCGCTTGAACTTCCCCGGATCATCTCCCAGTTATTGTCTGCCAGCATGCGTCTGGCGATCCTGGAACTTGCGATCCTTTCCCTTTCGGAACCGGCATTCTTTCCGAGACTGTGCGAGATCATCGTCATCTGGTGGCGGATCTCATCCAGTTCGAATATCTCGTCCGGCGAAGAATCCTCATCTGCGCTCCACAGGTCGATCCCGTTCTTTTTCGCTTCCTTCAGGATCTTTACCGTGATGCCCGGGTCATTCTTGTCAATATAGCAGTAACTCTCCAGATTGGAGGGGATCTTCAGACCTACGTCCTCCGGATATACCGGTGACAGGAAAAAGACGACATCGGTAAGGAACAGGCAGTTCATCCTGGCAGGGATCTCCCCCCTGGATGCGGTTTCTATTGCGTCCTTGAGTTCAGCCGCGCTGTTGTAGCCGGTGGCTTCCTGATACTGGTTCCACATCTGGCTGACCGAAAGGTTTTTGGAAGTATCAAAATGTGCATAGCCGATCAGGCCTTTCCTGCGGCCCCTGTTCGGGCGCGCGAAAAAGAAGAGAAGATCTCCTTTTTTAAAATCCCTGAATCTGTTTTTCGCACTCAGACGCCAGAAGACCATGCTGTGATTCCGGTTCAGGCGGTGGAACTCTAGCATTTTCTCGTCTGTGACATATGCAATAGAACTCATGAACTGTACCTGGTATCAGAATAATCCGAAAGTATTCCCCTTATCATCAACTCCCATGTTCAATGCGGCCGGTACTTTGGGAAGTCCGGGCATCGTCAGGATATTACCTGTATATGCGACGACAAAACCTGCCCCGGCAGAAATGCTGATATCCCTGACATGTATGACAAAACTCTCCGGACGTCCCTTGATCTTGTCATCATCTGTAAGCGACAGCGGTGTCTTTGCCATGCATACAGGCAGACGGTTCCAACCGGCTTCGTTGAACTGTGCGATCTTTTCTTTGGTGATATCACTGAATTCAACACCTTCCGCACCGTAGATCACCTTACTGATCGTTTCGATCTTTTCCTCGATCGGCTGCTCAAGACTGTAGACCGGTGTGAAATCATTGTCGTTCTCAACTGTTTCCGCGACTTTTTCCGCAAGCTCCGTCATGCCTTTTCCGCCGCTTGCCCAGCCGTCTGCCATGGATACGGGATGACCGTTGTCTTCACACCATTTCAGCAGGGCTTCTGTTTCCGCAGGACTGTCCTTGGCAAATTTGTTGATCGCTACGACGTACGGGACCTTGAATGCTTTGACAGATTCGATATGCTTGGCAAGGTTTCCGGTGCCTTTCAGCAATGCATCGATGTTTTCTTTGTCCAGATCGGCCTGTTCAACGCCGCCGTGCATCTTCAGGGCGCGGACAGTCGCCACGATCACGACTGCAGAGGGTCTCAGACCGGCGATCCTGCATTTGATATCCAGGAATTTTTCAGCACCGAGATCCGCGCCGAAACCGGCTTCGGTCACAACATAATCCGACAGCTTAAGGGCCATCTTCGTTGCGATCACGGAATTGCAGCCGTGTGCGATGTTCGCAAACGGGCCGCCGTGGATCAGAACAGGCGTATGTTCCAGCGTCTGTACGAGATTCGGCTTCATTGCGTCTTTCATGACGACAGCTGCTGCGCCGTCTGCACCGATATCCTTAACAGTCACGGGTCTTCCGTCATATGTATATGCCAGGACACATCTTCCGATCCTTTCTTCAAAGTCCTTCAGGTCTTTGGAAAGGCAGAGGATCGCCATGACTTCTGTCGCGACGGTGATAACAAATCCGTCTTTTCTTTCAACACCGTTCGTTCTCTTTTCCTGTGCGATCGTAATGCTTCTGAGCGTACGGTCGTTCATATCCAGGCATCTCTTCCAGACGACCTTTTCCGGATCGATATTCAGGGGATTTCCCTGGTAGATCGAGTTGTCCAGAAGCGCAGCGATCAGGTTGTTGCATGAAGTGATCGCATGCATATCGCCGGTAAAATGCAGGTTGATGGATTCCATCGGGACTACCTGTGCGTAACCGCCGCCGGCAGCGCCGCCCTTAAGACCGAATACCGGGCCGAGGGAAGGTTCCCTGAGACATGCCATTACGTTTTTACCGATCAGGCTGAGACCGTCCGCAAGTCCGATCGTTGTCGTAGACTTGCCTTCTCCTGCCTTTGTCGGATTGATCGCTGTAACAAGGATAAGTTTTCCGTCTTTCCTGTCCTGTATCTCATCCATGATGGAAAGATCGACCTTTGCCTTGTCTTTCCCATAAGGTTCGATATAAGCTTCATCGATGCCTGCTTTTTCTGCAATACGGTAGATATTTTCAAGTTTCGCAGCCTGCGCGATCTGCAGATCATTATTCATAAGATTGTCCTCTCTATCCCATTCTTCTTCTGTCGGAAAGTGCATGAGCAAGTGTCATTTCGTCCGCATAGTCGAGCAGGCCGCCGGCAGGCAGGCCGTGCGCGATCCTGGTCACGAGGAGCTGCGGATAATGTGTCTTCAGCAGCTTGTCGAGATACATTGCGGTCGTTTCACCGTCCATTGTGGCGCTGGTCGCAAGGATGATCTCTTCCGCTTCCGCTGCCCTGTCAAGCAGCGTGTCGATATTGAGGTCATCCGGCATAATGCCCCTGCTGGCCGATACAAGTCCGTTCAGCACATGATAGACACCGCGATACTCATGTGTTTTTTCCATTGCGGCAATATCCTTCGATGACTGGACGACAAATATCTGCTTATGGTTGCGGGACGTATCCCTGCAGATCCTGCATTCATCCTCATCGGACAGATTTCCGCATATACGGCAATGCTTCAGATTCTTTTTTATGCCGATCAGTGCTTCGGAAAACTCATGAATGCTTTCTTCACTCATATCCGCGGCTGCCAGCGCATATCTTTCTGCTGTTTTTTCACCGACGCCGGGAAGTTTTCTGAAGTTCTCAATCAATTTAACCAGACTGTTCGGATACATGGATCAGAATCCCGGAAGGCTGATGCCCTGCGTAGCTGATCCGAGTTTTGCCTCTCTGTCTGCGGCAGCGTTTTCTGCAGCGTCGTTAAACGCGATCAGAAGCAGGTCCTGCAGCATCTCTTTATCATTCATTTCAAATAATTCATCGGAAATAATGACTTCTTCAACCTCATAGTCACCGTTCATCCGGATCGTGACGCCTTCGCTTCCGCCGGCTTTTCCCAAATAGACAGTTGCCTTCAGTTCATCCTGCATTTTGCCGAGTTCCTGCTGCATTTTCTGTGCCTGTTCCATTAATTTGCTGATATCCATTTTTAGCCTCCGATTACTTCTACATTATCACTGCCGAATAAGCGCAGTACCTTATCCAGTGACGTCTCTTCCATGTCTTCGTCTTCCTTGTATTTTTCGATCTTCATTCCTGCCGGCAGGGAGTTCGAACGCATTGCATTTACATATTCCCTGGCTGCTTCGCTGAAGTCGGAATCCGTGATCGCATAGATCATTTTTTCTGTCTGTTTCTGCTTTTTGATAAAGAAATAAAGCTCCTTGTTTACTTCCGGATCGTTGATCCTGCTGGCGATCGCCTGTGACCTGCATTTCAGGATCACACAGTCTTTTCCGCTCGCCGCAACGTCGCAGTCTATTAATAAGGAAGTAAATTTGCGGAATTCCATCTTTTTCAGGGATTTGATGTCCTGCAGGACCGCTTCATACGAAGTCTTTTCCGCCTTGCTGCAGAGTACCAGCAATGAAACAACAGATTCCAAAGGTATTTTTTCGATCACCGGCTGCGGTGCCGGTTCTTCTCTGATCTCTTCCGTTTTTTCTTCTTTTGCCGGTGCGGTCCTGACCGGTTCATGTACTGTTTTCACGACAGCCGGTTCACTGTTCAGATCCAGGATCACAGACATCAGGATCACTTCAAAACAGGAAGATGCAGAGATGGAATTCTTGTATCTGTCTTTGGTATCGATCAGTTTTTCAACTATCTGCATGCATGTGCTTGTTCCGGCTTTGGAAATGATGCTTTCCGCTTCTTTTGCGGATATGATCTTCATTGAATTCTGACTTCCCGTCATGCCGTAAACGATGCAGTCTTTCAGAATATCGATCATACCGTCGGTATACTTTGGAAGATCTATTCCCCGCTCTTCATATGCCCTGGTCTTTTCAATGATCTTCTGCAGGTCTTTATCAAGAATATTGTGAATCAGATCAATTTTTTCACTAACAGAAGTCAGTCCGTATATCCTGTCGATTGCTTCCTCTGTAATACAGTCAGCAGTATAAGAAGCACACTGATCCATGATGCTGAGGGCGTCCCTCATGCCTCCGTCTGAAAGAACAGCGATCATTTCTGCAGCAGTCCTCTCCAGCGTAATGTTTTCTTTTTCCGCTATATGGAGCAGATGCGCAGTGATCAGGTCTTTTCTGACCTTTGAGAAATCAAATCTCTGACATCTGGAGATGATCGTCGGAAGGAGTTTCTGCGGATCTGTTGTCGCAAGGACAAAAATAACATTTTCCGGCGGTTCTTCCAGTGTTTTCAGCAGGGCACTTGAGGCAGCGCTGGAAAGCTGGTGCACTTCGTCGATGATATAGATCTTGTGCCTGCCCTGCATCGGTGCCAGACGGCTTCTTTCGATCAGTTCGCGTACGTCTTCAACATGTGTTTCATTTGCCGCATTGATCTCTACGATATCCGGATGCGTTCCGTTCGCCGCTGCGATACAGTTTTCACAATGACCGCACGGTGCATTAGCAGGATCCTCACAGTTGACAGCTTTTGCGAGAAGACGGGCCATAGTCGTCTTTCCTGTGCCCCTCGGACCGCAGAAAAGATACGCATGGCCGGTTTTACCGGCTCTGACTGCGTTTTTTATGGATCTGACGACATATTCCTGACCGACAACTTCATCAAAGTCGGTGGATCTGTATTTTTGATATAAAGCTGTTTTCGCCATATAGTCTCCTGTTGAAACATTATAACAAAAAAACCTGCTTCAAATGCAGGTTGACGATTGATATTTGCGGTGTATCTTCCTTTTTTATATATAAATCATGAAAATGTTACAGATTTACTTTGAATTGGGACTTATCTTTTTTCGGTTTCTTCCGTTTTTCCCTGAAAAAAGACGTCAGGATCTCCGAACACTCCTGCTGCAGGATCCCGGAATGTACATTCGGATGATGATTCAGACCCTTGATCTGTTTGATCTGGATCAGGGAATCTGTACATCCTCCTTTCGGATCCGGAGTTCCATAGTAAAGATTGCGGAATCTGGAAAGAATAATACTTCCCGTACACATCATGCATGGTTCGAGCGTAACATAGATATCACATTCATCCAGACACCATGTATCCAGCTTTTTGCATGCTTTCTGTATTGCGACTATTTCCGCATGAAGGATCGCCTGCTTTTTCTTTTCTTTCAGATTATGGCCCCGTGCAATGATCTTATCGTTATATACGATCACACATCCAACCGGTACTTCATCGATTTTCCTTGCTTTTTCCGCTTCTTTCAAAGCAGCTCTCATAAAATCTTCATGTGTTTTCATAATAAATAAAAGACACACGCAGGCAGAGGTCTTTATGGCTGCTACCTTCCGGTCCTGACCAGGTTCTACACATGTCTGCTGTGTCTTTGTTATTATATATGACTTATCCGGCTATCACAACCGGTAATTTTGTTTCACGTGAAACAAAATTAGAAGTTTTTCTTGCTTTCCGGCACGGAAATCACTGTCTGACCGCCCATATAAGGCCTTAAAGGCTCAGGAATACGGATCGAACCGTCTTCATTGAGGTTATTTTCAAGGAAACAGATCAGCATTCTGGGAGGAGCTACGACTGTATTGTTCAGTGTATGTGCGAAATAGTTGCCCTTTTCTCCCTTGATGCGGATTCCAAGTCTTCTTGCCTGTGCATCTCCCAGATTGGAGCAGCTTCCAACTTCAAAGTACTTTTTCTGTCGAGGTGACCACGCTTCAACATCACAGCTCTTAACTTTCAGATCTGCAAGATCACCGGAGCAGCATTCCAATGTTCTGACAGGAATATCCAGTGACCGGAAGAAATCAACACTGTTCTTCCAAAGAACTTCATACCACTTCATTGAGTCTTCAGGTTTGCATACAACGACCATTTCCTGCTTTTCGAACTGATGTACACGATAAAGACCTCTTTCTTCCATACCGTGCGCGCCTACTTCTTTACGGAAGCAGGGGCTGTAACTTGTTAATGTATAAGGAAGATCTTCTTCTTTCAGGATCTGGCCCATAAATCTGCCGATCATGGAATGTTCGCTTGTTCCGATCAGATACAGATCTTCACCTTCGATCTTATACATCATATCCTGCATTTCCTTAAAGGACATTACACCGTTTACAACATCGCCGTGGATCATGAAAGGCGGAATGTAGTATGTGAAACCTCTATTGATCATGAAATCCCTTGCGTAAGCAAGAATTGAAGAATGCAGTCTGGCGATATCACCCTTCAGATAATAGAAGCCGTTTCCGGATGTCCTTCTGGCACTGTCAAGATCCAGTCCGTCCAGTTTTTCAATAATATCTGTATGATAAGGGATCTCATATTCCGGAACGAAAGGTTCACCAAACTTTTCGTTTTCCACATTCTCACTGTCATCTTTACCAATGGGAACAGACGGATCAATGATGTTCGGAATGACCATCATCCTTGATCTGATCTCATTATTGAGTTCTTCTTCCTTCTTTTCCAGTTCAAGAAGCTCATTATCGGCTGCTTTTACCTGATTTTTCGCATTTTCAGCTGCTTCGAAGTTCTTTTCGCGCATGAAACCGCCGATCTGCTTGGAAATCCTGTTTCTGTCGGCACGAAGTGAATCGCCTCTCTGCTTTGCGGCACGGAATGCTTTGTCCAGTTCAAGAACTTCATCGACCATGATGAGTTTCTCATCCTGGAATTTCTTTTTGATGTTTTCTTTTACCAGTTCCGGGTTTTCACGAATAAGCTTAATGTCAATCATTTCTATCCTCCAAATAAAAAGCACCTGTATTAGGGACGATTCGATCGCGGTGCCACCCTATTTACAATTGTTTCACGTGAAACAATTATCACTCTTGATCTGTAACGGAGATCTCCGGAAAGTATTGGTTTCACTCCGGGGCGGATTCATACAGTCCTGTTGATGATTTTCATCAGCCATCATCTTTCTTTAAACAGAAACAATATTACTGTTCCCCATCAGCGTATTTATGAAAATATAAGCATTTTTCAGTACATTTGTCAATAATATACAGATATGATATAATACAAACATTGAAATAATCACAAGGCACAAAGGGGGGACAACATGCCAAAAAAATCACAATATAAAAAGCGGTTGGATTATAACAACACCTACAATCGTAATAATTACAGGTCATTTTCAATTCGTTTCAATAACACAAAGGAAGCCGATATAATCAACTGGATCGAATCCAAAGAATCTGTCAAACAGTATATAATGGAACTGATTGTAAACGACATGAAAATGAATAAATAATATAAGGTAATTTAGAACTTCACGGGGATCAGGCAATCACAGACAGGAAAATCCTGCTGGATAGAGAAAAGCCAAAACAACAAAGGAATACAGAAGATTGGAACGGACGGCGTTGCCGGAAAAACAGACATTCTGTATTCTTTTATTGTGAAAACATATGTAAAAAATGTGCCCCGTGAGATTTCTGATGATGTCTCCAAGATCTAAAAAACGAGGCATTTTATTCAGCCCCGTTGAATTTCTGAATTATTCCACATCCTCTTCAAATTTATGAGTGCCAGAATAAAATGAAACAGGTTTGAAACCTGTTTCATTTTTTTATTCAGCTATTACTGTTTCTGATTCTGTTTCCTGTTCTTCGCTTTCCCCGGCAGCGTCGAGAACAGCGATCGTTGATACTTTCTGACCTTCCCGTACATTGATGACCCGGACGCCCTGCGTAAGCCTGGACAATACATTTACCTGCGACAGCGATATCCTGATCAGGATACCTGAATCTGTCATGATAATGCAGTCTTCATCACCATTGACTGCCAGCATGCATACAAGTGAACCGGTCTTATCGGTGATCGTATGCGCTTTGACACCTTTGGCGCCGCGTTTTGTCATACGGAAATCATCAAGAAGTGACTTCTTGCCGAACCCGTTCTCCGTAACTGTCAGGATATATTTTCCTTCATCGCCGGTCGCCATACCGACAACGATCCCGTCTTCTGTATTGAATCCCTTTACACCTCTTGCGACACGGCTCATCGGTCTGACTTCATTTTCATTGAAACGGATCGCACGGCCGTTGGAACCGCAGATAATGATCTCGGAATCACCGTGCGTAGCCTTTACGCTGCAAAGCTTGTCATCTTCAGAGAGTTTGATCGCGTATTTGCCGTTTTTATTGATGTTTGCGAATTCGCGGATCGAAGTCTTTTTAATAATGCCTTTTTCTGTTGCGAAGAACAGATATTCAGCTGTTTCATCCGGTTTATATGAGACAAATGCCATGATTTTCTCATTTCTGCCCATTGAAACAAGATTTACTGCAGGAATTCCTTTGCTTGTCCTGCTGAATTCCGGCACATTGTATCCCTTCATACGGTAGACACGGCCGATATCCGTAAATACGAGCAGGTAATCATGCGTAGACATATATACGAACTGCTGGATCACATCATCCTTATTCAGTTCCATGCCTTTAATGCCTTTGCCGCCCCTGTTCTGTACGCGGTATGTATTCGAATTCAGACGCTTGATATAACCGTTTGAGGAAAGTGTGATAATAATATCTTCCACAGGTATCAGGTCTTCATCTTCGACGCTCAGCGGTGCATTGATGATCTCGCTCTTTCTCGGAACAGCGTATTTTCCTTTCACCTCAAGCAGTTCATCCTTGATGATCTGGATGACCCTTGAATGATTTGCGAGGATATCCTGCAGATCGGCGATCGTAATAAGTATCGCTTTGTATTCATTTTCGATCCTCTCACGTTCGAGACCTGTCAGCCTCCTGAACTGCATATCCAGTATCGCTTTTGCCTGGATCTCATCAAGACCGAATTTCTCGATCAGGCTGCCCATGGCTTCCGCAGCGTCCCTTGAATTACGGATCGTGTGGATCACTTCATCAAGATTGTCTACTGCGATACGCAGTCCTTCCAGGATATGTGCCCTGTCCTGGGCTTTTTTCAGATCGTATTTCGTTCTTCTGACGATCACTTCTTCCTGATGGGCAAGATACCCCTTCAGAAGTTCGATCATTGAAGCGACACGGGGGATCCTTCCGAAGATAACGACATTATTGACGCCGAAATTGGACTGCAGCGGGGTCAGCTTATACAGCTGGTTCAGCAGCACTTCCGGCTGAACATCCTTCTTCAGTTCAATAACGACCCTTATGCCGTTCATATTTGATTCATCACGCAGATCGGAGATTCCTTCGATCTGTTTGTCGTTGATCAGTGAAGCGATCCTTTCGACCATTGTTGCCTTATTGACCATATAAGGGATCTCATAAACAATGATCCTCTGCCTGCCGTTGGGCATATCTTCAATGCGTGTTTTCGCGCGCATGACGATCGTGCCCCTGCCTGTTTCAAACGCCTGCCGGATACCGGATCTGCCGATGATATAGCCGCCTGTAGGAAAATCCGGTCCCTTGATGTATTCCATCAGTTCAGGAACGGTGATATCCGGATTATTCAGTACAGCGATCAGTCCGTCGATCGTTTCACCGAGATTATGCGGCGCAACATTCGTAGCCATGCCTACCGCTATGCCGGTAGAACCGTTTACAAGCAGATTGGGGAACCTTGCAGGAAGGACATCAGGTTCTTCTTCTTCGCCGTCATAGTTCGGAGACATATTAACGGTATCTTTTTCAAGATCCCTCAGCATCTCCACAGCGATCTTGGACATTCTTGCTTCGGTATAACGCATGGCAGCTGCGCCGTCACCGTCCATTGAACCGAAATTTCCGTGTCCGTCCACAAGGATAGCATTCATATTCCATGACTGTGCCATATATACGAGCGCACCGTAGATGGAACTGTCGCCGTGCGGATGATATTTACCCATCGTATCACCGACGATACGCGCACATTTCCTGTACGGCTTGTCGGGTCCGTTGTTCATCTCATTCATCGCGTACAGGATACGTCTCTGTACAGGCTTCAGGCCGTCCCTTACATCAGGAAGTGCCCTTGCGACGATGACGGACATGGAATAGTCGATAAAATCTCTTTTGATCTCTTTCGTCAGATTAGTATCCGTAATATTCCCGGGGTCAAATTCATCTTCATTGAATTCCATAAAATCATCAATTGCCATATATGACCTCCTTAAATATCAAGATCCGCAAATCTGGCGTTCTCAATAATGAAATTCTTCCTGGGCTCAACTTCTTCACCCATCAGTATATTGAAATACTGGTCTGCCTGTTCCGCATCATCAAGATTGACCCGGATCAGCGTCCTGTTCTTCGGATCCATCGTTGTTTCCCACAGCTGGTCCGCATCCATCTCTCCGAGTCCTTTGTATCTCTGAATGCTGAGCCTGTCGCCCATCTCTTCCCTGAGTCTTGCCATCTGCGGCTCCGTATAAGCATAACGGATCGCATTGCCTTTCTGTACCTTATACAGGGGCGGCTGGGCAATATATACATATCCCTGTTCGATGATCGGACGCAGGTATCTGTAGAAGAATGTCAGCAGCAGGATGCGGATATGCGCACCGTCAACGTCCGCATCGGTCATGATCACGATCTTGTTATATCTGAGCTTGGATGTATCGATCTCATCCTTTACGCCGCATCCGAATGCAGTGATCATCGACCTGATCTCGGCATTTTCATAGATACGGTGCTGTCTGGCTTTTTCAACATTGAGGATCTTTCCCCTCAGAGGCAGGATAGCCTGGAAATGCGAATCACGTCCGCTTTTTGCAGAGCCGCCGGCGGAGTCACCCTCGACGATATAGATCTCACAGATCGAAGGGTCTTTGGAAGAACAGTCTGCCAGCTTTCCGGGAAGCGAGCCGCCGCCGAGAACTGTTTTCCTTCTCGTGGTCTCCCTTGCCTTTTTCGCAGCCAGCCTCGCCTGTGAAGCGAGAATGACTTTATCCATGATCTTCTTTGCCTGATCGGGATTCTCCATCAGGAAACGTTCCAGCTGCGTGCCGAAAATATCGGATACTGTCTTTCTTACTTCCGTATTTCCGAGTTTTGTCTTCGTCTGTCCTTCATACTGCGGATCCGGATGCTTGACGCTGATCACGGCAGTGATGCCTTCCTTGCAGTCATCCGATGAAAGATTATCATCCTTTTCCTTCAGGAAATTCTTGACCCTTGCATAACGGTTGATGACCCTGTTGAGTGCCATTCTGAATCCTTCTTCGTGTGTTCCTCCTTCTGCAGTATTGATGTTATTGCAAAATGTATAAACACTGGGATTATATCCGTCGTTATACTGGCAGGCTACTTCCACCTGGATATTGTTTTCATATCCTTCGCTGTAAATGATCTCTTCATTGATGACCGATCTGTTTTTATTCAGATATTTGACATATTCCTTCAGACCGCCCTCAAACATGAACTCATAATCCCGCTTCTTTTCCTCTTCTTCGCGATCATCATGGAAAATGATGCGTATACCCTTGTTCAGGAAAGCAAGCTGTCTGAGGCGGTCTCTGAGGGTATCATGGTCATATACTGTCGTTTCCGTGAAGATCGTAGGGTCGGCTTTGAACCTTACCTGTGATCCGTGCTTTGCAGGATCGCATTCACCGGCCACTTTCAGCTGGTCTACCGCATGCCCGCCGTTTTCAAAACGGACATAATAGATACTGCCGTCATGAAATACCCGGACTTCCAGCCATTCACTCAGGGCATTGACTACAGATGCGCCGACACCGTGCAGACCGCCGGATACCTTGTATGCACCGCCGCCGAATTTTCCGCCTGCATGAAGGACTGTAAAGATCGTTTCGATCGTTGATTTTTCCGTCTTGGCATTGATGCCTACAGGCATTCCCCTGCCATCGTCTTCAACAGTAATGATATTGTCCTTATCCACGGATACAGAGATCGTCGTCGCATAACCGGCCATCGCTTCATCGATACCGTTGTCTACGATCTCCCATACGAGGTGATGCAGGCCTTTGGAGGATGTTGACGCGATGTACATACCCGGTCTTTTACGGACTGCTTCCAATCCGTCAAGAACCTGGATATCTTCATCTCCGTATTCGTGTGTTACTTTGATATCGATCTCTTCTCCGATCACCGCTTCGGATTCCTTTTCCGATTCAATCTTTTCAATTTCACTCATCATTTCCTCCAAGCGGAACTATTTTTCCGTCATCTATATAAAATCTTTTCAGATCAGCAGAACTGATCCGGGGCACATCCGTGGAAGTGATCAGGCACTGGTATCGTGAATCAGCCATTTCCAGGAGTTTTTTCTGTTTGTTTATATCCAGCTCGCTCAGTACATCATCCAGCAGAAGCACCGGTATCCTCCCGGTCGTATTGCGGATATGATCCAGAAGTGAGAATTTGAATGACAGCATCATCATTCTTTTCTGTCCCTGGCTGGCTGTATCGATCAGGTTCTGCCCGTTCATCATGAATATCATGTCTTCACGGTGGATGCCTGCAGTTGTCGTCCGTTTGAATATGTCTTCGCTCCTGTTCATTTTCAGAAGTTCAAGAAATCTTTCCGGCGCAGGATCTGTGTCCAGACAGCATTTGTACTGCAGGGAAACGGACAGATCGTCCGAGGAGAGCTCCCTGTAGTATTTATCCAGATATGTGTCAATATCTGTGATGAACCTGCTTCTTTCCTGAATGATCAAGGCAGCGTTCTCAGACATCTGCTCATCGATGGAACTGAGAAGATTCTCATCGATTTTGTCGTTTTTCAGAAGGATGTTCCTGTCCTTCATCAATGCCTGGTAGCGGTTTAGTGCCAGAAGGTATTTCGGGGAGATCTTGGTGATCTCCTGGTTCATCACCCTTCTTCTTTCTTTCGGTGAATCGGTAAACAGACGAAGGTCATCCGGGGAGAACAGGATCACATTCAGGATGCCGACAAAGTCACTGCTCTTTTTTACAGGCTGTCTGCGGATCAGCAGCGTCTTTCCCTTTTCATGGATCACAGCCTGCAGGTCTGTAGTCCTGCCGTCTTCTTCAAGAACACACGATATATCCGCAAAGCTGCATCCTTCCCGGATCATCTTTTTATCATCACTGATCCGGTGCGACCGTGTAAGGGAAAGATAGACCAGGCTTTCAAGGAGATTCGTCTTCCCCTGTGCATTCATGCCGGTCAGAAGATTCATATGACTTCCCGGCTCAATGCTTACATCCCCGTAATTTCTGAAATTTCTGAGTTTTAAACTTTTAATAATCATCAATTTACCGTGAATGTCTTTCCGTCGATCGTGACTTTGTCTCCTGGATACAGTTTTCTGCCTCTTCTGTTTTCTTTTACGCCGTTAACGTATATCTCTCTTTCTTTGACCATGATCTTCGCTTCACCGCCTGTAGAGGCAATGGATGCGAACTTGAGAAACTGCTGCAGTGTAATGTACTCTGTCTGTATTTTTTCCATGTTTCAAGCTCCTTTTAGACATAAGAAAAGGCAGTATTATTATACCATAAAAAATGCCGTTTTTCTTATATATATAAGGATAGAAAGCCTCATTTCGGCAATAAAAAAAGAAGGAACAGGCAATGCCCCAATGCCGGTAAATTAAGGCAATTGACAAAACAAAAAAATCTGGTTGTGTGAACGTTTATCATATGACCAGGTTTTTTCTGCCAGAAGTCAGATGATATTCCTTGAAAACAGGCATTATGAAAACAACATTCCAAGTTTG
>JAILQT010000101.1 GCA_024698805.1 Solobacterium sp.
TGCCGCCCTTGTCCTTCATCCCCCTGTGTGCTTCGTATGAAATCTGCAGTGCCCGCCATAAATTCATATCAAACCTCCTGTGTGCTGTTCCGTTTTTTTGCCATTTCTATTGTATAATAAATTCAACCGTTATGTGTTTCCACATAACATACTCATATTTGAAGGAGGAATATAATCTATGAGTTTCCCGAAAGGTTTTTTATGGGGCGGTGCCACAGCAGCCAACCAGTATGAAGGCGGATATATCTCCGGCGGAAAAGGTCTTGCGGTAGCGGACACGCTGACAGGCGGCGACGGCATCCACGGCATTCCGAGAAAATTCTCCCTGATCCTCGCGGACGGCACAAAAACGACTGTAGGCAACCGTGATGAAGTTCCTGCAGGCGCAAAGGCATATGTCGACCCGGACGTTTATTATCCGAGCCATGAAGCGACAGACTTCTACCATCACTGGAAGGAAGATATCGCCCTGTTTGCGGAAATGAACTGCAACGTATTCCGTCTTTCCATCAACTGGACGCGCATCTATCCGAACGGCGACGATCCCGAGCCCAACGAGGAAGGACTGAAGTTCTATGAAGACGTATTCAAAGAGTGCCATAAATACAACATTGAACCCCTCGTAACGATCTACCATTTTGACTGCCCCCTGCATCTGGCAAACGAATATGACGGCTGGGTAAGCAGACATACTGTCGACGCATTTGAGAGATACTGCCGTACAGTCTTCACAAGATACAAGGGAATGGTTAAATACTGGCTGACGATCAATGAGATCAACATCAACACCAACTTCATGATGAACGGTGTTCATGAGCACATCTCGAACAAGCAGAATGCAGAACAGTGCAGATGGCACCTGTTCGTCGGTTCCGCCCTTGCGGTAACGATCGGACACGAAGTCGATCCGGACAACTTCATCGGCCTGATGATCGCCCACGGCGCGACATATCCGTACTCCTGCAACCCTGAGGACGTAATGTGCGAGATCACGACAGCACACGACCAGAAGTGGTTCTACGGCGACGTTCTCTGCCGCGGCTACTATCCTGCATACAAGATCAAGCAGCTCGAAAGGGACGGCATCGTCATTAAGAAAGAACCCGGTGACGATGAACTGCTGAAGAAGGGCGTCGTTGACTTCTACTCCTTCTCCTACTATTCATCCGCTACCTACGCTGCGCATCCGGAAAAGATCAAGCAGGTGGAAGGCAACCAGGTAAGGGGTCTGCAGAACCCGTATCTGACAGCTTCCGAATGGGGCTGGACGATCGACCCGCTCGGCCTGCGCATCAACCTCAACCAGATCTATGACAGATACCAGCTGCCGATGATGATCGTTGAGAACGGTCTCGGTGCGATCGACAAGAAGGAAGAGGATGGCTCCGTCCATGACTCCTACAGGATCGATTACATGCGCAAGCATATCCAGGTCATGAAGGATGCCATCGAGATCGACGGCGTCGACCTGCAGGGTTACATGCCCTGGGGCCACATCGACCTCGTATCCGCAGGCACCGGCGAGATGAGGAAGCGCTACGGCTTCATCTATGTTGACAGGGATGATGACGGTAACGGCGACTTCTCCAGATCGAAGAAAGACTCCTTCTTCTACATGCAGAAGGTCTACGGTTCCAACGGCGAAGACCTCGAATAGCCAAAGAAAGCCGGGAATCCCGGCTTTTCTTTATGCATTCTGTACGAATTCATCGATCAGGAAAGCGATCTTTGTACTGTGCACGATATAGCTGCCGTGCCCTTCCCCTTTCAGGATCCTTGTTTCCGCAAACGGGATATTTGCCCCGATCGTAAGTGTCTGGATCTCGGAAACGAGATCCTTTTCCCCGGCAAGGACAAGCGTCCTTGCCTTTATGGACCGCAGCGTCTCCAGGGGGATCTGCGGTTCCTCCAGCATCAGCCTCATCTTGTCATCACGCGTGAAAAGATACATAAGCCGGATAAATGCCTTCAGGGGTCCCTTTACCCCGTCGGGCGTGATGTTTGCGCCGCTGACGATCAGGTCTCTGATCCTGCCGCATCGTGATGCGGCGAGCAGGCCTGTGATCCCGCCGTCGCTGAAGCCGTAGCAGATGACGTCTTCCAGCTGCAGCGCATCGATGAAGCCGGTGATGTCATCGGCCATGTCCTCATAATGCAGGCTGCCGGAAAATGTGCTCTGCCCGTGCCCGCGCGTATCCAGTGCATAACATGTAAACTGTTCCTTCAGTTCATTGACGGCTTCGTCAAAGATCGTATGATCCTCGCCGTTGCCGTGGATCAGCAGCAGCGGCCTGCCGCTGCCTTTTTTCTCGTAATAGAGATCGAGCCCGTTCACATGGACAAACATATATCCCCTCCTTGTTATCCCCATATCCCATAATAATACAAATCCTGCGCAAACAGAAAAAACCCGCATTTTTGACTGCGGGTGTCAGAGCTGGATCGCATGATCGATCACATGGGATACGTCATACGGTGTTTCCTGATATACGAAGTAATTGAGCCAGTTGGAGAACAGCATGTTCGCGGACGACCGCCACGAACATACAGGCGCGCACGTATCGTCGTCATTCGGGTAATAGTTGTCCGGCACATGGATCGGCAGACCGGCCTTCTTGTCACGCAGGTATTCCTTCTCCAGCGTATCCGGATCGTATTCGGAATGGCCGGTGATGAAGATCTGCCTGCCTTCGTCTGTCGATATCGCATAGACGCCGGCGACCTTGCTCTCGGCCAGGATCTTCAGATGCCGGCATGCGAGGATCTCGTCTTTCCGGATCGTCGTATGACGGGAATGCGGCACCATGAAGACATCGTCGAAGCCGCGGAACAGGATGGAGCCCTTATGGGTCACCTTATGTTCAAATACGCCGAAGAGCTTTTCATCGAGCGTATATTTGCCGATGCCGTAGTGGTAGTAGAGCGCTGCCTGCGCGCCCCAGCAGATGTGCAGCGTCGAATAGACATGGCTCTTTGACCATTCCATGATCCGGCAGAGCTCGCCCCAGTAATCGACCTCCTCGAACGGGATCTCCTCCACCGGTGCACCGGTGATGATCATGCCGTCATAATAATCGTTTTCGATCTCCGCGAATGTCTTGTAGAAAGTCTCGAGATGTTCCTGGGAGATGTTTTTCGCCACATGATCGGCAGTCCTGAGCAGCGTCATCTGCACCTGCAGGGGCGTATTGCCCAGCAGTCTTGCGAGCTGTGTCTCGGTCGCGATCTTCGTCGGCATCAGGTTCAGCACGACGATCTTCAGGGGACGGATATCCTGATGGTCCGCCCTCTCCGTATTCATCACAAAGATATTCTCGGATTCAAGCACGGCCTTTGCGGGCAGTGCGTCAGGTATTCTGATCGGCATCGCTTACGCTCCTGTTTTTTCCAGTGCCTGTTTCAGATCTTCAATGATATCGTCGACATTCTCGATGCCTACGGACAGCCTGACGAGGTCGGGCGCAACGCCTGCTGCCATCAGCTCTTCATCGGTCATCTGCCTGTGTGTGGAGGAAGCGGGATGCAGGATGCAGGTATGCGCATCCGCTACGTGCGTTGCGATGATCGCGACCTTCAGATGCTTCATGAATTCCTCTGCAGCCTTCCTGCCGCCTTTGACGCCGAAGGAGATGACGCCGCATGTGCCGTCGGGCATGTACTTCTTTGCCCTGTCGTAATATTTGTTGCCGGGCAGGCCGGGATAGAATACCCAGGCGACGTTCTCATTCGTCTGCAGGTATTCCGCGACTTTCAGTCCGTTCTCGCAGTGTCTCTGCATGCGGACAGCCAGCGATTCGATTCCCAGGTTCAGGAAATACGCGTTCATCGGGGACTGGATCGCACCGAGGTCCCGCATCAGCTGGGCTGTGGCTTTTGTGATGAAAGCGCCGCCGTTCCCGAATTTTTCGGCATAGGTGATGCCGTGATAGGATTCATCCGGTTCTGTCAGGCCGGGGAACTTGTCTTTGTGCGCCATCCAGTCGAAGTTGCCGGAATCGATGATAGCGCCGCCGACAGTCGCATCATGACCGTCAAGGTATTTCGTTGTGGAATGCGTGACGATATCCGCGCCCCATTCGATCGGCCTGCAGTTGATCGGTGTTGCGAACGTGTTGTCGATGATCAGGGGCACGCCGTGTTTATGCGCGGCTTTCGCAAAGCGTTCGATGTCGAATACGATCAGTGCTGGGTTGGCGATCGTTTCGCCGAAGACGCATTTTGTATTCTCTTTGAACGCGGCTTCCAGTTCCTCGTCACTGCAGTCGGGATCAACGAATGTGAAATCGATGCCCATGCGGCGCATCGTCACATTGAAAAGGTTATAGCTTCCCCCGTAGATCGTGGAGGATGAGATGACATGGTCTCCCGCGGATGCCAGGTTGAATACGGAATAGAATGTGGCTGCCTGACCGGATGATGTCAGCATCGCTGCAGTGCCGCCTTCCAGGGCAGCGAGCTTCGCTGCGACAAAGTCATTCGTCGGATTCTGCAGGCGCGTATAGAAATAGCCTGGGGCCTCCAGGTCGAACAGTTTCCCCATATCTTCGCTCGTATCATATTTGAATGTCGTGCTCTGGATGATGGGGATCATTCTCGGTTCGCCGTTTGCGGGCGTGTAGCCTGCCTGGATGCATTTCGTTTCTTTCTTCATAATCATTTCTCCGTTATTTTTCTATGATAGCACAATCGGACATTTTCACACATGTGTTTCACACAGTTCCGCAAATTTCATATATGCAGCAGCTGCAGACACTGATAAGACACATGCATGAATTCATGTCATCCTGCCTGATTTTCCTGTGCGGAGTCTGCGAAAATATATTACTATTTGCGTATGAGCGAATACAGGATCACAGCGGAAGAGCTGAAAGAAGAACATATGGCCTCGGCTTCCCGGTATATCACAAAATTCCAGGAGTACGCCGAAGAACTGCCGGACAATCCAATCCGAACCAGTCTGAACGAGACGATCCGCGAACTGCGCGAGCTGCGGGACATGCAGTACTGGTTTGACAGCGGTGAAAAGGAACTGGCAAAGCTTTATGACAGGTATCTGCCCTATCTGGATGAGATCCTGCAGAAATACATCCATCTGCAGACGTTCATCCGGTTCGCGGAAGTCAGGAAACTGCGGGACAGGCTCGCATCCTCCCTGCAGACGATGAACGATACGATCCGCAATATCCGGCTGATCCTGCCGCAGGACGAGATCGATGACGCTTCCTATACCGCAAAAGCGAAAAAGGCAAAGGCGCAGCTTGACGCAGTGACGCTGCCGAAGGAAAGCGGTCAGTGATGCAGGTATCTTTTATTCCTGTATAACAATCTGACATATTTGTTCATTTACTGAAAAAAACATCTGCTGTTACATATGTAATGCTTTAAGATATATTCCAAGGAGCTGTGTATGAAATACAAAAACCTCAATCTCAAATATGCACTGATCAATGCGTCATTCATGTTCATGGTATGCGCGACGTCCGGCTATGCCTATAACTTCCTGTCACAGAGCGGGTTCGCCGACGGCACCGTCGGCATGATCATCACTGCCGTCAGTATCCTCGGCCTGATCGGACAGCCGCTTGCGGGATCCGTGATCGACAGGTCCGAAAATATCGATGAGAAGAAGTTCATCTCCGGCGCCATGATCATCACGATCGTCCTCGCTGTCCTGCTCGCACTCGTACCGGACGGGTCCCTGGTCATGATCCTGCTGACCGTGATCTGTTTCTTCATGGCTGCCGTCTCGCTGCCGTTCTTCAATACGATGGCGTTCATCTATGAGAAAGACGGCCAGAAGATCAACTACGGTCTCGGCAGGGGCATCGGCTCCGCTGCCTATGCGGTAGGTTCCTCCCTGCTCGGCCAGCTGTGGGGAATGATGGGAAAGAGGATCATGCCCTGGTATATCGCCGCCTTTGCCGTACTGTCCTTCCTGCTGCTGCAGCTGATGCCGACACCTTCGAAAGCTGCCGAAGCCGAGGGTGAAGCGGAACAGAATGCAGAGACGGCAGGTCTCTCGTACGCGGCATTCTTCAGAAAGTACGGCAAGATCGTATATATCGTCCTGTCGATGGTGCTGCTCTATTTCTGCCATATGCTGATAAATGTGTATATCGCGAAAGTCATCGGCAATATCATGGGCGAAGCGGCTTCCGCTGCAGGCGCTGTTGAATCCGTCCAGGGTACAGCCCTGTTCATCGCCGCGATGGTCGAACTCCCTGCGATGTTCTCATTCTCGAAGCTGATCGAGAAGTTCTCCGTCAATAAACTGATGGTCTTCGCTTCGATCGCCTACAGCCTCAAGCATGTACTGACATGGCTCTGTCCGAGCGTCCCTGTCTTCTACGCCGTCATGGTCCTGCAGATGTTCGGCTATGCGGTGCTTGTCCCTGCAGCCGTATATTTCGCAGCACAGAACGTCGCGGAAGAAGACCGGAACAAGGGCCAGGCGATCATGGGCATCACGATGACCGTCGGAAGCCTGATCGCAAGTGCGCTGGGCGGACAGCTGTTCCAGCTGATGAGCGTATCCAATGTACTGATGATCGGAGCAGCCGCATCCTGCATCGGCACCCTGCTGATGATCATCGGCGTCAGGCAGCTCGAAACAAAATAACGCAAAAGACTGGAAACATAATGAAAGCCGCAGCTGCGGCTTTCTTTCATTTCCGGTCTTTTTCCAGTTCCTTTTTTCTTTCTTCCACAGCCCTGAGGTGATCCTCGCCGGTATGGTTCTGAATACCGTTGCGGTAATCCTCATCCGTCTCATAGATCTCTTCCGTTGAGATCAGGTTGATATGCCCGCACCTGCGGCACTGCCAGGCTTCCAGATGATCGTCAAATCCTTCCTGTTCATTGAGGTGCTCGCCACACTGGTCGCAGTACCATTCAATGCCGGGGAAGCGTTTGTCCATGTCATCGCCGCTGTATGTCGGTTCATACTCCTCCGGCTCGATCATATACAGCAGTTTGTCAATCAGGTGTCCTGTCTCCGATGCCGGCCGGTTCACCGGTATGAACGAGCTGTCATATACGCGTGCGATCCGGCCGCATTCGTTGCGCAGCAGCGCCCCGAGCAGCAGCCACTGGTACGCATGGACCAGGCCGTCAAATGTGTATTTCAGCAGCTGGTAGAACGCGTTATAAAGGATCTGGTCAAACACTTCGTCGTCGAACGGGAACAGTTCGCTGTCCCTGTCATACCGGTCGCGCTCATAATACGATTCGGCGCACATCAGCACGAATATATACAGGACATGATGGAAGTCCTCCATCTTCGCCGGTCCGGCCAGGGCGATCTTTTTCACGGTATTCTCCAGCAGGCTGCCAAGCGGGTCGTCCTCCGATACAAGGCATCTCGATATGTTCTTCTGGATCAGCTCGGCTGCCTTTCTTTCCTTTTCCAGATTCGACTTCGTCCTGCCTACGAGCTTTCCGGCGATGTGTGTGACCCTTGACGTACTGCCCAGATACAGGTGTCCGTGATACCGTACAGCTTCGATGAGCCTTTCCGTATCGATGTATTCCGGAGCCTCCTTTTTATTCCCGTCAGTCTCACGGACACGTATGAGCAGTCCCGGGAACCAGTCCTCGAGCAGGTCGAGCTGCCTTGGTGCGGGCTGGCCGGTGATGTTGTAATACATGTCTGTCACACTGCACAGGCGCAGCTGCGGTTCCGTGATCAGCTTCTCCGCTTCTTCGTTTGTCATTTCCCCTGCACCCATGATCAGAATGTCAGCAGCGACAGCGCGATGAGGATCTGTCCAACGTAATACATCGAGAGATTCAGGATCCTTCTTGAGAAGGAAGTTGATGAGCCGAATGTATTGAAGATCAGTACGATATCCGACAGCATGAACAGGACGGCACCGAGCGCGAAGATCTTCATACCGGTCGTCGGGGAATGGAACAGGAGCGATACGGCGATGACGCTCATGATGATAACGGCACCGAGATAGAACACGCCGAAGATCTTGAATGCCGGTCTGACATCCATCGTTTTGAATATGTATGCCAGCAGCGCAGCCGCGATCAGGGCGCCGATGCCGATGCACAGCATCAGATCCTGCGCGAGCGGGATCAGTGCCTTCAGATACAGGATGTGTCCGATCAGGAAGGCAAGTATGCCGGCGAGGAATATCTTCTGCCCCTGCTTTTCGAAGACGAAGCGCAGGTTCAGCAGGATATCGCCTGCCATGCCGAAAATGAGTCCTGTGCGGATTGCGGACGCAAATGCCGGATCGGAACACTGTGCAGCCGTCCGGAATCCCAGGATCACGAAATACAGTGAGGCAAGCCCCTTCAGGATGACTGCCTGCGAATACTTTTTGTCGTATTCCGACTTGATGAAATATGCCTGTATGACACAGCCGGTCAGAATGATGATATGATTCAGATCCATAAAACACCTCTGTTTCATTTTAGCGCAAATACACAGAAAAGAGGGCTTACGCCCTCCCGTAACGATCAAATTCAGGACAGTTTCGTTGCTGTTCTTTCATCAAAGGCTTCCAGCAGGCCTTCCAGCAGGTCCCGTTCGATGAACATGCGTATCTTCGTTTCATACGGGTCGATGCAGATGCCGTCCACCTGTGCGTCCGCCAGCTGGGAGACAAGGCTTCCCGCCTCGCCGACGAATACCGATTCGCAGTCCGCGAGGTCCATCGCCTCTTCGCAGGAATAGACCGTGAAGAAGCGCAGGCCGTCATCGGTCTCGGATATGGAAACATTCACCGATCCGTCATCGCAGCATTCACCTTCGATGTTCACCGGCGCATCGGACAGTACCAGGAATGAGAATTCCTTCACAGCTTCGAACATGGTCGCTTCCGATATGTCCTCCTGGAATTCATTGACCGCTTCGAACAGCCGGTAATGTTCCGTCCCTTCTTCTTCGATCTCTTCGATCGGATTGAAATCTTCGGGTTCTGTGAATATATCCTGATAGGCGTCTGCGGCCTGTTCGCGCAGCGTATCGGCATATTCGTAGTCGCCTTCCGCTTCAGCGAGGTCGGCAGCTATGACATACAGCATGCAGGCAGAGCCTTCGCAGACAGGATGCTCTTCCTTCAGTTTTTCCCAGAGACGGTCCGCTTCATCAAATTTTTCTTCGGTGATCAGCAGCTTCATCAGCATCGCGTTTGCGGCATACCCGTCACCGGGATCTTCCATCCACTCATCCATGAACGCATGCGCCCTGTCATACTGCTTTGCGCGGATAAGGGCTTCGATGGTATGGATGCCGATGGCGGACATCTCCTCGTCGGTCAGGCTGAACATTTCAAAGACATACCGGCAGAACGATACGCAGGCTTCAAATTCTTCCGCGTCGATCAGGTCGACCGGCATATCCTCCAGCAGCGACCGGTTCTTCGGCGGACTGCCGCCCTGCTCGTAAAGGTCAATGTAGACTTCCGGCAGGCTGTTTTCTTCGTGCAGCGCATCGCATACCTTCCGGAACTCATCCGCGGCTTTGATCCAGTGTGCTTTGCATTCGTCCGGTTCGACTTGTATTTCGGCATCGTTTACGGCTTTCGCAAATGCGTTCCAAGCAGGGGAATGGCACCATTCTTCAAAGTCACGGAAAACACCCTGCTCATCTTCACAGTACTGCCTGTACATCTTCCCGGCATATTTCCGGATATAGCCCTGTTCATATTCGATATCCAGGGGCTGGTCAAATTCACCGAATGTGTCCAGGTCAAGATTATCGGGCAGATAGCATTCGTGCTCTCTGTCCTCTTCCGCTTCGGGATCGATCTGTCCGCTGATATAACGGATCAGCGAATCCCTTTCATCCAGGAAGATACCGGCGCCGCTGCCCCCGGCAAGGACGCCTGCGGGTTTCTTCCCCCTGTAGCGGGCGGTCTCATCGCCCTTGCGGCAGGTGAAATACCAGCCGTAATCGACATCGAACAGGAATGTGAATTCATCCGGCAGATCCGCGAATGTATACCCATCCATGCACGGGCAGTCGGGACGCGGCGGATTCACGAAAGCCGAGGATACATAGTTTTTATTCCCCGTCTCGAACATGAACGGATGAAACGGGTCCGTATGCAGGGTCGTCAGGAAAAGACAGCCCAGTTCCTTCAGGGAGATATCGTTTTTCACATACAGGATGCGGCTGAGCCTGTCTCCTGCATCAGCACTTGTCAGCGTCAGTTTTCTGTATTCCATGGTATCCCCCGTCAGAACATTGCCCTTCTCTTCCAGTTCCCCCTGCGGTACATGATGAATGTCATCAGTGCGCCGCATGACCAGCTGATCAGCATGGATACATACATCATTGCGCAGTTGCCCTGCGGCAGCTCCGGTGTTTTCGTCATCCATACCAGGCCGTAAGCCAGCGGGATGCGCAGCAGTACGGAGGAGATGATCGATATCCACATCGGCGTGACCGTATCACCGGCACCGCGCATGATGCCGGAAAGGCACTGCGTCACTTCCATCAGGATATAGCCGACTGCGATGATGCGCATCATGTTGTTGGAAAGCGTGATCAGTTCCTGCGTGCCCGTAAAGATCGCCATCAGGTGCCTGCCGAGCAGGAGGATGACCGCGGTCAGGACAGCCGATATGCCCATCGCTGCAAAAGTCCCCCTTCTGGCGCCTTCGACGACCCTGTCCATCTGCTTCGCACCGACGTTCTGGCCGGCGAACGTCGTCATGGCAGAGCCGAACGAGAATGCCGGCAGCATGACGAAGCCGTCGATGCGCATGACGATGACGTTGGCAGCGATGAACATCTCGCCGAACGAGTTGGTCAGCGACTGCACGACGATCATGGACATGGAGAAGATCGCCTGTGTGACGCCCGAAGGGAGTCCGAGGCGGATCAGCCTGCCCATATAGAAGGATTCCGGCAGCAGGTATGCTTTTTTCATATCGAACGTTTCCTTCATCCGTGTCAGTTTCCACAGGCACAGGAATCCGGAGACGAACTGGGCGATGATCGTTGCCCAGGCAACGCCGGAAACGCCCATGGACAGCTTTGCGACAAACGTATAATCCAGGACGATATTGATCACAGTAGCGACGAGCAGGTAGAGCAGTGCGGAAACAGAATCCCCGAGGCCTCTGAGCACGCCGCTCAGGATATTGTAGAGTCCTCCTCCGGCTGCGCCGAGGAAGATGATGACGAGATAGTCATAGCACCAGTCCAGGATCGACGCCGGCGTATTCAGCAGTTTCAGCATCGGCCGTGTCACGAACGGGCCGGCTGCCATGATCAGTACGGAAGCCGCAAGGGTCAGCGTGATGCAGGTTCCGATCGTCTTGGACAGCTCTTCCCTTTTCCTGGAACCGAAATACTGTGAGACCATGATGCTGGCGCCTGTTGCGATGCCCATAAAGAGGACAAGCATCAGGTTCAGGATCGGTCCTGCGCTTCCGACCGCAGCCAGCGCGTTGTCGCCGACATAGCGGCCGACGATGATGCTGTCGACGGTATTGTAGAGCTGCTGCGCTACATTCCCGATCAGCATCGGTATCGTAAAGGCGATGATCACTTTTACGGTATCGCCTTTGGTCATATCTACCGGTTTGAAGATATTCATTCTGCCCCCTGTCTGTTATTTACCCAGTTTTTCCAGTACGGCCTGAACGATGTCCCCGGAAGTAAGGCCGTATTCCTTCATCAGGTCCCCGGCAGGACCGGAAGTGCCGAACCTGTCGCGGATGCCGATGCGCGTCACGGGCACAGGCCTGTTCTCGCACACCAGCGAGCATACAGCCTCGCCGAGGCCGCCGATCACGCTGTGTTCCTCGCATGTGACCACGAAACCGCATTCTTCCGCAGCTTTCAGGACGAGCTCCTCATCAAGCGGTTTGATCACCGGCATATTGATGACGCGGGTGCAGATCCCCTTTTCCAGCAGTGCTTCATGCGCATGGACCGCTTCCGGCACCATCAGGCCGACGGCGATGATCGCGCCGTCCGTGCCTTCGCGCAGCACTTCGCCTTTGCCGATGACGAAATGACAGTTCTCGTCATGGATCACTTCCGACGCGGCGCGGCAGAAACGCATATAGACAGGCCCGCTGTATTCGTACGCAGCCCTGACCATCTGCTGTGCCTCGATATCATCCGCAGGACACATGACGGTCATGCCCGGGATCGTGCGCATCAGTGCGAAATCCTCACAGCACTGGTGCGACGCGCCGTCCGCACCGACGGATATGCCGCCGTGCGTAGCGCCGATCTTGACGTTGAGGTGCGCGTAACCGATCGTATTGCGGATCATCTCGAATGCCCTGCCGGCGGAGAACATCGCAAACGTCGAAGCGAACGGGACCAGCCCCATCGTTGAAAGGCCTGCTGCCGTATCGATCATATTCTGTTCCGCGATGCCGCAGTCGATGTGCCTGTCGGGAAACTCACTGCGGAAGATGTCTGTTTTCGTTGCCGTCGCAAGATCCGCATCCAGGACGACGATATCGGGATGTTCATGTCCCAGAGCCGCAAGGGCCTTGCCGTAGCTGACCCTGGTCGCGATCTTTACCGTCTCACTCATAACACCTCCAGCGCCATGCGGTGCGCATTCAGTTCCGCCATCGCGATCCTGTACTGCAGGTCATCCGGCGCTTTGCCGTGCCAGCCGGCTTCGCTCTCCATATAGGCGACGCCCCTGCCCTTTTCCGTTGCGAGCAGCAGCACCGTCGGCTTTTCACTTCCGGCATTCTCATGGAAATGCCCGAAAGCTTCATCCAGATAATCGAAATCATGCCCGTTGACATGATATACATTACAGCCGAACGACCGGAATTTTTCATCGAGCGGGTCTGTATTCATAACATCCTTTGTCCTGCCGTCGATCTGCAGGCCGTTGACATCGACAAGGATGCAGAGATTGTCCAGTTTGTTGTGTGCCGCAAACAGGACGGCTTCCCAGACGATGCCTTCCGCCATCTCCCCGTCGCCGCAGAGCACATAGACATTGATATCTTTGTTCAGCAGCCTGGCGCCTTTGGCCATGCCTGCCGCAGCCGAGATGCCCTGGCCGAGCGACCCCGTGCTCATATCGATGCCCTTGATGAGATTCATATTCGGATGTCCCTGCAGGGGCGATCCGAGTTTGCGCAGATTCAGGATCTCCATCTGGTCGAAGAATCCCCTGAGGGCAAGGGCGCTGTACAGTGCCGGCGCCGCATGTCCCTTTGAAAGGACGAACCTGTCCCGGTCCGGATTCTGCGGATCCTGCGGATCGACGCGGAGTTCATGGAAATAAAGGTAAGCGAGCACTTCCGCCGCGGAGAGGCTTCCCCCCGGATGACCGCTTCCCGCCGCATGGGTGGATGTCATGATCCCCTTGCGTATATCGACTGCTGCGATCTTCAGTATTTTCTTTTCATAATGATCCATGCCGTCCCCCTTTTTCGTTTCTGGTCCTGATCAGTTTTTTCAGATATTTCCTGTATTCCGTAAATTCTTTCGTCCTGGTGACGGACAGCACATAGTTGATGCGCCCGAGCAGGTTTCGCAGATAAGCGTCCGGATCACCGATCCCGGTATGCAGGACATGCGATGCAAGTCCGAACCTGCGGATATACCAGATCTCGCTGCGGATCTTTTTCCTAAACGGGAGCGGGACACTGACCGTATCGTTGACCGTAAGCCCTGTGACGGTCTGTCTCCCGGAGCGGTAAATGACCTTTGTCTTTTTCGCATTCAGGAAAAAGCCTTCCTTCTTCAGCAGTTCTTCCGTCATGCGGCGCACTTCATCCGCGTCAAAGCTTCCCGAGAACGTCATGTCATCACAGTATCTTGTGTATGTGACATTTCTTTCCGCACACCAGCTGCCGAGCTTTTCATCAAAGTCCTTCATGACGATGTTGCAGATCAGCGGCGATGTCGGCGCCCCCTGCGGAAGCCTCTCTTCATCATAGCAGAGTATGGTGAGCAGGATCCTGCAGGCCTCGCTGTATCGTTCCTCCGGGAATGCCCTCTCCTTCACCTGTGCGAAAGTGATATTATCAAAAAAAGACTGTATGTCCAGCTTCATGACCATATCCTTCCCGGTATGTCCCTGCGCGTTCTTTTTAGTGCTTGCGCCGCTCCGGTATGCATGCGCATACGGGGATATCCCCTCCTGTGCGAGCAGCCTGTCCTTGATGCGCCGCTGCACATTTTTCAGCAGGGGGTCCGGGATGCGCAGCTTCCGTACGCCGCCGCTTCGTTTGGCGGTCTCTTTCGTGCGGTAATGCCTGCTGATCGAATTGCTGAGGGCATAGAGCGTTTTCGCGCGGAAGCCCAGCTCAGCGCAAAGGGAGGATAATTCCCTGTACATGTCCATGTCCTCATCCTCCCCTCTGACACCACCTGTGAATATTCTGAAGCGCAGCTGCAGGTCAGGCACATGCAGTGTGCAGAACTGCCGCGAGCATCAGCAATTAATTGACTGACAGGAACCGTATTCCGGCAGCGACTCGCTGACGGTGTCATAACGACTTAACGCTGGTGTGTCTATAATATTATATCTTGTATCTTATCTGCATAAAAGCGTTTCATTCATGATACATATACGCGTACTCCTGCATGATCAGGCCTTCCGCCGCAAGCAGCTGGTACGGGTGGGAACGCTGGTCCTGCAGGGATGCGAAGCGGATCGCACCGTCAACGAACCACGGCAGCTGCGCGTTCTTTCCGCAGACAATCCAGATCTTCGGCAGGATCAGGCGCCTTTCCGCAGCCCGGAAATCCTGATAATCGAAGTAGGAAGCCGTATAGGAGAATACGACGATCAGGTCTTCCTTTCCCGCGTGCAGGATCGAATCGATCTGGGCTGCATAGGACACGCTTGTCATGACATGCCTGCCCATCATCAGCATATCCGCCTGCATGCACAGGGCAGCGGACTGCCCCTTCATCATGCCGTATACATAGATGTTCCTGTAGCTGTGCAGGTCCGCGCACAGTGCCCGGACGGCATCGATATCGATGCTTTCCTGCACCATCCCTACAGCATCGCATACATGGTCTTTCCAGGTGCGCATCCGTTCTGCCGCATCCGGCAGGTCTTTTTCATATTCAAATGTGAATTCCGCGTCTTTGAGCAGTGATTTCAGTTCGGAAAAATCCTGCAGGCCGATCTCGCGGCAGAAGCGCGAGATGGAGCCGGTGCCGACGTGGCACGCTTCGGCCAGGTCTTTGATGCCTGCCGATGCGGCATCCTGCCGGTGTGTAAGGATGTATTCCGCAATCACGCTGTTGGTCGAATCGGTCTTTTCGCTTGCGAGCGTGCTCAGCAGCACGACCGGCAGCTTGTCATAAAGCATGTGTTCCCCCTCACTTTGCAATACCATTCTATCATGATGAAAGAGTCATTAAGAGCTCCCGTACGAAAAAGCCGCGCGGCTGCGCAGCTTATCTTCCGCCTGCTTCTTTATAGAGAAGTCTTCCCTTGATCTCAGAAGGATCGATGCCGAGTGCTTCCATGATCCTGAACGCGAACGGGTACGGCGTTGCAGGTCCCTGCGACGTGACGACGTTTGCGTCATATACAGCGACCTCATGGACGAACTGTGCGCTCTTCAGCTTCTCCTCATAGCCTGTGTAACCGGTAGCCTTTTTGCCTGCGAGGACGCCTGCAGCCTCCAGTACGGTCGTGCCGGAGCACATGCCTGCGATCAGCTTCCCGTTCGCATCGAACCATCTGAGCGTATCCATGAATTCTTCATTCGCGATGAATTTCGCGGCGCATGTCCTTCCGCCCGGGACGACGATGACGTCTGCGTCCTTCACCTCTTCGCCGAAACGCCTGTCGGAGCGGATACGGATCTTCTGCATGCCTTCCACATATTCGTCATCCTGGAAGCGGTATGTCTTCGTGTCGACGCCTGCCCTTCGCAGCAGGTCCGTGATCTGCATCGTCTCGCTCTCTTCGAAGCCGTCGATCATCATTACTGCAGCTGTCTTTGTCATGATCATTCATCCTCCTTTACATCGAACGCGTTGAAGTAGACCATTCTTTTCTTTACGGTAAGGCTGTCGCCGCCGAGTACGTCGACGAGTTTATAAGCGAACGCCCAGGCCATTGCAGGCCCGCGTCCGGTGATAAGGTTTCCGTCAACGACGGTCTTTTCATCCGTGCAGATACCGGAAGTGATCCTTTCTTTTACGGTCGGATAACATGTGAAGCGCCTGCCGCGGATGACGCCTGCCCTGTCCAGAACACACGGTGCCGCGCACATCGCCGCAACAAATTTCCCTTCGCTGTCCATGTCCTTCAGGACGCGCAGCAGCGTTTCATCCGCCGCCATCGCGTCGGTTGATTCATAACCGCCCGGGAGCACGATCATGTCGTATTCCCTGAGGTCCTCATCTGCGGTCCTGTCGTAGAGGATCGTGATACCGTGCGCGCCTGTGATCTGAAGTCCGCCGAGGCCTGCCATATCGCAGTGCAGCTCTGCCCTTCTGAAGATATCGACGATCGTCAGCGCCTCGCCTTCCTCACAGCCCGGCGCAATGATTACTGCTGTTTTTTTCATGTGCTGTTCTCCTTTGTGCACCCTCAGTGTATCTGCGCAGAACCATAATTCAAAGGGATTTCCGTTTTCTGGAAATCATTGGCTCAGGGACATATATTTCTATACATTTTAGATACGGAGGATACCATCATGACAAACCCCGGCAAAGTACTGAAGCCGTCACAGGGATACCCTGCTGCGATGCTGCTGACGCTCGCAGGCGGGTACCTGGACGCGTATACATATTTCTCCAGGGGCGGCGTGTTCGCCAACGCCCAGACAGGCAATATCATCAAGTTCGGGATCAATCTGGCGCTCGGCGACATGCAGAAATGCATACGCTACCTGATCCCGATCTGCTTCTTCGTCGTCGGCGTGCTGACCGTGCTCATCATCCAGCACATCATGGAAAAAAAGAAGATCCGCTTCATCCGCAGGAGCATCCTGCTGATCGAGATCCTCTGCTTCATCGCGGTATCGATGATCCCGGAAGCCGAAGAGACAAATATCATCGCCAACACGCTTGTCTCCTTCGCCTGTGCAATGCAGATGGAAGCGTTCCGCTCCTTTGCCTCGCAGCCGATCGCGACGACGGTGTCGACCGGAAACCTGCGCAAATTCATTGAATATATGTTCATGTCTGCCGAATCGAAAGACGCGGAACATATGAAGACGTCGATCGCCTATCTCGTCCTCGTCATCC
>JAILQT010000138.1 GCA_024698805.1 Solobacterium sp.
TGCTGCGGATAAGACGCAGCACCGATATATTTCTTAAAATTCTTATAATCCTGCTCCAGATATGTCTTCGTATTGAAGTTGACCTGATCAATATAAGACAGGATCTCTTTCTTGCTCAGATCATCTATGTGTATCTCGACACCATACTCTGCCAATCCTATACTTAAGAAATTGTCTTCAATCAGCGCTGCAACCAGCTTTTTCTCAACCACGAAATTCTCCGAGAGATTTCCCAGTGCAAATGCGATATAGAATGCCTTGTAGCCCTGGTTCCTCAGTTCTTCGATTGTAATGTCCTTGCCGACTTCAACACCGCAGCGGAATTCGACATCCATCTGCCGCAGCACATCGATCTCGGCATCGATGACATCCTTCTCCAGACGGAAGGAAGGAATACCGTTCATCAGCATGCCGCCGGGTCTCTCTTCCTTTTCAAATACCGTGACCGGATAGCCTGCGACACGCAGGTAATACGCGCAGCTCATGCCCGCAGGACCGGCACCGATGACAGCGATCTTCTTATCGGGGAATGTCTGCACCCTGTCCATGTCGGGCAGGTATCTTGTTTCCGCATTCAGTTCAAGGGAAGCGATATACTTCTTGATCTCATCGATCGCGACAGGTTTGTCGATCGTGCCCCTCGTGCATGCGTCTTCGCATCTCCTGTTGCATACAGCACCGCATACCGCAGGGAACGGGTTGTCCTGCTTGATGAGCTTCAGCGCATCGAGATACCTTCCCTCAGCAGCCATCCTGACATAACCCTGGACAGCCAGATGCGCGGGACATGCAGTCTTGCAGGGAGCCGTACCTGTGTCATAGCAGTTGATCTTCGCGTCTTCGCGGTAGTTCGGGTTCCATTTTGCACTTGACCACTTTGTCTCATCCGGCAGTTCGGTGAGCGGGTACTGGATAAAGCCGGTCTTTGTGCAGAGCTTCTGTCCGAGCTTTGCGGCACCTACCGGGCACACCTCGACGCATTTGCCGCAGGCGACGCACTTTTCCTTGTCCACATGCGCACGGTATGCACTGCGGGACATGTTCGGCGTATTGTACAGCTGCGATGTCCTGAGGGCATTGCAGACGCCGGCAGCGCAGTTGCAGATGGCGACGATCTTGTCTTCGCCGTCGATATTCGTGATCTGGTGCACCAGGCCTTCCCGTTCGCATTTCTCCAGATGTTCGATCGCTTCTTCATAGGTGATATATCTGCCCATGCCCTTGTCGACGCAGTATTCCGCCATATCGCCGACACCCATGCAGTAATCGCCGGGGATCTGGCCGGAGCCTTCACCGCGCATCATCTGCTGCTTGCGGCATGTGCACTGACCCAGGGAATACTTGTCATACTTGTTCAGCCAGTGCGACAGGTGTTCTACGCTCACAGATGTATTCTCATGTTCGATCGCTTTTTCAACAGGGATGACGTGCATGCCGACGCCTGCTCCCCCGGGAGGGATCATCGGCGTTACGTCTTCCAGCGGCATCTGCGTCATCAGGTTGAAGAATGTTGCCAGTTCCGGATGCTGCGCTGTCAGTTCATCGTTCATCATCATGAATTCCGCCGATCCCGGAACGAAGATAGGCACATTGTACTGTCTTTCCTTTTCGGGATTCTCACGGTTCATTTCCAGCATGCCGACCCAGCAGAGATGCTTGACCATCTTTTCCGTATCTTCTACGGTCATATCGTTTCTCGCTGCGATCTCCTGAAGCTTATACGGTACCCTTGTCTTTTTGAAGGAAAGCAGGAATTTCACTTCCTCTTTCGTCAGTACCGCATCCAGTGCCCAGTATTCGGGATCACTTGTATCCAGCGTGCGGGTATACTTCTTCAGATAGCGGTCGGTGATCATCGTGCCGAGTTTCAGCACCAGTTTTTCTTTTTCACGGTCCGGTGCCTTATAGTTTTCGTCCGGCTTAAAATCACGCTCGTTCGTCATACGGTTAACGGGATTCTTATCAAACATATTCACTCCTTCAGTATTGCTCGTTACTATCATTATACATGTTTCAAGGTTTCTGTATATCTCTCAGAAAAGCCAGGAAAGCTCCGTTCACGGCAGATGCGAAATGATTGTTCTGACAGTCAAAACTCATATATACCAGTTCCCTCTTATCCCGGACTGAATCAAAGATATGCGCTTCGTAAATGACATCCGTCTGCTTAAGCGCATCTTCAAAAGCATGTGCCTGGACTGTATATGTACCTGTATTCCCTTCGCTGAAGAATACAGGCGGCAGACTGCCGCAGACATACGGGATCACATCGAGATCTTTCAGCCTTGAAGAAGACTGCAGGTCGATCACTTCATAGTATCTGCGCAGCTGTGCGGCAGCGGTATAGTCGCTGAGTATAAGGTCTGTCCCAGCGCCGTACTGCGGCCTGTACATCGCGGAACAGAGATATACGCAGATGATATCCGAAGGCGCAAGTGAAGCGCTGAGACCGTTCTTTTCAGCATAGGCAGGGACACATGCGGACATGACATACTGCAGGACAGTATCTGCGCCGCAGTCTGTGCCGGCCAGGATGAAATGCGAAGCGTTGATCCCTAAAGAGGAGCTGTTTTCACGCAGGAAGGAGATCAGTTCTTCCAGCTGTACATTCATGGACGGATATACCGCTGCAGCCGTGTAATCCGTCAGCACAGCCGCATACCCCTCCTCCAGCATATTCGTGATCAGCGTCCGGTTCAGACCTGTATATTTATCCTGCGGCATATGACCGCCGCCGTGGACCCATATCACAGTACCGGCAGTCTCACCTTCCGGCAGGATCAGGTCAAACGTACCTTCCGGATATGTACTCTGATAGGGAATACCGTACTGTACAGGATACCTGCCTGCATATCTGTCATTATGTCCCTCTTCGAACGGCATGGTCTCCATATGCGCAAGGAACTTCTGCGGATACACCTCCCAGACTGCAAGCATACACCCGGCAAAGAGCAGCGCGCAGGCAAGGACGATCCGGAAAAGGTATGTCATCTTGTCATCAAGGAACGTCTTTTTCCATACATCCGCAGTATCCTTCAGAAGTGCATATGTCTCAGTGATATAAACGGCTGTTGCGGTGATCCTAAAGGCATACAAAGATAATACTGACGGGAAAAGAATATATAACAGTGCGCACACCATTACCGCCGCTGCTGCAGCGATGCGGTATCGGAGATATTCTTTTTTCCTGTATACGGCAAAGATGATATATGCCGCAAAACACAGCATTGCGCAGAAAAGGCATGCCCGGATATGTGCGGGAAGGAGCAGGCTCAGAAAGGCACAGGTTGCGCCGGTCAGTGCGCAGATATACAGTTCACGTGGTATCTTTTTCATATATATCATTATACAGTCACAGGCATATGTTTTTCAGCCTGCTGCATCGCAGACGAACATGTGGAAACTGAACTAAAAAGAGAGTATCAGATATTCATTGATAATCTCTCCTAATATGAATTTTTTCCCTGTACGCATATACCTGGACAGGCATATCCTCCACTTCTTTAAGAGTACCCCGCACACCAATAATAGTATGGTTACTTTTTATACATTGTGCTAGAATTCTATTAGATTAGCCTAAAAGGCAGGAGGTATCATAATGGGACTGATACAGGCAGCTTTAAGCGCAGCCGGATCAACAATGAGAGATCAGTGGAAAGAGTATTTCTACTGCGAGGCTTTACCTGCAGACACGATCGCTGTTAAGGGAATCAAAAAGGTTTCCGGTTTCTCAAGCAACCGCGGAAACGACAATATCATCAGCGACGGAAGCGTCATCGCAGTTGCGGACGGTCAGTGCATGCTGATCGTCGAGCAGGGACAGGTAGTTGATATCTGCGCCGAACCGGGTGAATACAGATATGACTCCAAGACAGAGCCTTCCCTGTTCACAGGTTCCCTGGGCGACGGCATCAAGAATGTATTCGCACAGATCGGCAAACGCTTCACATTCGGCGGACAGCCTTCCAGCGACCAGAGGGTCTACTACTTCAACACAAAGGAAATGCCCGGCATGAAATACGGGACAGCAAACCCTGTACCGTTCAGAGTCGTTGACGAAAGAGCCGGCATTGACATGGACATTTCCGTGAAATGCTTCGGTGAGTACAGCATCAAGTGCGCAGACCCGATCCTGTTCTACACGAATGTTACGGGAAACTTCGCTGACACATACAAAGTCTCCCAGATCGAGGGCCAGCTGAGATCCGAACTGCTGACTGCCCTGCAGCCTGCATTCGCAAGGATCTCGGAAAAGGGTGTCAGATATTCTGCAGTCGCAGCACACACAGGTGAACTGGCAGACCTGCTGAATGACGAACTGTCCAAGAAATGGAGAGACCTCAGAGGAATCGAGATCGTATCCTTCGGAATCTCCTCCATCAAGGCAAACGAAGAAGATGAAGCTACACTCAAGGAAATGCAGAAGACAGCTGCCCTGACGAACCAGAACATCGCAGCAGCTACCCTCGCATCCGCTACGGCACAGGCTATGAAGGACGCTGCCAACAACGCAGGCGGCGCAGCCATGGGCTTCTACGGACTGAATGCAGCACAGCAGGCAGGCGGAGTCAACGTCAACGCACTGTACGCACAGACAGCAGCGCAGCCTGCACCTGCAGCACCTGCAGCTGAGGGATGGACATGCCCGAAGTGCGGAACTGTCAACACCGGCAAGTTCTGCGGCGAGTGCGGTACACCGAGACCCGCTTCCGGCAAATGGATCTGCCCGAAGTGCGGCAGGGAAAATGAAGGTAAGTTCTGCGGCGAATGCGGAACAGCTAGACCGGAATAATATGTATACCAGAGGGTCCGGTATTTCCGGACCCTTGTTTTCGGAAAGGATGGTGATCTGATTTGCCTGACCAGATTACAAACTACCAATGCCCGGCATGCGGCGGTCCCCTGCATTTTGATTCGGAACTGCAGAAACTGAAATGCGACTACTGCGGATCAACATTCACGAACGCAGAGATCGAAGAACTGTACAGCGATGCCAATGAGGCTGCAGCTGTACAGGGAACAGCACTTCAGGAATCCAACGATACGCTGCAGTGGACACCTGAAGAAGCCGCGCACATGCGTGCTTATTCATGTCCGTCATGCGGTGCACAGCTGATCTGTGATGAACATACTGCAGCCACGAGCTGCCCTTACTGCGGAAACCCGACTGTTGTCCCAGCACAGTTCACCGGAGCGCTCCGCCCTGACTTCATTATCCCGTTCAAGCTGAACAAGGACCAGGCGGTGAAAAAGCTGAAGGATTACTATGGCGGGAAGCCGCTGCTGCCCAACGCATTCAAAGCCAATAACCATATCGAAGAGATCAAGGGTGTCTATGTGCCCTTCTGGCTCTATGACGGCCGTGCTGCTGTCGACATGAACTTCCACGGCACACGCGTCAATACGATGCATCATGGGGACGATATCATTACGATCACTTCCCACTACAATATCGGAAGATCCGGTTCCGTCGCTTTCAATATGGTCCCGGCAGACGCTTCCAGCAAGATGCCGGATGAACTCATGGATGCCATCGAACCGTATGACTACAGTGCGATGAAGCCGTTCGAGATGAGCTATCTTCCCGGCTATCTCGCAGATAAATATGACGTATCTGCGGAAGAAGATGAAGAACGTGTAGACGTGCGCATGACCAACTCCGCGGTCGAGATCATCCAGCGTTCCGTGCAGGGATACTCCAGCGTCACGCCGCAGTCACAGCGTGTCAATATCATACCTGACCGCGTGCATTACGCCTTCCTGCCGGTCTGGCTGCTCTCAACCAGATGGAACAACCAGAACTACCTGTTCGCCATGAACGGGCAGACTGGAAAGATGGTCGGTGACCTGCCTGTGGATAACGGCAAGTTCTTCCTGTACTTCATAGGCATCACGCTCATTCTCGCAGCGATCCTGTTCTTTATCCTGTTTATCGCAATGGGAGGCTGATATGAAGAGACTGTTTAAAGGATTATTTGTCCTGCTGCTCAGCGCATTCCTGTTCATCCCGGTGCGTGCAGTACAGGAAAATGTCAGAGATGATTACGGGATGATCACCTCGTCGGAAGAGATGATCCTCAATGAGATGGCCGGCACGATCTCGAAAGATCACGGCTACGGCATCTATATCCGTGTATTCTCCAGGACTGACGACTTTATGACGATCGAAGATTTTGCGGAAAAAGTCTGGCAGGAAGAGGATCTCGGATACGGACCGGATAAAGAAGGCATCATGCTGATACTGACGATGGAGGACCGTTCCTTCGATATCTTCGAAAGACACGGACCGATCGGCGATGCGGCATTCTCTGCATATGCCAGGGAACAGATCGCCGATGATGTCGTTCACAACTACCTCAGCAATGACTATTATTACGAAGGATTCAAGCAGTTCATCTCACTGTGCGATACGTATCTGAACTATTACGAGGAAGGCGATCCGATCACGGAATACCATGATCCGATCCGTGAACAGAGGGAGGCTGAAGAAAAAGCCAGGAGGGCTGCAGCAGAGCGCGGGATGAAGACCGGCGTCAACTGTGCCGTTCCCCCGATCGTTTCCCTGCTCACCTGCCTCGGACTGAAGTCCAGAAACAAAACGGAACGCATCGCCACAAAGGCGAATGATTACATTCCCAAAGACGGCATCCTGATCACAAGGCACACCGATCAGTTCCTGTATGAGAACAGGACCGTCACACATGTCGAACGCGACCGCGGCGGGGGCGGCGGGGGATTCAGTTCCTCATCCTCATCCTTCGGCGGCCATACAAGCGGTCACTTCTGATCAAAGCACCACGGGCTGTACGGATAATGCAGACCGTGGTTTTTCTATGCTTTCCTGACTGTACTGAGCAGATCAGCGGAAGTCATCCGGCTCCCGCTGTCAGTCTGTATTTCCCTTTTCCGGTCTTTTCCGCTGTTCCCTTTTCACACATTCCCTTCAGTATCCTGAGAAGCTGGCGTTTGCTGCAGGAAAGGGATGCAGCTGCCCTCTCCACGCCGTGCAGCGTCCGGTTCCGGCATTGTGTTTCCATATAATAGCCCACTTTTTCTTCCAGTGTCCTGGGAAGTGCCGCAGATGCGGTAGATCCTTCCAGTTTCGCGCTGAGCTGCTTCAGCAGGAACATCAGGAATACAGGGTCATTCTCCAGCTGTTTCCTGTACTGCGTTACGGGAAGGGCTATGCACCATGTCCGGCGCAGCGCCTCCACAAGATAGGAAGCGGGACTGTTCTGCACGAATTCAACGTCGCCGAAAAATGCCGGCCCGTACCCGGAGGATATCTCATACAGGGATCCGTCATCGCGGACATGGAGGATGCGCGTCATACCTGAGACAGTAAAGATGACCCATTTGTTCGTATCCAGCAGATTATTCAGAAACTCCCCTTTTTCAAAACAGTAAAGTTCAAACTGCAGACTGGGATCCGAAAAGCATTCGTCAATGCGGTTCTCCCGGATCATCCTTTTCAGTTTTTGTTCATCATTTATTTTTTTCATATTTATATAGTGACATATGTCACTATTTTTGAAAAGCCTGTCTGCTACACTCTACATGTGAGGTGACCGTTATGCAGAATGAATTATTTGAAAAGATGCCTGTTCCGAAGGCTTATATGAAACTTGCCGTACCTGTCATGATGAGCAGCGTACTGATGCTGATCTACAATATGGTAGACATGTACTTTATTGCGAAGACAGGCAATACGAATCTCGTCGCAGGCGTTTCCCTGTGTGCGCCGATCTTTACGTTCATGATCGCCATCGGTGATATCTTCGGTCTCGGCGGCAGTTCCGTGATCAGCAGGCTTTTCGGAAAAGGCAGGACTGATGACGGCAGAAGGATCTCGGTCTTCGCTTTCCTCGGCGCATGTGTGACCGGCATCATGATCGCCGTGATCCTGCTGCTGACGAAGAACGGCATGCTGAAGCTGCTCGGTGCGGATCCCGGTACGATGGAATATGCGTCCGCCTATTATATGTGGATCGCCCTGGGCGCACCATTCATCATATTCTCGCTCGTTCCTACGAACCTGCTCCGTACGGAAGGATTCGCGACCGGCGCAATGATCGGCTCGATCCTCGGGTCTGTTGTCAATATCATCCTTGACCCGGTCTTTATCTTCGGACTGAAGATGGGTGCCGGCGGTGCGGCAGCTGCCACAGTCATCGGCAATATCTGTGCGGATATCTATTATGTCTGGTTCATTATGAACAAATCGAAAAACCTGTCAATGAATCCGAAAGGTTTCCATATCAGCGATATCGAACTGAAGCGGGTCTTCGGCATCGGTATCCCTTCTTCGATCACGAACATCATGGGATCGATCGGCGTCATGCTGCTGAACCGTTTTCTTCTCCCTTACGGCAACGGCAAAATTGCCGCAATGGGCATCGTCTCAAAAGTCGTCATGATCGTCGTCATGATCATGGTATCCTTCTCGTTCGGCGGCCAGCCGCTTTACGGTTATCTGTACGGTGCCGAAAACAAAAAGAGGATGAATGAAACGATACGGTTTGCATATCTCCTCGTATGCGGACTGGGCCTTGTACTCTCAGCAGCCATCTTCTTCCTGGCACCTTCCTTCATCGGTTTCTTTATGAAGGATCCGTCAGTCATCGCAACAGGCGTCCCGATGCTGAGGGCTGTCCTTCTCGGCATGCCGTTCATCGGTTATTCTATGGTCACAACATGCATATTCCAGTCCACAGGAAAAGCCGGAGGCGCACTGCTCCTGAGCGCTGGAAGACAGGGATATATCTACTTTGTCGTGATCTTTGTCCTGTCCGCATTATTCGGCTATACAGGCGTCATCTTTGCCCAGCCGGTATCCGACATGCTGACAGCTGTGCTGGCGTTCTTCCTGTTCAGGGTCATCGTTGGAAACGAACTCAAAGAAGTATGAAAAACGGCCTCGAATCCGAGGTCGTCATTTTCTTCTTGCGACTGCCAGCCCATCCCCGACATCATCATAGAATACCGTGTCGAATCTTTCATCCGCCAGCAGGCTGTTCCGGAACTTCAGGATCTTCCTTGTCATCTGCACCGTGCTCCGGTTGGAGCTCAGTTCCGGATGGTCAACGATCCCGTGAAAATTCAGATTGTCGAATACGAACACCGTACCCGGCAGGGAGTTTTTCATAAAGTGTTCCAGATATC
>JAILQT010000018.1 GCA_024698805.1 Solobacterium sp.
TCTGGGACAATATTGAGTCGAAAAAAGCTGCAGCTCAGACCGCAGCTGTATGATTACAGGCATCCACCACAAAAGATGTTTTCATCATGTCAGCTCAAAAATAGCATAGATCGAAGTCAGTCCCCTTAAGGGGGCGGCGCGAAAATCAGATGTCAGGGGGTACCCCCTGACATCTGATTTTTCTCTGCTACATTGATTGTTTATTTCCACTGTCTACTTGACAGGGGCTACACCACATCCTTCGATGCCTCCGGGGAGAGCTTTTTAATCTTTTAACGATCTGTTCCGGGATCTCAGAGAATGGAGATGAACTTCTTCTCTTCTTCTTCCTTCTTCTTTGCGGTCGGGATCTCGATCTTCAGGATACCGTCGCCGAATGTAGCAGTGACATCTGTTTCCTTGATCGCATCGCCAACATAGAAGCTTCTTGAGCAGCTGCCGGAATAACGTTCCTGTCTCAGGAGTCTGCCCTTGGAGTCCTTTTCCTCATTTGTCTCGTGCTTTTCGGCACTGATCGTCATCGTTCCGTTGAACAGGGAGATCTTAACATCTTCCTTTTTATATCCGGGCATCTCGACGTCCAGTATATACTTGCCGTCCTTCTCATGGACATCCGTCTTCATCAGGGATTCACCGCCGAATACCGGAGCTCTGAACATGTTGTCGAAAATATCATCAAATAAATCGTTGTTTCTGTTTGCTAAATACCTCATCTTGTTTACCTCCATAGGTTTCTTTCACCTTACACTTATTAGTATAGCCAGAGTTTTAGCACTGTCAATAGTTGAGTGCTAATATTTTTAAAATATTTTTTGAGATACAGATCAAACGATCAAAAAAAGCTATATCACATATAGCTTTTTCAATTAGCAGTTAAATATTTTATATGCTAAATCAGAATGGTTTTATGCGTATTCTCGGCAGGGATGAAGCACGTTTACCGAACCGGAGACCTTCACCGCTGTCTTCCAGGACGGCCTCAAGGATCGCCAGGCTGTCGTTCTCGATGTTGCGGATCCTGCCGGCGATGCAGGTCAGGGCAGCCAGGGCTTCATCCTCCCTCAGCAAAAACAGCATATCGACCGTTCCCCGCAGTTTTGCGCACAGTGCGCATACCGTCAGGAAGTCCGGGTCATGCATACGGAGGATCTTCTTATTTGCCCCCGTAAAGTATACGAGTTCCTTAAAAGGCTTCTCCATGATGCCGAGGACCTGTTCCTCTGCAGCCGGATCGCCCTGATACGCTTCTGCCGCTTCACGGATCTCTGCCGGGACATCCTCTTTCTTTACTGCAGGCTGTTTTTCCCCTGTATCTTTTTCATCCGCCCGGAAGATCAGGATATCCACGCCCCCGGGCGCCGGATGGCCTTCGCTGCGGAAGACAGGCCTGCACAGTATCTCCGCCAGTGCGGGACTGTCCGTCATAAACACCGGGCAGGCATCAAAGATCCCGTCTTTGCGCTGCGAGGTGAACCAGCCGTCATTTTCGACATACAGGCTGCACGGCCTGCCGTCACAGTCCGTGCCTTTGAACATATATTTCGCGCACATATGCCGCACGCCTGCCGCATTGACTGTCTGCACGTCGCAGGCACCGGGCTGTATCGTGCCGCGGAACAGGTCCGATTCCGTATAGCCGCCGAAAGGGATCATCTTTGCACTGCCATACGGGGTATTCACTTCACTGATCCGGTTTCTTTCGATCCGGATATGAAATATCATCAGCGGTTCTGCCATACTCACACCTCTTTCAGTTTCCGATCTTCTTCAGCTTTTTCGCTGCTTTCAGCGCGATCCCGCGGACCGTATCCATACTGTCGAAACGGATGAAGATCGCTTCTTCCTTCGCGTCGATATCTTCGATCGTTCCTTCTCTGAATACCGGATGAAGGACCCTGTCCCCCTTCTTGAACGGGAGCTCGCTGATCTCCGGCAGCAGGTTCTGCTCGCTGCGCAGGATAAACTGGCCGGAAGCTTTGACAAGCTGCTCGGGCAGATCCTCATCGAACTCCAGCAGCGCCGGGCTGACATCGAGGATAAAACGAGAGACATACCGTTCGGAATTGTCGAAATTCCTTCCTTCGGCATCGCTGAGATACAGGCCCCTTTCCGCCCGGGTGAATGCGACGAACGCAAGACGCCTTTCCTCTTCCATGCCCATCTCGCTGTTTGTTTTCCGGGACGGGAGGATCCCCTCGTTCATGGAACAGAGGAATACATACGGGAATTCAAGGCCTTTCGCCGCATGGATCGTCATCATCTTTACGGAATCCTTGCGGTCGGATACATCCTGGGATGTGAACAGGGCAATGTGGCTGAGATATGTCGCAAGATCCGTCTCTTCGCCGCATGTCGTCTCGTATTCATAAACAGACTGCTTCAGTTCTGCCAGGTCATCCAGCCTGTCCTGTGCCCCTTCTGTCCTGAGCATCTTCTCATAGCCGCTCTCATCGAGGATCTCGCTGAGCACCTGCGAGATCGGCTTGTCTGCGGCTGTCCTGCCGAAGCGCTCGATCAGGTCGATGAACTGTCTGGCCTTCGTGCCGGCAAAGATCTCTTCGTTCTCCGTCATCAGCAGTGCTTCCCAGAGCGTGCATCCGTTCTCTTCCGCATATGTCTGCAGATAGCCTATGCGGCGTTTGCCCATGTTGCGCTTCGGCGTATTGATGACGCGCAGGAAGGAAAGATCGTCCCTGTACGCGATCATGCGCAGATAGGACAGCGCATCCTTGATCTCCATGCGGTTATAGAAATTGATGCCGCTGTAGATCGTATACGGCAGTTTCTTTTCAATGAAGACATCCTCGAGGGAACGCGTCACATAATGCGCGCGGTAAAGGATCGTGATATCCCTGTAGGAAACACCCTGTTCATGAAGCGCTTCGATCTCGCCCAGGATCCACTTCGCTTCATCCTCTGCAGTCTTCGCATGATGATACCGGACCGTTTTCCCGTCGGGCAGGTTCGGTATCAGGTTCTTTTCCACCCTCCTGTGGTTCTTCCGGATCAGGGAATTCGCCGCATAGAGGATCTGCGGTGTGGAACGGTAATTGTTCATCATCATGATCGTCCTGACATTCGGGAAGTTTTTGTCAAAATCCAGCAGGAAGCGCTGGTTTGCGCCGCGCCAGGTATAGATCGTCTGGTCGGGGTCGCCGACGATAAACAGGTTGTTGTGATAACGGCACAGCTGCGCCATCAGTTCATACTGGGGCGGGTCGATATCCTGAAACTCATCGATCATGATGTACTCCAGGCGTTTCCTCCACTTTTCGGCGATCGCTTCATTCTCCCGGAAGATATACAGCGTCAGGAAGATCAGGTCGTTGTAATCCAGGCCGAAGCACTTTTTCTGCTGGTACAGGTAACCGTAGAACAGTATGTCCTTCGCATCGGACGCTTCCAGGTATTTCCTGTGGAGCTCCTCGAGGGACAGGTTCACAAGGTGCAGATAGTAATCCGGTTCGTAAAGGCCTTTGCGCATCTCAAAATAATCCCTTGCCATGGCGAATGTCATCGTCCGCAGCGTCAGGCCCCTTTCGTCATAGATGATCCTCAGCATCGCGTCGATATCGCTGTTGTCGAGCACAAGGAAACTCTTCGGGTACTGGACCGCATAGCTGTCCTCCTGCAGGACGGATACGCAGAATCCGTGGAATGTATTGATAAAGCCCGTATCGTTGTCATCCGTCAGCGCATGGATGCGCTGCCTCATCTCATTGGCAGCCTTGTTGGTGAATGTAACACAGAGGATATTGCCCGGCCGGATGCCGAGATCATTGACAAGATAGGCAAAAAGGTGCGTCAGGGCACGGGTCTTCCCGCTTCCTGCGCCGGCGATCACACGGATATACCCCTCGGTAGCGGTGACCGCTTCTGTCTGTTCCCTGTTCAGTCCTTCCAAAACATCTTCAACCATAAATCCACCTGTTACATGAAAAATATCGCAATAAAGACGGCTGCTACGAGCAGTGCGCCCAACGCAAGGAACGCTGCAGCTTCCGTATGAGAAGGCAGACCCTCCGGGGCATCCGGATGGATCTGTTTCCTTTTTTCATATCTTGCCGGCATGCGCACCGGCCGGATCTGTACCTCTGCCGCATTTCCGCAGGCAGGACAGAAGCGTGCGCCGGCACGGAGCGGTGCTCCGCATCTCCTGCAGTACTGCATGTCTGCCCCTACGACAGGAAACGGGCATCGATCTTCTGCAGCACGCGCTGCCAGCCCGCAGTTTCCGTCTCATACGCATAGAACAGCCGGACGACCGTTCCTTCATGGTGGTCCTCATCGGAGAGGATCACATGGTCGCCCCGCTTCAGGCCGGGGATCTCGCAGATATATTCCCTGTTCTCCCGGATCCCGTCCAGCCAGACCGCCGCACACGGCAGCGGGTCACTGCCGGTCTCCGCCGGATCCCGGTCATCTCTAAAGACGAACGCCTCCGCCTGCAGGCGCAAGACTTCTGACGTCCCTTCGGCAAATACCGTCTCGCCGGTATAGACATCGTAGGCGATCTGGTCAAAGATGACTTCGCCTTCGGGCATCGACGCATACCGCACGTTTTCCGCGGTCATCTCGAAGCTTTCCGCCAGCCGGCTGTACAGCATCGATTCCACCGTCAGCAGCATCTTCTCACCGTCATCGCCCCTGCTGAAGACGAGCTTCATGTCTTTCTTTGAGATCTTCCTGAAGCTGAGCTTCAGCGGATAGCCACCGCTCAGCATGCGGTTGATCAGGATCGGCTCCTTGTCCCTGGATTCCGTATGACGGATATCCGGACCGAGTTCCTTTTCCATCCCGGATATCGCGTCCATGATCTTCCTGTAGACCGCCTCATCCCCGTAGCTCTGGTCATAACGCATCCGGTACATGATCGCCGTACGCGCATCGAGATAGTAGCTCAGCGCCAGATACGGGTCACGCGCAACGCCTGTGCCGCTGCGGTAATAATTCCCGTAGCGCAGGGCTGCATCCGCGAATGCGATGCTGTAGATGCCGTTGATGAACGGTGTCTTCGTCTGGATATAGACGTTCCTGACCTGGTTCATGGCAGCCATCCCGTTCTTCGGTATGCCGTTCCCCTTTTCCAGCAGGTCTGCGGTCTTGTACATCGATTCGTATACGCCGCAGAATGCACCGAGGGAAAAGAACCTGTACGCGGACTCATAGTCCGGCTCGCCGTCATTCAGCCTGCCGTAATAATAGATATAGCCGAGCGCGTTGGCCGCCATCGGATCCTCGACTTCATCGACCAGGATATGGAAATAATCCGCAGCCAGCCTCCAGTCGCACGGATAGACGGTATTGCCGCCGTAGCAGCAGAACGCCTTGATGCGCATCGCGTCATAGACGCCGGCATCCGCGCATTCATCCGTACACTTCCGGAAGAGTTCTTTCTGCTGCGCATCCAGCAGGTCGATGCGTTCCCTTTCAAAGCAGTCGGTAATAAAGCGCATCTGCTGGACCGTGGACAGCTTCCAGTCACGGACGGACCTTTCTTCGTTATACAGCGTATTCTCCATCATCTCGATGCATTCCTGCAGATCATCGCGGTATTCCTGATTCGGGTCCAGGGTGATGACGCTTGTCTGGATGATCGCAAGCACGAGCAGGAACACCTCTTCCCTGGAGAAAGGAAGACCCGAAAAGGCCGTCTGCAGGTCCTGCTCATCCATGGTGATCTTTTCCAGTCCGGCTGCTTTCGCAAGACCGATATAGTCTGCCATATCCAGGATCATGCCGTACCATTCCGCCTGCACGTCCGCCATGGTCCAGCCCTTGTCATGCATGTTTTTCAGTGCCGCAAGGACATCTTCGAATGTGATCGATACCGCATCGGGATAACGGATCAGGTAATTCATCGGTATATATCCGGTGAAAGTGTCAAAATCCATTTCACCGCGGAGAAACTTTTTGATGATCTCTTTTGTACATCTGTTTTCTTCTGTCATATTGTCCTCGTTACCTTAATATACCATGAATCGATTCAGGATATTAAAAAAGCGCTGAGCGCTTTTTAAACTCCGCCGATGGGGATCGAATCATCAAGACTTGTCAGGACGTCAAGATATTTCTGATAGATCTCTTCATGGTTCCACAGGATATCATCCGTCAGTTCACTGAAGAGATACAGTTTGATATCGGCTACCAGCTGGTCGCTTACCTTGACATAGTGCGTCCAGATCAGGTCTGCCCGGACATCCTCGATCGTAACGGTGACTTCATCGCCTTTTACGGTCTTGACGATATTCATGCCGGCAACGACGCCGACGAGGTTGGCTTCATCCCACTGTGCGCAGATCATGTTCCCCATTGCATAGAAACAGATCGTCTTATGGTCGTTGACCCATTCAACGGGTTCGATGACATGCGGATGGTTGCCGATGATGATATCCGCGCCTGCCTCGGAAAGCCTCTGCGCCAGGTCCCTCTGTTCGTCATTGACGCCCATGGAGTACTCTGTGCCCCAGTGCATCGCAACGATGACGACGTCTGCCTGCTCATCGGCCCTTCTGACCTGGTCCAGCATCTCGTCGACCCTGCCGTCATAGCAGTTGACCATCCACGGCCTGTCGGACGGGGCAGCCAGTCCGTTCATGCCGTACGTCCAGGAGAAGAACGCATAGCTGATGCCGTTGACTTCATGGATGTTCAGCGACTGCTGATCCTCTTCGGAAACGAATGTGCCTGAATTGACGACGCCTTCCTGTGCCTTCCAGTATGCGATCGAGTTCTCGATGCCGGAAGGTCCCTGGTCCAGGCAGTGGTTGTTCGCCGTGGATACGAGGTTGAACCCGTACCGAACCATCTGGTCCGCATATGCGCTCGGCGTATTGAAATTCGGATATCCGCTCGGACCGCGGTCATCGCCGCCGATGATCGTCTCCTGGTTGTAGTATTCGATATCATACGGTTCGGCCAGACGACCGATCACTTCCAGCTGGTTCGAGAAATCATACCCGTCGCCTGTCCATGCGTCCCGCCATACGGAGCCGTGGATCAGGGAATCCCCTGTCGCGAACAGGCTTGCCGTATAGACCTGCGTCTCGGGCTCCTCTGTTTTTTCCGGTTCAGCCGTTTCTTCCGGCTCTTCACTTTCCTCGGCAGCCTGCGGTGTTTCTTCCTGTTCCCGGGGGACAGGATCTGCAGAAGCCTGCTGCGGTTCTTCCCTGTGTTTCGGCCACAGCAGCAGCCCTGCCAGGACGACCAGCGCAGCCAGGATCACATACAGAGCGCGGACGACGCCTTTTTTCAGTTTTCTCTTTGCCATATCCGCCTCCCGTACCTATGCGGCTTTCTTTTTCGGTCCGAAGAGCGAACCGATGATCTTAGGCATGTTGTGGAGCCATACGCTGAGGATGAAGATCAGGATGATCTGCCCTGTCAGCGCATACCATGCGTCCTGTTTCAGCATGATGCCGGTAAGGAACAGCACGGGATACTGCCACAGGTAGACCTCATAGCTGTATGTGCTGAGCCATTTGGAGATATTTGTGTCGATCATATAGCGCAGATGCCTGCGGTTCTGCACGATAATATCGATCATCACGCATACCGCGAGCGTATACAGCTGCATCCCGAATATATAGACCGGCATGGATGCGCCGTCCGCAAAGATATAGATGACGACCGTAGCGACGGAAAACAGGATATACAGGATCCGCGTGACCATGGGGTTTCTGAATTTGAAGACGCTGATACGCAGTCCCTCTGCCTTGATCAGGCCTGCCATGGCGCCGGCAAGCAGGGAGAAGATCCTCATGAACGTATTGTAATAGAGGACGGTGATGCTGATATCACGTTTGATCAGGATCGATACCGGCATCACAAAGAAGGACAGGAACGTGAATGTCAGGAATACCGACATGGCGTTGAACTTCCCGTATTTCTTCCGGATCAGGTAATATCCGCCGGCGATCAGGGGCCAGACGACCTCAAACTGGATGAGGATCGCGATATACCAGAAATGCGTGAACGGCGATGTCGTCGTAAGGTTCGCGAAGTAATCCGCCTGCATCCGGATCTGCCAGAAGTTGTTGTAGCCGAGCAGGACGCTGACGACCTCCTCCTGCGTATTGACCAGACGCATGATATCGATGAGCGCAAGGGCGCCGATCGAAGCGAAGATGACGGTGATCAGGGACGGATAGATGCGCAGGAACCTCTTTTTATAATGCTGGAGGACAGACCACTTTCCCTCCTTCATCTGTGTGACCGTACCGTATGCGCTGAGATAGCCGCTGATCACAAAGAATGTGATGACGCCGAAATACCCGCCTTTGATCACCTGCGGACAGGCATGATAGAACAGGACGCCCAGCACCGCCATGGCGCGCAGGGAGTTCAGTCCCGGTATTCTCTTCTTTTTACCTTTTCGGATCGGCCTGTTCATAATTGCATAGTTCCTTTGTGATCTCTTCCCGGATCAGCTCCGCGAACGCATAGGAGCCTTCCTCATTCGGGTGCAGGTAGTCGCTGGATATGTAGGCGCTCTGGTGTTCCAGGGCGAGTGTTTCCCAGTCGATATAATAGGCATTCGTATGTCTTGCGATCACGTTCTTCATGATCACGTTCGAATCGTTTTCAACGCCGTAGGTAGACAGCCAGAATGTCGGTCTGCCGCCGCTGTGCTTGATCAGCTCCTCGCAGTCTTCTTCATAGATCTTGCAGTTGGTGCCGAGGCCGAATACGATCACGTCCCCGAGCGCACCCTCTTCCTCAAGCTTGTTCAGCGCGTTCATGCCGTCATAGATCGTCCTGCCGAATACGGCATCAAAGTAGCCGTTGGGGAACGTCTCGTACATCTGTGAAAGAGCCGCCAGCATGACGGAATCCCCGATGCCCACAACATGCATCTGCGCTGCATCGGTGTACTCTTTTTCCTCTTCCCCTGCCTGTTCCTGTTCTTTTCTTTCTTCTTCCTCACGGGCAGCTTTTTCCATCTGCTGCCGCTTCATCTCTTCGGCACGCTCCTGATTCTCCCTCAGTTTGCGCTCGATCTCCTCCTGGGCGGCCTTCGCCTTCGGGGGAGCCGTAAAAAAAGAATATGTTCCGAACAGAGAAAGAAGAAGAATGACGGAAGTCATCAGTAATTCAAGTGTTCGTATCAGTTTTTTCGTAGTCATACATATATTCTATTGTTTTTCCCTTTTCATATAAAGGAAAAAATAACAGGCCGGGGCGGATTTTCAGGCAGCCCCGGCTGTTTCCATGCCCGTTTTCACAAAGAATCAGGCGGATAAGGTTCCGCAGAGCTGCCGGACAGCCTCTTTCAGGATCCTTCCCCTCATTCTTCAATGCGTGTCAGATATACCGTCAGCGGCGGCACCTTCGACGGCTCGTTGGTCGCAGGCTCGCCTTCCGAGTAAAACATGATCTTCACCGGCTGCGTATGGTCTTCGCCTTCCCTGAGGATGATCCGGAAAGTGCGCCTCTGCGTTTTCGATTCCATGAAGATCTGCACATCTGTTTTATAGCGGCGCTTTTCCGGGAGATCCCCCTTATACACCGTGCCGAAATAATCAAAGACAGCGGAGCCGTCCTCTGCGATCCGCAGTTCTGCTTCCCCGTCCGGATGCGGCAGTACATCCCCGGCAAAGGGCTCCTCCTTCATCGCTTCCATATCCTCATCCGTGCATCGGTAACGGCCGGGATAGCCTTCTATGAGCCACCAGGTATCTTCACCGAAATCGATCTCCTCCCCGGTATGGCTCGTCCTGGAATAATCCGGTATAAGCGGATAGTCTTTCCCGCCGATGCGGACGGTGAATGTCTCAGCCGGCCCCGGCGCGTCTTCGAACTTCACTTCGCCCAGGGATACCGGTTCCGTAAAGCGGTTCATGTATCCGCCGCGGACAGAGATCACGGATTCCGTCGAAGATTCAAACCGGATGCGTGTACCGTCTGTCAGCAGGCAGGTATAGAAATACGTATGTACCCGGTTCCGGCCCGGCGGGTCGTCATAGCGGGACGCTTCACCGTCACAGGATTCGAACAGCAGCGTTTTCCCTGCCGGCACGGTGATCCGGCCGGTCTCATTCCCTTCCCCGTCGACCTGCGCCGCATCGAGGTCTTCCAGCAGCCGGCATACCGTATTGTATGCGTCGATCTGCAGACTGCTGTCCGTCAGCAGGAAGCGCTTGTAGCGGGCTTTCGGATCATTCGGAAATGTATAATGCCCGTGCGGGATGAAGGATGCCCTGTCATAGACAGATGCACCGAAGGATCTCCGGACCTCCGCCATATGCACACAGTACGGGTTGTAGGGCAGTGCTGTCAGGATCTCCCGCAGGAAACTGTCAAAATACTGCGACGTATTATAGGCAAAACGTCCGAAACCGCCGTCCGGCCTGGAGAAATCGTAGAAAAAGCCTTCCTGGTACCCGATCCTCTCCCGGAAAAGATAGAACCCGCCTTCCGCGCGGATAATATAGAAATCGGACAGGTCATCCGCATATTCAATGACCAGGTCACTGCTCTCCCCGCTGTCTTTCCGAATGCGGAGCACGACCGCATCCTCCTGCTTCATCAGCGTGACCGACATATCCCCGTGCGGCAGATCATAGGTCGTCTCCCTTTCGGCCATCGCGATATACGCTTCCGGGACAGCGGAAAGCATTTCCGCTTTTTCACCCGGCAGATCCGCATAGGCAAAACCCACGCAGACCGCGCGGGCGGTATAATCACCGGTCTCCCTGCGTTTTTCTTTTGAGACCGCGTCTGAATTAAAATAGAACCGGATGCCGAGCGCATCGGCGATCCAGGCATAGTCCGAAGGATCTGCTGAAGCCATGCTGTCTGTGCCGTATCTGGCAGACAGGGCGCTCTTCAGCATCCCGGGCCATGAAGCCTCATCGCCCGCAAGATCCTCAAGTGCGATCTCTTCGCCGCTCCCTGTCGCAAAGGTCGAACCGCGGAAATGATATGTGATCTCGGAGTCCGCCTGCCCGATCCCTTTCTCAAATTCCGTCTCGAGTATACTGAAGGCTGTCTCATCCGCCCGTGTCACGGTCAGGATATACCCATAGGTGATATACCGGTACCCGTTCTCCGCACTGGAGGAAGGAAGGCCCTGTTCCCTGACCTGGTCTGCGCGCGCCATGACGGCTTCTTCCGCCCGCCGGCTGTACTCCGCTGCAGCCTTACGGAATGTTTCCGGGACATTGCCTTCCGGCTTCAGTACGGTATAGCGCCCGTAAAAGCCTGTTCCCGTATCCGGATCGGCAAATGCATATTCCTTCAGGACCGTACGCACCGCATACGGCTGCGCATCGTAATCCTTATAATAATTATCCTGCTTCACCTGTGTGCTTTCACCTGCGGCCGATGATGCCGGACCGGCATCATCCGCAGTCCCCTGACAGCCAAACAGCCCTGCCGCAAGCGCAAGACAGAGCACGCCTGAAGCTGTGATCCTGTTAATTGTCTTTATGAAACCCGGCATCTTTTTTTCTCCCTGTACTGCTTACTATTACTATAGCAGATGACCGTTCCCCACTATAGCAGATGACCGTTCCCCTGCAGACAATACATCGTTCCTGCCTGTTATCTTTCCCTGATGCATGCATTCTTTGAAAATCCGCGCAGGTCCGGCGGAAAACCATGTATAATATGCAAATGAATTGCCGTAATCCCGACTATGGGTTATGATTATCCGGCATTGGAAAAGGAGGGGTATTATGTCATTGGAACAGATCATTGAACTGATGATCAAATCATTCACAAAGATCCTGATACCGGGTCTGACGATGACAGTCCCGCTGACCATACTCTCATTCACCTTTGCGATCATCATCGCTGTGCTGACGGCGCTGATCCAGTATGCGAAGATACCTGTACTGAAACAGATCGTACGCTTCTATATCTGGATCATCCGCGGTACGCCCCTGCTGGTCCAGCTCTATATCGGCTATTTCGGGCTTTCCAGCATCGGTGTAAAGATCTCGCCGTTTACGGCTGCAGTCCTCGTCATGTCCCTGTGTGAAGGTGCCTATGTATCCGAAACGATCAGGGGCTCCCTGGAAGGCGTCTCAAAAGGACAGATCGAAGCGGGCTACTGCAGCGGTCTGAGCTTTGTGCAGATCATGCAGCACATCGTCCTGCCGCAGGCTTTCCGCATCGCGTTCCCTGCCCTCGGCAACCACCTCATCAGCATCCTGAAGGAAACATCCCTCGTATCCAACATAACGGTCGCGGAGATGTTCATGGCTGCACAGAGGATCGCCGGCCGCACATACCAGTATATGGCCCTGTATATCGAAGTAGCCCTGATCTATCTGATCTTCTCGACCGTGCTCACATGGCTGCAGCGCTGGGGTGAGAATAAGCTCAATTATTATCAGGCGAAGTGAGGTGGACCATGGCTGTACTTGAGATCAGAGATATCAGAAAAGCTTTCGGGGATCTGGAAGTGCTCAGGGGTGTTGACATCACCGTTGAGAAAGGCGACGTGATCGCGATCCTCGGCCCGAGCGGTTCCGGGAAGACCACGCTGCTCAGATGCATCAACTTCCTCGAGAGCGCGGACAGCGGAACGATGACATTCGATTCAAAGACCTACGATCTCGCAAATATCTCAAAGCGGGATATCGCCGCTGTACGCAGGAACACCGGCTTCGTATTTCAGAACTATAACCTGTTCGAAAACAAGAACGCCCTGCAGAACGTGACGATCGGTCTTACTGTCGGAAGGAAAATGAAAAAAGAAGACGCCGAGCGCATCGGCATGGACCTGCTGAAGCGCGTCGGTCTGGAATCACATGCGGATTATTATCCGAGCCAGCTCTCCGGCGGCCAGCAGCAGCGCGTCGCCATCGCCAGGGCCCTTGCCGCAAACCCGGAGATCATCTATTTCGATGAACCGACGTCGGCACTGGATCCCGAACTGATCGGCGAAGTGCTGCAGGTCATGAAGGAGCTTGCGGATTCCGGGATGACGATGCTTGTCGTCACGCATGAGATGGACTTTGCCCGCAACGTTTCCAACCATACGATCTTCATGGAAAACGGCGTCATCGTTGAAGAAGGTCCTTCAAGGGAATTCTTCGATGCCCCGAAGATGGAGAGAACGAAAGAATTCCTGCGTATTGAAGATACGCGCACAAAGATCACACAGGAGGGATTATGAAAAACACATTGAAAATCATTGCTGCAGCAGCTATGACTGCTTCTCTCTTCGGATGCTCGTCTTCCGGCAGCGCCGAAGGCGACCATCTTTCACGCATCCAGTCCGAAGGCAGGATGACAGTAGGCCTGGAAGGCAACTGGCAGCCGTTCTGCTTCCATGATGAAGAAGACGTACTGGTAGGCTATGACGTTGAAGTCGCAAAGAATATCGGCGAAAGACTCGGCATCGAGATCGAATTCGTCGAAGGTGACTGGAGCGGGCTTCTGACAGGTCTTACAGCAGGCACATATGACCTGGTCATCAACGGTGTTGAGATCAACGACGACAGGAAACAGTCCTACGATTTCAGCGACCCGTATATGTTCGACCGTGCAGTCCTTGTCGTCAAGAAAGACAATACCGAGATCAAATCCTTCGAAGACCTCAAGGGAAAGACAACAGCGAACTCCATCGGTTCCTCCTATGAGAAGCTCGGTGAGGAATACGGCGCAGAGGTCAAGGGCGTCGAGTCCCTGGCTGAGACGATGACACTTGTCAAGAGCGGACAGGTCGACGCTACGATCAACGCTTCCACATCCGTACAGGACTATATCGCAACAACAGGCGATACAGACATCATGGTCGTTGACCAGACGGAAGAAGCTTCACAGATCGGCATCCCCCTTCCCAAGGGAGATGACAACAAGACGCTGATGGAAGCCATCAACAAAGCCCTGAAGGAAATGCGTGAAGACGGCACACTCGCAGAGATCTCCATGAAGTACTTCGGCGCAGACCTGACAAACTGAACCGTACAGAAAAAACCAGATCATCTGGTTTTTTTACGGAATGAATATGTATTCTTTCAGGAATCCCGTGCAGATATCCTTCGGTATGATCAGGCCTGTCCCCTCATGTTCGGTGCTTGTTGCGGCGGCGATGCCGATGACCCCGCCGTCTTCCGTCATCACCGGGCTGCCGCTGCTTCCCTGCCGGAGCCGGCAGCAGATGACTTCATAGGTGACGCCTGCTTCGGAGCGGACGCGTGTGCCGTCATATGTCCCGCTGACAGCGGTCCGGCCGTCATTTTCCGGATAGCCGATCGTATAGACGTCTGTCCCTTCTGCGGTATCCTCACTGCTGAACTGCAGTACAGCCGGCAGATGTGCGTCTGCTTTCAGCAATGCGATGTCATTCTCTGCGGACACCGCCTCGACTTCCGCCGTGTACGCCTTCTCGCCGATGATGACCCTGCAGCGGGAGGAGGGATGGTCGATCACATGGGCATTGGTCACGATATAGCCGTCTGCGCTTACCGCAAAACCGCTCCCGCGGTATACCGCATCCTCAAAGGAGCCGATCGACCAGACCTGGACGCAGGCATCCCCGTAACGTTCGAGCAGGATCTCTTCCATATTCCTGGTCCGGCTGTCCTTCCCCGGACTCATGAATACGATCAGGAGGACAGCTGCAGTCACAAGCAGGAATACGAAGAGGGCAGACAGCCGGTTCATGAGACGTTCATTTTCCGGCTTTTTCTTTTCCTCTTTCGGATACAGGATTTGTTTCAGATCGTCGAAGGAGATCTCCGCCGCATCGTATGCACGCTCCCGGATACCGTCATATTCTGCCGGCAGCCTGCCGGAATGTGCGAGGATGACCGGGATATCCCTTTTCAGACAGGTATCGAGCGCTTCCCTGCATACAGGATCGTCAGCCATTCCTTCATTGCACAGAAACAGGACGGCATCGCACAGATACAGGTCTTTCAGATCATTGAGCGGCCTGTATCCCTGCTTTGAAAAGACCTGCCTGTAAAAGCAGATCTCCTGTTCATCTTCACGGGTATATAGGAATCCGATCTGTTTTTTCAAGACTGCCCTTCCTCTCAGGCAGCTGCTGCGGCGGCCGCAGCCTGCTGCGCCCGGATCTCCAGGATGACGCTCAGCGCAACGGAGCAGGTGAGTGCAGGATTTTCATTGAGATAGTACAGTGTAAGGATCATGACTGCGTGCACGAGCCTGTTTCTCCTGGAATAGCCGAATATGCCGTATTCCCTCTGTGTTTCCAGATACCGGTCAACTTCATACATATCGTTCGTGACCTGCGCGGAATCGATGCCGAGGTTTGCCAGCACCGCAAGGCTGACCATCTCGAAATCCTGGCCGTACTTCATGCCTGCATCCCGCACGCATGCGTACAGTTCTTCCGTGCGCGCGCATTTGTCATACCATGCGCCTTCGCACATCGTCATGACCTGCGCGGCAGACTGCATCGCATTGGAATGGAAGGAATGCCGTTTCTTCATATAGACATAGGCCATCTCCGCTTCATCGATCACCCTCCTGTTGAAGCCGAAGGTGAATGCGATCAGTCCGGCAAGGAGGATATCCTCGGACCCTGTCAGGAAGAAATGGTCTTCCTTCATGGCATCGTATACCATCCTCGTCGCTGCGGAGGCTGCCGCATAATCCTCATAGCGGACCAGGTCCGTCATGAACATCGCCAGCAGGGCGACTGTATCCCTGCCGGGGAAATATTCCTTCAGGCAGTCATATGCGCGCTGCGCCGCGAGAAGCTTGGCTTCCGGGTCGTTATCCACCGACATATAGGTCATGAATACCGGTTCCATGATGCCCCTGAATTCGGAGAATATGCCGTTGTACTGCTTGATGATCGTTCTGCACAGGCGGATCATCTCGAGGTTCGGTTCTGTCCGGTATGCCATGCATATATATGCACAGAGGGGAATGGTCTGGCTGTATGTCGTCCATCCTGCGCCTTCTTTGATCAGCCGGCAGTAATCGGAAAATTCATAACATCTTTTCAGTAGTGCTTCATCCATGTTTCTTCCCCTTTCTGGTATCCCTGTGTCTCCTGTTTTCGGTATGTTTCGGTCTGTCCGTATTTTTCTGCGCGATCCTGCGGGGCGGGATCAGGCATTTCGGACCGAAACCGATCAGGTCTTCCCTGTGTTCTTTTAACAGGGCTTCCTTTACAAGTTCATAGTTCTTCGGATCCCTGTACTGGATCAGTGCCCTCTGCATCGCCTTCTCATGCGGGTTCTTCGCCACATAGACAGGCTTCATCGTTTCCGGGTCGAGGCCTGTGTAGTACATGCATGTGGAGATCGTGGAAGGCGTCGGGTAAAAGTCCTGCACCTGGTCGAAAGAGAGTTTATGCGCATTCAGGTATTCCGCCAGCGCGATCGCATCCTTCAGCGTGCTTCCCGGATGGGAGGACATCAGATACGGCACCAGGTACTGGTCCATGTTCAGTTTCTTATTCGTTTTTTCAAATTCCCGGACGAACCGGTTATACACGCTGACGTCCGGCTTGCCCATCCTGCGCAGGACATTGTCGGAGATATGCTCCGGCGCAACGCGGAGCTGGCCGCTGACATGGTACCGGCACAGTTCTTCCATGAATGTTTTGTCCGGGTCCGCGAGGACATAATCGAAGCGGATGCCGGAGCGTATGAATACTTTCTTGACGCCGGGCAGTGCGCGGAGCCTGCGCAGAAGCGCAAGATAATCACTGTGGTCGACTTCCAGGTTCGGACACGGTTTCGGGAACAGGCATTTCCGGTTCGTACAGGCGCCGTATTTCATCTGTTTCGAACAGGACGGTCTGCGGAACTGGGCTGTCGGGCCGCCGACATCATGGATATAGCCTTTGAAATCCGGTTCTTTCAGGAAGATCTTCGCTTCCTCGATGATCGATTCATGGCTCCTTGCCTGTACGATCCTGCCCTGATGGAACGTCAGCGCGCAGAAATTGCATTCCCCGAAACATCCCCTGTTGGATGTCAGCGAGAATTTGATCTCGCCCCATGCGGGAACACCGCCCTCCTTTTCATAAGACGGGTGGTACGCACGCATATACGGGAGCGCATATACCGCATCCAGTTCTTTTGCGGACAGCGGCTTCGCGGGTGGGTTCTGCACGACGAACATCCTGCCGTCATACGCTTCATACAGGCGCTTCGCCGTGAACGGGTCTGTATTGACATACTGTATATGGAAGCTCTCCGCGTATTTCCTTTTATCGTCGCGGATCTCTTCAAAGTCGGGAAGACGTACCGCATCGACGATCTCTTCCTCTTTCCTTGTCTTATATACAGTGCCGTTTATGAATGTGATGTCCCTTACGTCCAGGCCGCTGTTCAGCGCGTCGGCGATCTCGACGATGCTGCGCTCGCCCATGCCGTAGGAGATCAGGTCCGCCCCTGCATCCAGCATGATCGAACGCCTGACCTTGTCGGACCAGTAATCATAGTGGCCAAGCCTCCGCAGGCTGGCTTCGATCCCGCCGATGATGATGGGCGTCTTTTTATATGTGCGCCGGATCAGGTTGCAGTAGACGATGACCGCGTAATCCGGCCTTCTGTCCGCCTTCCCGCCCGGTGTATAGGCATCGGTATGCCTCCTCTTCTTCGCGACCGTATAATGGTTCACCATGGAATCCATGTTTCCGGAAGAGACCATGAAGCCAAGCCTCGGTTCGCCGTAGATCGTTACGCTTGCGGGATCCCGGTAATCCGGCTGGGATATGATGCATACTTTGTATCCGTTCGCCTCCAGGACCCTGGTGATGACAGACATGCCGAAACTGGAATGGTCCACATATGCGTCGCCGCATATATATACAAAATCCGGACGATCCCATCCTCTTTCTTCCATTTCTTTTCTTGTGAGGGGCAGAAAACCGTTTGCCATAAGCACCTCCGACCGTATATATCATAAACGAAAAACAAATTTGTTAAAATATCTGTAACGAAACAGCTATTTTGCGCATTAACAGTACAGAAAGGGGAAAAAGATGAGTGCCATGGATGAGATATATCAGAAATATGCACAGACTGTATACAAATATCTGATGTCACGCACACATGACATGAATCTCAGTGAAGAACTGACGCAGGAGACTTTCTTCCAGGCCGTCCGGTCCATCGGTAAATATGACGGAAGCTGTCATATCACGACATGGCTCTGCGCGATCGCCTCGAATGTACTGCAGACATACAGAAGAAAACATCCGCCCGAAGCCGGACTGACAGAGCTTGACCATACAGACGTATCTGTATCGGACACGTTCATGCAGACGGAGGAACGCGTCAGCCTTCTGAAAAAGCTCCATGCCCTGCAGGAGCCGTACAGGGAAGTCATGTATCTGCGCATATTCTGTGATCTGTCCTTCAATGAGATCGGAGAGATCTACGGGAAAAGTGAGAACTGGGCAAGAGTCACCTATTACAGGGGGCGCGAAAAACTGAGAAAGGATGTGGAAAATGATGCATAAGATACCATGTGAAACAATTGAGGACCTGATGCCTCTCTATATCGACGGACTTACTTCCGAAACTACAGACAAAGTGATCGAAGAACATCTGCAGGAATGCCCTGCATGCAGGGAAAAGCTGCAGCGGATGAAAGGGGAAGGGATCCGTGTAACCGCGGATGAAGAAAAAGAGATCGACTTCCTTAAGAAGACAAAGAAGCACAACAGGAAGATGATCCTCGGCAGTGTCCTGGCAGTGTTCCTGCTGGTCGCTTCGGTGATCGGCATCCGGTTCTACATAACAGGACAGGACGCCGGCAAAGGCTGGCTCGCTGCGGAAGTACAGGCGGACGGGAACAGGTTTACGGTCGATGCGGTCTCTGTCTCCAGTCTCTATTCGATCCGGAACATACAGTTCCGCGAGGAGAGCGGCGTGATCTTCGCCACTGTCAAAGCCGTGATGCCGAGTCCCCTGTCTTCGGACAGATGCCATGCGGAATATACGGCGAAACAGCCTGTCAGTATGGTCTATGTCAATGACCAGGTCGTCTGGGCAGACGGCGAGCGGATCTATCCGCTGACAAACGACCTGTTCTTCAGGAGCCATGAATATATGGGCGACATGCCCGCGAACCTGGCGGCAGCCAATGCGCTGAACCTGTCCCGTGCATTCGGTCCGTATACGAATGAGCTGGTCACGGACGCCAGACCGTACCGCTGGAAGATCCTTGCCGAAGAGGAGGTCCTGCCGGAAAACAGGCAGAAAGCGGAAAGCTCCATGGAGAATTACGCGTATGCGCTGATCGGCGTGATCGGCAACCTGGATGAAGTCGAGTTCATCTACACATCCGGCGGGCAGGAGTATTCAAAGCTTGTCACAGAAGCGGAAGCGGATGACTATTTCGGTGAAGATATCAAGTCCTGCGGGAAAAATATCAATGCACTGAACCGCCTGATCGCAAAGGCCGGTCTGAACTATTGACATTTGTTTACGGTTTCTTTATAGTCACTGTCTGTAAGGAAGGTAACTATGAAGATCGTCTTAATGAGCGATACACATACAGACAGGCAGTCCGTGTTCCGGATCAGGGACAGTTATCCCGACGCAGACTATGTCGTCCACTGCGGGGATATCCTGATGCCTGCGGAGATACTGGAAGGCATTACCGCCGTTGCGGGCAACTGCGACCTGCCGGGATATCTGCCGTTTGAGCAGACGATCCAGGCCGGACAGTTCCGGATCCTCGTCAAGCACGGGCACGACCTGTTCCGCGGCTATGCGCCGGATTACCGGAATGTCGCGCGGTATGCGAAACAGCACGGATACAACGCTGTGTTCTTCGGTCATTCGCATATGTATTATGACGGTACGATCGACGGCATACGCCTGCTCAATCCCGGATCTGTTTCCAGAAGCAGGGATTTCGAACCGGGCTCCTATATGATCGTAACGGTCGAGGGGGACTCCCTCAAAGCCGAAAGAAAAAACGCTGTCGAACTCATGTTCCAATGAGTGGCAGCGTTTTCCTTTCCGATCAGTAGTTTTCTTTCTTGATCTCGAAGAAACTCTCTTTGTATCCGCACAGCGGGCACATCTTCGGAGCTTTCTTTCCTGTCATCGTGTAGCCGCAGATCTCGCACTGCCATACGACAGGCTCTTCCTTTGCGAATACCATTTCTGCTTTCAGATTATCGAGCAGCTTCTGGTATCTTTCTTCATGTTCCTTTTCGACTTTGGCGACCATGTCCATCTGCGCAGCGATCCTTGTGAATCCCTCTTCGCGTGCTTCGGCAGCCATTCTCTTATACATGTCTGTCCATTCTTCATTCTCACCGTCGATGCCGGCCTGAAGGTTTTCAGCTGTTGTCGGGACACTTCCGCCGTGGAGTGCTTCGAACCACTTCTTCGCATGTTCCTGCTCGTTGCGTGCAGTCTCAAGGAAGATATTGGCTATCTGTTCGTAGCCCTCTTCGCGTGCCTTTTCAGCGAAATAAGTATACTTATTCCTTGCCTGGCTTTCACCTGCAAAAGCATCCTGCAGGTTTTTCTCTGTTTTTGATCCTTTCAGTTCCATGATATTTCCTCCTTTTATAATTATTCCACACAGATCCGATCTGTTCAATGCAAATGCAGATAACGGATACCCTTCCGGATCCGTCTTTCCGGTTCACTGAAATGCCCGCCCGGGTTCATCTCAAAATACACCGATGTGTACGTCTCCATATCATGCACGGCTTCGAGCGTATTGGCTTCGACCTTGCCCATGACCGGATTCTTCGTATCCTTCTCCCTGTCGCCGAGGGACATATATACCCTTCTGCAGCGGACAGGGTTCTCCTTCAGATATTCCGTGAATCCTTTGAACCACAGCGAGCCGGATGCGCACATGCAGGCGGTGAACACACTGCTCTTCGTACATGCGTACAGGGCGAACAGGCCGGCAAGCGAGTATCCCGCGATGATGATCTCCTTCCAGTCCCCTTCCGGGATCAGCCCCAGCACCTCTTCCAGGAACAGGTCTGCTTCCCCTGCGAAAGCTTCGCCCTTTGCGAATACCTTTTCATGTTTCCAGGGGGAAAGATACCGGTTCCAGTCAAAATCATAGATGCACAGCACCGATGAGTCCATATCCGTGATATGGTCGCCGATCAGCACGGTCAGGATATCGTTCCGTATGACAACCTCCGTCTTCATGACAGGTGTTCCAGTTCCGTAAGGCCCATCTCTTTGAGGGAATCCAGCACGTCCCGGGAAGCGACGACGCAGATCGAGCAGTCACGGTAGGCCTTTTCCAGTTCGGCAGCCATATCCTTCATATCGCTTACCTTCGTATGCAGGAGTTCTTCCTTGGCCTGCTTCAGGTCTTCGTATGTACGGTCCGCAAAGTATACGGAATCGCCGTAGCGCAGCCTGGACGCAGGACGAAGCAGGGGTTCCATGCCTGCCAGCGTGCCGATGATGAAGCTGGTGATATCCGCGTCATTTTCGCAGAGCTGCCGGATATGCGTATATGCGTTCCTGGCCGCTTCGATGCTGTTGGCAGGATCGGGGTCACGGTAGGAATAGATCCCGGTCATGCCGTCGTTGCCGATGACGCATCCCGTACCGTAAGCGCCGCCCTTCCCGCGGACCTCGTTCCACAGCCAGTCGTAGGTCAGGATATGCGCCGCGGCTTTGTATGCGGGCCTGTACGGAAGCGTATTGCTCATGCCTGTATAGGCGATCGCCGCAGGGATCAGTATGCATTCGTTCCGCTTTTCCATCGGTTCATAATGTACGACAGCCCGCTGCGCATCTGTATACGGCAGCTTAGCGATCAGCTGCCGGACCGTCTCCTCATTGCCTTTGTATGTGCTGACTGTCAGCCTTGCCGGCGAGAAGAGCACTTCTTTGTAAAGACCGCATTCATCGATAAACGCATCGATCTTCTCGTCATAGTGTTCTTCAAAGTCTTTCAGGAACAGCGCGTATTCATAACCGCCTGTATATTCCGCAAAGACGCTTGCGGCGCAGTACTGCGCGGCAGTACGGCGCATCGCGATCGCGTGGCCGCTGGCGATCAGAGTCTGGCGGATGCTTTCATTCGTCTGCTTCAGTAGCGGCAGGATCGTATCCTTTTCAAACTTCGTATGAAGCAGGATATCGAGGATCAGGTCCGTCGCCTTTTCGATATTCCTGGTCAGCGCCGAGCAGGTGACGATCAGGAAAGGACTGCAGACGTCTGTACGCTTGTATTTGGAGATCGTTTCTGCCGAGATGCCGAGCGAACCGATATCGCTGCGGATCTCTGCCTGCAGATCAAGCACCGACCTGGTCTCAGTCGGCAGGTCTGTCAGCAGGCTGACAAAGAAAGACAGGTACGGCAGTCTTTCCTTCGTGATGCCTGCCAGCGAGAAATACAGGTTCATATAGGTGATGCCCCTGTCCTCATCCGTATAGAGCAGTACGGGAACACCTCGGATCTCCGTGTCGGTATGCTCGAACCAGACCGGTTCGGGTCTTACGTCTTCGAGCGAGAGTTTCGGCAGTGTATCCAGAACCTCCTGCGGATCGGGCTGTGCCTGCCATTCATCCAGTCTGCGGTTCAGTTCGATATATGTCTCCTCACTGTCCCATGCGGCTCTTGCCTTCTGCAGCTTCTCCTTCTCCTGCCTTGTACGTTCCGTGCCGAGTTCCGCATCCGGCACCGCAATGACCGTCTGCATATGTTCGTCGTCGAAGATGAATTCCCGCAGCAGGTCCTCGAAATAGCCTTCTTCTGCTTTTTTGTGCAGATCATCGAACAGCTCGTTGTAGCTGAGATAGATCGTGGGATCGCCCCCGTACAGATAGGATTTCAGGATATTCTGTATCCGGAAAAGACCTGCCGGTTCATGGATCTCGCGGTGGGCGAATTCCAGCCGGTTGATCAGCGCATGGATCTCCCTGCGGCTGATGCCTTCCGCAAGGATACGTTTCGACGTTTCTTTCAGGACTTCCCGGATCCTTTCCAGCCTGTCCGGCTCCGTATTCTGTATGCTCAGTACCGTCCACGGCTGCTGGATCGTATCAAACAGTTCAAACTCCGCGTCTTCCGCGAGTCCTTCCTTCAGCAGGGCGCTGACAAAAGGCGATTCGTTGGAGCCGGCGAGTATGCTCGTCATAATATTCAGGGCTATGATCTTTTCGATCTCGTCATACCTGCATGCGAGCTTCGCAAAACAGATCTGCGTCCTTTCTGCCGGATCCTCTTCCGGTGCGATCTCGTACCGCACCGTCCTTGTCTCTGCAGGCGTCATCTCCTGCATCGGGATAGCAAAGCTGATATCTTCCTTTTCATAATGTGAAAAGTATTCATCATTGATGAACGCAAGCACCGCATCCAGGTCGAGGTCGCCGTCGAGCAGGACGTATGCATTCGTCGGATGATAGAATTTCCTGTGCGTTTCGATGAACTCCTCATAGGAGAGATCTGTAATGCATGCCGGGTCGCCGCCGGAGATGAACCTGTAGCAGTTGTCCGGGAAGATCATCCTGTTCAGCTCATCCACGATCATCTCATCCATCGAGGAGAATGCGCCTTTCATCTCGTTGAAAACCACACCCTTGTATACAGGGTCATCCTCAGCTTTGCGGATCTCATAATGCCAGCCTTCCTGATAGAAGATATTCGGGTTCTTATAGATCGCCGGATGAAAGACCGCATCCATGTAGACCGACAGCAGGTTCATGAAATCCTTCTCGTTTCGTGAAGAAACGGGATATACCGTCTTGTCGGCATAGGTAAATGCGTTCAGCAGTGTCTGCAGACTGGATTTCAGCAGTTCTACAAACGGCTCCCTGACCGGATACTTATCCGATCCGTTCAGGACACAGTGTTCAAGTATATGAAATACGCCTGTATCATTTTCAGGCAGGGTCTTAAAACTGATCGAGAAAGTCTTGTTCAGATCGGCTGTCTTCATCCAGCACAGTCTGGCACCGGTCTTTTCATGTTCAAACTCATAAAGCGTACCGGAATAATCTTTCACATCATATATATTCTTCAGGAAAAAACCATGGATCCTGTCGTGTAATTGAAGATTCATTTCGCATCCCCCGTTCCTGCTTAATGATACTCGCCTTTAGGTAATAAAAAAAGGAAAACTATTCCGCGAAGAATACCCTTCCTTCTTTCCTTTCCTTAGCTGCGGGAATGTCCCCTGCAGGATAGCCGAGGATCATATTGCCGATGCCTTCGAACTCTCCTTCACAGCCGAGTTCCTTCAGCACAGCCAGGAATTCCTCCTCTTCAAATTCCTGTTTGGCACGGTGGATCCAGCAGCTGCCGAGACCGAGCGCATGTGCGGCGAGCATCATGTTGCCCATCACCAGGCTTCCGTCATATACAGCCGTCGGGACTGTTTTGTCCGCCAGGACGACCAGTACTGCCGGCGCGCCGTAGAACGGGTCAAAGTCACCTTCCCAGCCGCCGATCTTACGGTTGGCTTCCGCCAGCCTGTCGCGCAGTTTCCTGTCTGTGACTGCGAGGATCACCGGGGACTGTTTCCCCATGCCGCTGGCAGCGTAGAGACCTGCTTCGATGATCTGTTCGATCTTTTCCTTTTCCGGCATCGTCTCCGTATAGCTGCGCACGCTCCTTCTTTCCTTCATCGCTTTCAGGACTTCATTCATACAAGTTCCTCCATTACTGTTTAGATTATAAATGTTCCGGAGGAAAAGATGGTCTGTGATGCCCGGCAGGCAAAATATGGTAGGCGATTGGAATTACCCAACCGCCCCCAATCAAACCGTGCATGCGCTGCTAACGCACACGGCTTACCGACACGTTTCATCAAGACGAACTTTCACATATACTGTTATTTTGCGTAGGCATAAGAGAGGAA
>JAILQT010000021.1 GCA_024698805.1 Solobacterium sp.
CCTCATGTCCCTCGGCATCGAAGGACCGTATATCCTTGTCCCCCACTCCGCCTCCGGTCTGGAAGCGGTATACTGGGCGGGAAAATACCCGGATGAGGTCGAAGCAATCATCGGTCTCGATCCGGCAGTACCGAAGCAGTATGACTGCATGCCCGGTACGCATATCACCGAAATGGAACCGCAGGATGCGGAAGAAGCCGTCGAAGCAATGAAAATGAACGACCTTCTGCAGTACAGGATCGGCCTGATCCGGCTGACCATGGATCCCGATTCCCTGCTGGCGGCACTGCGCAGCGATGCGCTGGCGGAAGAAGAGAAGGAACAGTACAGGGCGCTGTTCTATACGAAGTTCTGCGAAGGCTCCGGCAGCACGATGATGCGGGAGACGATCTGTACGGAACATTCCCTGCAGGTGCTGCTTGAGCTGTATAACAGCCCTGCCCCGGATGTCCCGTCGCTCTTCTTCGTTTCGAGTGACGAAGCGATGCTCGCACGCCCGTACGGCTCGCTGTCCGCCTGGTATAAGATCCATGAGGATTACCTTGCGCATGTTACGGACGGGAAGATCGTATATATGGACTGCGGCCATTACATACATGCGGAAGAGCCGGAAACGGTCTCTGCGGAAATGACAGCCTTCATTGAATCACTGCCCAGGAGGAAAGAATGATCCTATCCGAAAAGATCTGTGAATTAAGGAAAAGAGCCGGACTCTCCCAGGAGGAGTTCGGCGCAGAGATCGGCGTAAGCCGGCAGGCTGTTTCCAAATGGGAGACAGCCCAGGCAATGCCGGACCTGAACAAGGTCATCGCGATCGCGAAGTACTTCAGTGTCCCGGCTGATCTCCTGCTGAATGATGAATATGACCTGTCTTCTGCCGTCATGCCGGCAGCCCCTGCTTTTGCGGAAGGAGCGGGAACGGTCAGCCTCGAAGAGATACAGGCATATCTGGGCGTGCGGAAAACAGCCGCGCGGAATCTCGTCGCGGCGGTATTCCTGTTCTTCCTGTCGCCGCTTGCCGGCATCTTCATCACCGTCTTCAACGAAAAACTCTATCTGGCCGGCCTGCTGCTGCAGATCGTCGCGCTGGCCGCTGCCGCGGTCATCCTCGTGCTCACGTTCCTGAGGCTTTCAGGATCCCGGCACCTGTTCAGAGGACAGAAAGAGCTGGCGTACGGCGTCAGGGGTGCCGTCACGGAGCAGAGGAAACAGTTCGAGCGCACATTCCTCCTCTGCATGATCACGGGCGTCATCTGCATGTTCCTGTTCGTTGTGCCGATGATGACGGTCTCCGCCTTCACAGACACAAATAATGCGGCGATCGCCGCAGCCGGCTGCGTCATGCTGGCAGTCTTCGCACTGGGCATATCCTGCATTGTCTATGCGGTGTTCGTCGACCGCGGCTTCCGGAAAGTGCTGAAGCTGAAATAAAAAATTGAACTGCCGTTCCTTCTTCGGGGGATGGCAGTTCATTTCCGTTATGCTTTCTTTTTCCTGAGCATGGAGATCAGCGACAGCAGCACAGGCACTGTCATGATGAACGCACCGAGCAGCGCGACGCTCCTTGCGCCGAACCTGTCCATGATCATGCCGGAATAGGTCAGGGCAATGATGCCCGCGAAGCTTCCGTACATCGCATCCGACAGGGAATGTGCCGTATTCTTCAGTGCACCGCTGACATTCTTCTCCGTGATCTCACGCATCGTCGGCAGCATCAGGCCGTAGCTGATATTGTTGAAGACAGTGCCGAGGATGATCATCGCGGGCGCAGTCGCCGTAAACGTCAGCGTCATTGTCACAAGCACGCAGCAGCACATCAGGAACAGCCTGAGGTCCACCTGGATCCTCCGCAGGTTGCCTGAGATGAAGATCAGCACAGCCTGCATCATGACGCCGATAAAGGCATCGATACCGAGTATGGATACGTCGCCGCCGACACTCTGGAGGATGACGTTCTTCAGGTTGTTGAACGGCGAAGCCGCAAGACCTGTCATGAAAAGGATGATGAGCAGGAAAACATACGGCCGGATCTTCAGGAGCTCCTTCGGATTGGAGGATTCCTTCGCACCGGTCTTTTTCTCATAGGCTTCCTCTGCCGTAATAAAAGCCAGGACAAGGACGATCACAGCCAGGCTGCCCGACATGATCGGGATCATATTGTAGCCGAACCTGGTGATCATCTGTCCCATCACCAGCATGACGACACCGTAGCCGGCGGAACCGAGCGCCCTGGCGCGGCCGTAGACGGAAGCGTCGCGGTGGAAGCTCCGCAGCATCCACGAGTCAAGGTTCGAACCCAGCGGCGCCAGCATGAAGCCGAACAGCGGATACATGCACGCAGCGAGAACGGCGTTCTTTACAGCCGTGAAATAGATGGCAAGCGTAAGCGCGACGGCTGCCGTGAACTCAAAGAGGAACACCTTCCTGTTCGTACGCAGCCTGTCGCACATGCCGCCCCAGAAAAAGGCTCCCGCAAAGGAACAGCCCATATAGACTGCCAGCATCAGCGACAGTGCCGTGCTGCTCAGTCCCCGGGAAAGGAGATACGTTGAACAGAAGCCCGCAAAGGCTGCCACGAATCCCCAGTAGAGGCTGTCCAGCACTGCGAATTTCAGAAATACTTTTATATCGACTGTATCCATATCACATTCCTGTATGAATCAATATATTTTACAGACCGGCGATCCGCTTCAGGACTTCCGCATCCGCGTGGAAACGGCAGCCTTTCAGCCTCGCGGTATTCTGCACGACGGCGTCATAGGCGCGCTGCAGTGTTTCCGCAGGGACTGTCTCGCCTTCATACAGGCTGTCCATATATGCCGCAAACGAATCAAAGTCTGCGAACCCTGCAGCCTGCAGGATCTGGTCCCTGTCTTCCTGCCCCGCTTCCTTCAGGTAATTCTTCAGGAAGTATCCGCATGCCCTGCCGTGCGGCATCTTCAGGTCATAGGTGAGGATGTAGCTCAGCGCATGCGGGATCGATGTGCCCGTCTGCGCGATCGCGATGCCTGCGAACGCGGAAGCACGCATCATATCCGCATAATTCTCATCGGAAGCTTCTGTTTTCCCGGATATGATATCCTTTGAACGCTTCCATACGGACAGGCCGTACAGGACGGCAGCCCTGGAATAGTCGTCCGCAGAGGTGCTTTCATAGCTTTCGATCATATGGGCGAGGGCATCGACTGCCGTATCCCTGATCATCGCATATTTCGCGCTGCGCAGGTATTTGCCGTCGATCAGCGCCAGTTTCGGGAAGATCTTATACGGGATCGACATCTTCGTATTCTTCTCATGCACGGTCAGCACGGATACGCCGGTAACTTCGGAGCCTGTGCCGCATGTCGTCGGCACGGCGATCACCGGCAGCGCTTCCGGCGACAGCGTTTTGTCATACAGGTCGCTGTCCGCATCCTGCAGGTACATCAGATGGGCGATCGCCTTGGCAGCGTCCATCGGGGAGCCCCCGCCGATGCCGATGACGAAATCCGCCCCGGACTCCATCCCGTACAGGGCGCCTTTGCGCACGGTCTCAACAGACGGATTCTCTTCGATCTGGTCAAACAGGCAGTATTCCTTCCCGTTTGCGCTGAGGGCGGCCGTCACATCGTCGAGCGCGCCGCACGCCTTCGCCGAATGTCTCCCGGTAACGATCAGGGCCTTATTTCCGAATGCGGCGATATCCTTCGCATGCGCTGCGACGCATTCCGTCTCATCAAAGACCCTGACAGGCATATAGAACTTCATGGTACGCCTCACTTATACACGATCACCGCAATGAGTTCGACAGTCTCATCGCCTTTGTTCGTGATGCCGTGGCCTTCGCCGGCCGGGCAGATCGTCACGTCGCCTGCGGATACGGTGCATACCGTGCCGTTGTCGCTGTATTCCGCTGTTCCTTTGAGGATATAAAAGATCTCTTCGTCTGTTTCGTGAACGTGGTAGCCGATCCCTGTCCCGGGTTCCAGCGTCAGTTTCGCGAAGAGTCTGCCTTTATCATAGAGTTCTTCGGGGGAATTGATGAAATGCGTCAGTTTTACGGTGCCGTCACCGCCGCGCATATGTTCGCGTGTCTCTTTTGCACATTCATTCTCTCTTCTGATCATGATTGTTTCTCCTTCTGTATATTGTTTCTATTATAGCATCATCCGTGCCCTGCATACCGTCTCATGCATGGACAAAAGAACGGCTGTGCTGTAATCTGTTTCAAAGAGGGATACTACTATGATCAGAAATATAAAAGCTCTCGCGGCGGATATCGACATGACGCTGACTTTCAAAGGTGCAGACCTCCCTCCCCTTGTCGCACAGGCTTTCACCCTGCTTCATGAACAGGGCGTAAAGCTCGGCCTTGCGACAGGCAGGGAGATCACGGACAAACTGAAACACCAGGGTAAGACCTGGGGCCTGCCTTTTGAATTCGACTTCATCATCGGCATGAACGGCGGGATGGTCTATGACAGTGAAGACGGCACGATGTGGTGCACGGAGCTGCTCACGACGGATGAGATGAAAGCGATCCTCGAGTATATGATGCCGCTGATCGATAAATATGAGATCTCCGTCAACGCGGAAGGCGGCGGCAACCATAACGCGATGTATATACGGGGCGAACTGCTCGCTTCCGCACGGAGGCACGGCTTTGATTTCGTCGACAAAACCGGCGATATCGACGGTTTCTGCGAAAGACCTGCCTACAAGTTCCTGTTCCGCAGCACGCCGGAAAACGAGGCGGAGATCCGGCAGACGTTCCTGGAGCGGTTCGGCGGGGATTACCAGATCATCGGCACATTCCCCGGCACCGTGGAGGCCATGCGCAAAGGCATCGATAAGGGAAGCGGGATGAAGCGGTATGCGGACAAACGCGGCATATCCATGGGGAACATCATCGCGTTCGGCGACAATGAGAATGACAATTCCCTGCTCACCGCCTGCGGCTGGGGCGTCGCGCTGAAGAACGCAACGGACGCAACGAAAGCGATCGCGGACGACGTCACCGAATACGACTGCGAAAACAGCGGCGTCGGACATTACCTGTTCGATCATTACCTGTGAAAAAGAATGACCGCGCGGTCATTCTTTTAATTGAATCCATAGACTTTGTTCAGCAGGTGATAGATGTTGATGACGAGCTTTCTGTTCGGTACGCGTATGGCTGTACCCATAAGTCCGTTGTGAAGCTGTTTGTAGAGCTCCTCATCTTTTTCCCTGGTGTATTCCCAGAGATCGTCGGAGAGTTTCTTTGATTCCTCCGTATTGATCAGTATGCACAGCAGGTGCGAGATGACGGTGATGATCTGCAGATAATGGAACATATAATTCCTCGCGTGCCTGTCCTGCGGGTCGAGCCTCACCATATCGTCGATCATGATCTTATTGACGCGCAGCTGCTGGTCGATGCGGGACTTCATGACTTCCTCGTTGACGGACTGGTCCGACCTGCCGATATAGTAGTGGTACAGATCCACGTCCATATAGTAGAGATATTTCACGAACGGGAACGGGTACGTCACATAGATATTGTCCACATAGAACGTATGTTTCGGCAGCACCAGGCCGCTGTCCCTGAGCATCTGTGTACGGTAGATGACGGAATGCATCATCACATACTTCCATGGCGGCATCGGCTTCGCTTCCTTCCAGGTAAAGACCCTGTTAACGGGCATATATCCCCTGCAGTCCATCACTTTCTTATGTGTCTGGCCGACCTTGTCATAGATATAGTTCACCAGGCACATATCCGGCAGCGGGTCACCGCTCTCTTCATTCTTCCGGACCAGCTCACGGAGCGTATCCAGTACCTGCCTCAGTTCTTCGATACCGACCCAGTCGTCGGAATCCACGACTTTGAAATAGAGGCCTTCCGCATTCTTCAGGCCGGTATTGACCGCCTCGCCGTGGCCGCCGTTCTCCTGATGCACCGCCCTGACGATGCCGGGATATTTTTCCATATACGCATCCGCGATCTTCGCAGTGTTGTCTTTTTCTGAGCCGTCATCCACGATGATGATCTGGATATCATCGCCTCCGCCTTCAAGCAGGGTGGAAATGCAGTGCTCCATATATGCCTGCGAATTGTAGCACGGCACTGCAGCTGACAGAAGTTTCGTATTCATATGAGGACCTCCCCCTCTCTATTTTCCAACCTTTTTATGCGATTGTACAACGGAATATTTCAACATTAAAGATTCTCTGCGATAATGGACCTATGAGGAAAGACTACAAAGTAATCGTTGCGGATATAGACCGCACGCTGCGCGACAGGAACGACCAGTTCGGCGAGATCAACCGGAAGGCATTCCAGGAGCTCCACAGGAGGGGCGTCCTGCTAGGTCTTGCGTCAGGAAGACCGGTATGGCAGAAGCTGCTCGAGCACGCAGAAGAATGGGAACTCGGATTCCAGTTCGATTTCGTGATCGGACTCAACGGCGGGGAGATCTATGATTTAAAGAAGAATGAGGTAAAGAAACTCAACCCGCTGATGCCTGAGACGATCAAAGAGATCATCACGAAGATGGAACCGACGCAGTGTAATCCGTTCATCTACCGCGAAGGCTATATGCTGGCAAGATGGGACGATGAACTGCTGCAGGCAAGCGCAAAGCGCAACAACAACGAATCACGCGTCGTGAAGGATCTCAGTGAACTGTGGGATGAACCTGTCGGCAAGATCATGTACAGGACGCATTCCGCGGAAGAGATGGACGCTGTCGTCGTACCGCTCGCAAAGTCGATCGAGAACGACATCTTCTTCTCCTTCAAGACCAGGGTCGACCTGCTGGAGTTCCAGGACAGGCGCAACAACAAGGGCAACGGCGTCCTGGATTTCTGCAATTCCTACGGCATCCCGATGGAGGACGTCATGGCGTTCGGCGATGCGGAGAACGACCTGGAGATGATGAAGATGGCCGGCTACAGTGTCTGCCTGTGCAACGGCATGCCGGAAAACAGGGAGATCGCGGATGCGGTGACCGAATACCCTGCCGGCGAAGACGGTTTCGGCAGATGGCTCTTCGACCATTATCTGTGAAAAAAAGCGGATCGATATGACCCGCAGAGGATACAGCTGAGGCTGTATTTTTTTATTTATTGAAATAGGAGATCCCGTATGTATTGACGATCGCATCGACCTTTTTCCCGGCCCTGCAGAGCGGGCAGTCATGCGACGGCGTGCTCTGGTAGTCATCCAGGATGCCCTTGATCGTGAAGACGGATGATACAGGGTAGCCGAAGCATTTGTCGATCGATGAGAAGATCGAGCATACGCCTGCAGGCTCGCCGCCGTAATAGCGGATCGCTTCCAGGCCGCCCTGTACGGTATAGCCGGTCGTGATCGACGCAGCGAGGATCAGGACGTGCTTGCCTTTGATCATCGGGATGATATTGTCACGGAAGATCAGCTGGCTGCCGGTCGTATGTTCAGGGGTCACGACGTAGATCGTATTGTGGATATTGATGCTGCGGAATCCCTGTTTCGTCAGATCGCTGGCCATGCAGGCACCGACGACTTCCGTGCCGTCCAGGCACAGGATCGTATCGATCATCGTTGACTGTTTATGCTGTCTGGTGAGTATCTTTGCGGCTTCCCTGGCTTCCGAGAGACGGTGCTTTGTGAACGTCAGATCAACATAGTAGTTGATATGGCTGTGGCTGGTCGCAAAGTGACCTTTCTGCACTCTGAGCTTGATCGCGCCGTTCGGGTTGGGAAATTCCATTGATTGTACTGCCATATTATTCCTCCAAATGATCAGGCATATGCCTGATTTTCTGTATATAAGAATTCTAACATAATTGCTTAAGCATTATCACTTGGGAAAATGCAGTGCATGCGCACTGCATTCATAACGAATCCACGATACGGTCCACTTCCTCGCGGACATACCTCCTGCCGGGAAGCTGCTCCTGCAGCTTCTGCGCAAAAGACGGGTCCATCGAATCGGAGAAGACCTGCGCATCTGTGATCATGCCTTTTGATACGCTGAGGTACATCCGGACAAGCGCGTCGCGCAGCCGGTAATCCAGCTGGATGTCAAACTCGCTGAGCCGGTTCAGGTTCCAGGCGGGATCCGCATATCTTTCCCGCAGCCGCATGAGCCCCGGAAGCCCGGATGTTTTCTTTATGCTGTACGCACCGTATGTTTCCCTGAAGGCTTCCTTCAGGGCATCACGCATGCCCTGCGGCGTGATCCGCGGTTCGAGTTTGCACAGCGCGATCACGCGTGACTCCACGCTGGATACGCCTTTCGCCGCCAGTTTCATGCCGGAAGGCGTCAGATAGCGCTTCATCGCGGCCATATCCGTGCTGAGAATGACCGTCCCGTGATGATAGCGCACCCTGCCGTTGTCGTAGAAGGCGTTGCCGGAAAACTTCCTTCCTTCCGCGAGCAGGTCGTTCCTGCCGCTGAACGAGGCCGCGATCCCGAATGAGGAGACAGCTTTCTGAATAACCGAAAGCTGCCTCTTCAGATCATAGTTTTCCTTCTTCGCGATGAATGTGAAATTCTGGTTCCCCGCATCATGATATACGGCACCGCCTCCGGAGAGACGCCGTGCGATGCGGCCGCCTTCGCTCATAAACAGGTCCGCGCTGCATTCCTGCCATGCGTTCTGGTTCCTGCCGATGACGACCGTTTTTTCATTCTGCCAGAGATACAGGATGATCTCATCATCGCCCGCTTCACCCATCAGCAGTTCTTCCGCTGCGAGGTTCTCATACGGGTCCGTGCAGTCTGTCTCATAAACAGTGCACGTCCTGATCATCAGGCTGCCTGTTTCAGATCCTGTACGGCGCTCTCAAACAGTTCGCCGCAGGCTTCCGTGAAGGACGGGTGCGGGCGTACGGATGATGCCAGCTGCTTTACCGTCATGCCGAGGGCGATCGCTGTCGTGAATTCGGCGATCATATCGGACGCCCTTTCACACATCAGCTGCGCGCCGAGGAGCTTTCCTTCATCGTCATAGACGATCTTCATGAAGCCTCTTTCGCTTTCGGCGATCATCGTCCTGGCGTTGGCGAACATCGTGACTTTTTTCGTGCGCACGCTGAGGCCTGCCTTTTTCGCATCGTCTGCCGTGATGCCAACAGACGCGATCTCCGGTGATGTATAGACGCATGCGGGAATGATATCCGCAGAGATATCGGGCTTCTGTCCCGTCATATATGCGACAGCGCTGAGGCCCTGTGCAGTCGCTGCGTGCGCCAGCTTGATGGAGCCGCTGATCACGTCGCCGACGGCATAGATGCCTTTCAGTGATGTTTCATAAGTATCGCTGACAACGATGCCCCTGTCATAGGCGATATCCACAGAGCCTTCGAACAGGCCGCTGATATCGGCTGTCCTGCCTGTGCAGACAAGGACTTTGTCCGCCGGTACGGACTGCGGCTTGCCCTTGACTTCGTAATGACAGACAAGGCTGCCTTCTTCCGTGATCTTCGTGACCGCTGCGCCGCACTGGACGGTGACATTGCGCTTCTTCAGGATCTGCTGCAGATTCCTGCCGAAATCACGGTCCATCAGCGGTAACAGTACCGGCATGTATTCAAGGATCGTTACCTTCGTGCCGAGCTCGGCATAGACGGAAGCGATCTCGCATCCGATGACGCCGCCGCCGACGATGACCAGGCTTCCGCACGGTTCATCCAGCTGTTCAAACAGCGTATCGCTGCTGATGACGCCGGGAAGATCGATTCCTTCGATCTTCGGTCTTGCCGGTACGGAGCCGGAAGCGATCAGGATCTTTTCCGCTTTATATACTTCGTCATTTGCCCTGACGCTCTTGTCCGGACGGATCACTGCGTGGGCATTGACGACATCGACATGCGCGTTCTTCATGAGCGTCGCGATGCCGCCCCTGAGCGAGGAGATCACTTCTTCCTTTTTCCTTACCAGCGCCGCAATGTCATATTCCGGCCGGTTGGTGAAGATCTCGGAGTTCCTCCACTCACGGATCTGTTCCGTCGTATGGAGCAGTGTCTTCGCCGGGATGCAGCCGCGGTTGAGGCAGGTGCCGCCGAGTTCCTTCTCCTCGATGAGGAGGGTCTTCAGTCCCTGCTTCGCCGCTGCCAGCGCTGCAGGATAGCCGCCGGGTCCGCCTCCGATCACGATCAGATCGTAGTCCATCCTATTCCTCCGGCAGATACCGCAGGACTGGTTTCCTTGCGGCTGTGACTTCGTCCGGTCTGCCGATCGGGGTGAGCTCCGGTTTGTTATGCATGGATGCCGGATCCTTCAGGGCTTCCTGATAGACTTCGATGAACTGCGCGGAAGCTTCTTCGAGCGTTTCCCTGCTCTCGGTCTCCGTCGGTTCTGCCATCAGCGCTTCATGGACGATCAGCGGGAAATACATTGTGGGAGGATGGATGCCCCTGTCGAGGAGGCCTTTTGCGATATCCAGGGCGGAGAAGCCGTATTCCTTCTTCTCTTTTTCCAGCGTCATGACGAACTCATGCATGCAGTAGCCTTCGTTGGCCATCGTGTAGGTATCCTTCAGGAGCGCCTTCATATAGTTGGCATTGACGACTGCCATCTCCGCGGAAGCGGGGATGCCTTCCTTTCCGAGGGAAAGGATGTAAGCCAGTGCCCGGACGACAACGAGGAAATTGCCGTGGAAGCCCCTGACCTTGCCGACGCTCTTTTCAGAGTATTCTTCGTCATAGGGCAGGTATTCCTTCAGGAACTCCTTGCAGCCGACTGCACCTGCGCCGGGTCCGCCGCCGCCGTGCGGTGTCGAGAATGTCTTGTGCAGGTTCAGATGGATGCAGTCAAAGCCCATGTCGCCGGGTCTGACAACACCCATGATCGGGTTCATGTTTGCGCCGTCATAGTAGCAGAGTCCGCCTGCTTCATGGACGATGCGCGTGATCTCTTCGATATTCCTGTCGAACAGGCCGAGCGTGTTCGGGTTCGTCAGCATCAGGCCTGCCGTCTCATCATTGACAGCTGCCTTCAGCGCTTCCAGGTCGACATAGCCGTCTTCCGTGGAAGGAACACTGACGACCTGCATGCCGTTCATCGTGCCGGTCGCGGGGTTTGTGCCGTGCGAGCTGTCGGGGACGATGACCTTCGTCCTCTTTTTGTCATTGCGCAGCTCATGATACCTCTTGATGAGCATCATGCCGGTGAATTCGCCGTGCGCACCGGCTGCGGGAGCCAGTGTCATGGCGTCCATGCCCGTGATCTCGCACAGATACTTTTCCGTGAGGTCAAGCACTTCCCGGCAGCCTTTGACTGTCTCTGCGGGCTGCAGCGGGTGGATCTGTGTGAAGCCTTCCAGCGAAGCGGCTGCTTCGTTGATCTTCGGGTTGTATTTCATCGTGCAGCTGCCCAGCGGGTAGAACCCGTTGTTGACGCCGTAGGCACGTCTTTCCAGTTCGGAATAATGTCTGCTGAGATCGTTCTCACTGATCTCGGGAAGGGCTGCTTCCGTCTTTCTCAGGTACTTCTCATCCAGTTCATATGCCGGAACGTCGCATCTGTCGAGATAGATGTTGGATACGCCCGGTCTGGATTTTTCAAATACGAGCTTCATATCAGAGCACCTCCTTCAGAAGCGATACGGCTTTGTCGATCTCTTCCTTCGTGTTCACCTCTGTTGCGCACCACAGGATCTTTCCGCCTTCGAGGGGAAGACCGCCGAGGATGCCGTTCGCACACAGGATGTCCATTGCCTTCTGCGGATCCGCAGGGCATTCCGTTACGAATTCATTGAAGAATTCCGCATCATATGCCTTTGTGAAGCCGATCGCTTCCAGTTCTTTCTGCATGTAATGCGCTTTCGCTGCAGACTGGCGCGCTGCTTCGCGGATGCCTTCTTTGCCCATTGCGGACGCATAGACGGCAGCCCTTAAGGCACAGAGGGCTTCATTGGAACAGATGTTGCTGGATGCCTTTTCGCGGCGGATATGCTGTTCGCGCGCCTGCAGTGTCAGGACATAGGCAGTATTGCCCCTGTCGTCTGTCGTCTGGCCGACGATCCTGCCGGGGAGCTTCCTCATCATATCCTTTGTCGCAGCCATGAAGCCGAGGTACGGTCCGCCATAGGACAGAGGCATGCCTAAAGGCTGTCCTTCGCCGACAGCGATGTCCGCGCCGTATTCTTTCGGCGTCTTCAGGAGTGCGCATGCGACCGGGTCAACGCTCATGATCAGCTTTGCCTTTGCGGCGTGCGCAGCTTCCGCGATCCCTTCCGCATCTTCCAGGATGCCGAAATAGTTCGGGTGCTGGATGATGACGGCTGCCGCGTCGGTGCCCATCATTGCCTTCAGGGCTTCGGGATCGGTCTTCCCGTCCTTTGCCGGGACAGTCTCGAGCGGTGTATCCGATGCGAAGCAGTATGTCTTTACGACAGCGAGCGTCTCGGGATTGACCGCTTCGCTGATCAGGATGCGTGAACGCTTCCTGTCTTTGCACATGGCTGCCGCTTCCGCTGCAGCGCTTGCGCCGTCATAGACAGACGCGTTGGATACGTCCATGCCCGTCAGTTCGCAGATGACCGTCTGGTATTCGAAGATCGTCTGCAGGACGCCCTGGGATATCTCTGCCTGATACGGTGTATAGGCAGTCAGGAATGTTTCTTTCGATGCGACCTGGTCTACGATCGCGGGGATGTAATGGCGGTATGCGCCTGCCCCGCGGAAGATCACCGGGAAGACCGTATTCTTCGCTGCCAGCGCCTTCATCTGACGCATGACCGCAAGTTCACCGGCTGCTTCGGGCAGATCCAGTTCCCTGTTCAGGAAGAGTTCATCGGGAATGTCACAGTACAGGTCGCGGATGGTCCCTGCACCGATCTTTTCCAGCATGATCTTCCTGTCCGCATCATTTACGGATAAATAGTTTCCCATTCTCAGCCTTCCTTTTCACAGAAAGCAGTATATTCCTCAGCAGTCATGAGTTCATCCCATGTCCCGTCGCCTTCAACGCGGCAGATCCATGCGCCGTACGGGTCTTCATTCAGCTTCTCGGGCGCATCGGCGAGTTCCTCATTGACTTCCTTGATCGTCCCGCCGAGAGGAGACATGACGTCGGAGTCAGCCTTGACGCTCTCTACGTCGCAGAATGCTTCGCCTGCAGTGACTTCATCGCCTTCGACCGGAAGATTGATGAAAACAAGGCTTCCGAGTGCGTCCTGGGCATAGTCTGTAATACCGATCAGGTATGTATCTCCGTCTTCCTTTACCCATTCATGTGTCTTTGTGTACTTTAATGTTTCAGGTGTGTTCATAGTTTATTCCCCTTTCCTGTAGAACGGCAGTGCCGTAACTTCACAAGTGATCTGTCTTCCTCTGACAAGTGCTGTCAGTTCCGTGCCCGGCTCAGCGTATTTCCTGTCAACGAGCGCCATTGCGTATGCGCCCTTGAGATACGGCAGGAACGTGCCGGATGTCGTATGTCCTGCTTCCGCGCCGTCTTTGACGAGTTCGGTATGTTCGCGGACCAGGCCCCTTCCCGTTACCTTGAGGCCGACGCGCGTGATCTTCGGTTCTCCCATCTCTTCCATGGCTTTTTTGCCGATGAACTCTTCCTTGTTCATCTTTACGGCAAAGTTCAGGCCAGTCTGCAGCGGCGTGATCGTCTCGTCCATCTCATGGCCGTACAGCGGCATTGCCGCTTCGAGACGCAGCGTGTCCCTGGCACCGAGTCCGCATGCGGGCATGCCGATCTCCTGACCGGCTTCTACGAGGAGGTCCCAGAGCCTGCAGCCTTCTTCCGCCCTGCAGTAGAGCTCATAGCCGAATTCGCCCGTATAGCCTGTCTGCGATACGAGGCAGTCGATGCCGCCGACATCGATATGTTCCGCAAATGTGTAGTACTTTGCCGGGAGCTTTTCGATGTCCGTCAGCTTCTTCATGACTTCATTGGTCTTCGGACCCTGGATGGCGATCTGCGCGACCTCATCGGAGATATCCGTCAGTGTGACGTTTCCGAAGATGTTGGCTTTCATCCATTCGTAGTCCTTGTCCTTGTTGGATGCGTTGACAACGATCAGGTACTTTGTCTCGCCCATCTTGTATACAAGAAGGTCATCGACAACGCCGCCGTTCTCGTAGCACATCGGGCTGTAACGGACCTTCCCGGCCTTCATGACGGTATAGTCGTTCGTCAGCAGATGGTTCAGGTTCTTTACGGCGTCTTCGCCTTCCAGCATGATCTCGCCCATGTGCGAGACATCGAATATGCCGGCATTCGTCCTGACAGCCATATGTTCCTTGATGATATCTGTGTACTGTACCGGCATCAGATACCCGGCAAAAGGAACGATCTTCGCCCCCATTGCGACATGTTTCTCATACAAAACCGTTTTCTTTTCCATGATGGTTCTCCTTGATTATACGAAAACAGGACACGCAAACTCCTGCGCGCCCCGTATTGTTACCTGAAAGATTCTTCCCCGCAGGGAATTGCTTCGTCGGTGCCTGCCGGCTTTCCGGAGTTTCGTCTGAATGCTGTCCTTTTGCCTGAAAGTTTTTTCGCTATTCTTCTTCGGCGCCGCCTCTGCGGTCTCTCCAGCATCCTTCAACCGAAATAAACTATAGATTTTCTAATAAAAATGTACCATGATGCCCGGTTTTTTACAATGTTCACCCCCCTTATTTCACGACTTCATCACCGGAGGATAATCTGCCTGTGACGGCATGCATGCTTTTCTGTTATGATGGGCATAGAGGTGCATAATGAGAAAACGGTATATATTCTTTGACATCGACGGTACCCTGATCGCAGGCGGTTACGGGAACTCCTACGTACCGGAATCCTGCCGCATCGCGCTGCAGAAGCTGGAAGAAGCAGGACATTTCATCGCGATCAGCACAGGCAGGTCGCAGGCGATGGCGTATAACATCATGAAGGAGCTCGGCTTCCATCATATGGTGTCCGACGGCGGGTACGGCGTTACGATCGACGACGAGCTGCTCGGCATCACGCCGCTCAACAAAGATGACGTGACCGCGCTGATCAGCGAGTGCAGGGAAAAAGGCTATCCCTGGGGCCTGCAGATCAGGAATTCCACGACAAGGCAGGTGCCGGATGATTCCTTCTATGAATTCACGCATGACATCTATATGCCCTGCGAGGTCGTTGAAGGGCTGGATCCGGAGAAATGCGACATCATATACAAGGCTTATGTTGCCTGTTATTACCCGGATGAGTTCACCCTGGAGAGCCTGAAAAAACTGCCGTGGTGCAGGTTCCATAAAGAGTATTTCTTCGTGGAGCCGGGCGACAAGGCTTTCGGGATCCGGAAGATCATCGATCATTTCCATGCGGATGTCAAAGACGTCATCGTCTTCGGCGACGCCCTGAACGACATGACGATGTTCATCGACGACTGGACATGCGTAGCCATGGGCAATGCGTGCGACGAGCTGAAGGCAAAGGCAGACTACATCACGGATGACGTCGACAGGGACGGCATCTATAACGCCTGCGTGCATCTGGGGCTGTTTGAGGAATAAGGTGTTTCAGGCATAGTTATCCGAACCATAAAGAAAATGAGATCCCGGAATTCTGTGTAAGGAAGGATCTCATTTTTCTGTGCATCAGACCATATGGGTAAAGTAAAACAAACAGTAAGGCTGCTTAAGCGATCCGGTTTCTTCTGTATCATTTCTCTGTCTTTTCATATCGGCTCCCTGTCAACAGCAGGAGTTATACGTCTGATGCTTTCTTATGCTGCTTGAAATCATATTTGTTCTGTATTATACTGAATAAAAATTCAGAGAAAATCAATTCAGTAAAATGGAGGTTTTCAAAAATGTTTATTGCACGTGAAATAGAATTAAAGAAACTGAAGGAAGAATTCCTGTCTCCCAAAAAAACCGCCATACTGGTTTACGGCAAACGAAGGATCGGGAAATCAACCCTCATTGCCGAAGCATCGAAAAATTATAGCGGCCTTGTCATAAATCACCTTTGTATACAAAGCTCATTTGAGGGAAACATGAGGATGCTGTCAAGAAGTATATGCAGGTCCTTTAATCTGCCTGATATTCAGTTTTCAGCATTGCCGGATGTTTTCGATTTTATAAAAAAACAAGGAAAAGATATACTGATAATCCTCGATGAATATCAGTATATGAAACAGTCTCTGTCTAAATATGAAGTTGATTCAATCATGCAGTCCATTATCGACAGGCTTCCGCCAAATATAAAACTTGTTTTATGCGGTTCTTATATAACCGTCATGCGGGAATTGATGGAGGAGGCGAATCCCCTTTTTGGCAGATTCAGCACCATAATCCATTTGGAAGAAATGGATTATTATGATGCATCCGGATTTTTCCCTTTGAAAAATGTCAATGAAAAGATTGCCTATTATGCCATATTTGGGGGATCCCCTTATGTCCTTTCCGCTTTGGACTATTCTGCGACTATTGAGGAGAATATCAAGAAACTGCTTCTTCCCCACACCTCGGTATTAAGGACATATATAGAAAACATAATGCTTAAAGAGATCCAGAAAGCCTACGATGTCAGAATATTTGAAATTCTGGGCAACGGTAAAAAAAAGTATTCAGAAATCCGTAATGCCCTCGGACTGCACGAGACAGGCAATCTGGACAAACAGCTCAAAAACCTCCTGACCATGGAGTCTGTAACAAAAGCATTCCCTGTCAATAAGCCCGATGACAGGAAAAAACAATTTTATGAAATTAAAGACAATCTGATGAGATTCTATTTCGCATTCATTTTCGGCAACGAAACCGTGATAGAAAGACTCGGGGAAGATGCGTTTTTTGAAAACTATATTTCCACTTCTTTCATACAGTTTATCAGCCGCAGATTTGAAAGCATCGTTCTGCAGTATTTCCGGAGATCTGTCAGATCCGGCCGCATAAAAGGCATCCTGGACTTCGGCACATACTGGTATGACGATCCGGCAAGAAGGAAAAACGGTGAGTTTGACTGTGTTATAAAAACAAAATCAGGATATGACTTTTATGAATGTAAATATTACACAAATCCTATGTCTGAAAAGGAATGTATTCAGGAAGAAAAGCAGTTAAAGGAAATACAGGGAATTTCCTCCAGCAGCATTGGCTTCGTATGCTCATCCGGATTTCAATTCAATACAGACAGATATCAATTAATCAAAGGCACGGATCTATATTATCCTGAATCACAATAGTTTCTAATTCAGCAGGCTGAATCTGATTGAAGTCAGAAGACGAAATACTGAACAGACATAATACAGGCAATGCGGCATCCTGTGTTTCAAAACAAAAGAGATCTTATGTGCTGCCGGGATATGACATCACATAAGATCTCTCTTTTTTATCCTCCGACTGTATACAGCCTGTGCCGGTTATCTGACAGGAAATATACTTTCCCGCCATGGAAGACAACGGATTCCTCCGTGAAGATATAGGTATCCCGTTTATACATTTCCAGGTATTCGATGATGCTGAGCTCCAGCGCAAAGCTCGTCAGGTCATGCAGTACCAGCTCCCCTGCCGGATAGACGGGGTTCTGGTTCGTCCAGAGGCCGATCGTCGGACCGCAGGCATGGCCGAACAGGCCCAGGGGATGCGTATAGAGGACCGGGCGCAGGCCTTCCTTCTTTCCCTGTTCAATGGAGGAAAGGAATATCGCATTGCCGGTCCTTCCTTCGATCATATTCTCACACACGATATCCTGGAACCTGTTGTTCCGTTTCAGCGCTTCTTTGAGTTCTGCCGGGGCGTCCGTCTCATTTTCCTTCAGCACATAGCAGAGCCGCTGCGTATCCGTACGCATGTTCATACAGGTGATGCCGAAATCGCAGTGGACCAGGTCGCCCCTGCGGATCACGGTGTCTTCCCCCTGCATGCCCTTCTCATTCTGCAGGTCGATCGTCGGCGGGAACCATGTCGTGATGCCGAGCTCATTGACCCGTACCGTCATATAGTCCATGACGTCCCTGCAGGTCGTGACGCCGGGAACGATCACCCTGTCGCTGAAAGCCTCGTCGATGATGTCTTCCGCGATGCGCATGACTTCGGGGTAGTATTCCAGTTCTGTCCTTGTCCTTGTCTCCATCAGGCGGATGCCGGCCTCATCGCTGCCGGTGAACCTTTCCGTGATGTCCGCGGGAAGCTCTTCCTTCATTTTCCTTAACAGGCCGGCAGACAGGCCGTCGGTATAGGCGTAGCTGTCCGATACATTGATATTGATCCGTGCAGGGCCGATTCTGCGGATCACCCTTTCCAGGGCTTCGAACTGCGTCTCTGTTTTCCGGTCATAATCCCGCACATAATACTTTTCCAGTTCCGCGTCCGGCATGGATATACTGATCCGTTTCAGTTCATTGTCCTCCATGGCGAACATGAGGATCGTGATCCTGCGGGCAGTGGGATAGCCCGACGGCACGATATGATGGAACATCGGGTCTTCATTGTATTCGCGTGAAGCGATGATCCAGCATTCCGTTCCTGTTTCCCGCATAACGGCGGGCAGTACTTCCGTAAGACGTTCCCTGAGGATCTGATCCTGTATCCTGTTCTGTTCAATGATGCTGCGCATAGTAATACCTCTTCATGACTGATGATACCATAAAAAGACCCCTGTACGGGTGTACAGGGATCTCCGTGCTTCAGTTGTCTGCAAGTATTATTTGCATTCAGCTGCGCCGAGATCTACGCCGTTGTTGAAGTTGCGCGCGTTCTCGAGTGTAACAGCTGCGATCGCCTGCAGGGCTTCCCTTGTGAAGAATGCCTGGTGGGATGTCAGGACAACGTTCGGGAACATCTGCAGTCTTGCCGTGATGTCGTTGACGAGGGCATCGTCGGAATGGTCTGTATAGACGTTAGCGTCTTCGCCTTCATATACGTCGAGACCGACAGCGTGGAACTTGCCCTGCTTCAGAGCGTCGATCAGGGCTTCCGTATCGATCAGGCCGCCTCTTGCGGTGTTGATCAGCATCGCTGTGTCCTTCATCTTGGAGATCGCTTCCGCGTCGATCATATGATATGTGCCCTTCGGCCCCATGATCAGCGGTGCGTGGAGGGAGATCAGGTCTGCCTTTTCAAGCAGTTCATCCTTCTCAACATAGGTCAGCAGGCCGTCGTCAACGAGCTTCTGGTTCGGGAATGCATCCCAGCCGATGACTGTCATGCCGAAGCCTTTGCAGATCGCAGCCATGCACTGGCCGATCTTGCCGGTTCCCATGATGCCGGCTACCTTGTTGTGGAGGTCGACACCGAGCAGGCCGTTGAGCGCGAAGTTGTTGTCTTTTACCTTGTTGACAGCCTTGTGCATGCGTCTGTTGCAGGTCATCGCCAGCGTGATCGCATGTTCAGCTACAGCGTAAGGGGAATATGCCGGTACACGTGCAACACGGATGCCGCATTCCTTCGCAGCCTGCAGGTCAACGTTGTTGAAGCCTGCGCAGCGGAGCAGGATCAGCTTGACGCCGCAGTCATGGAGTTTCTCGACAGCGATGCGCGGGCACTCGTCATTGACGAAGATGCAGACTGCATCGAAGCCTCTTGCCAGACCTGCTGTTTCAGGAGTGAGACGTGCATTGAAATACTTGATGTCGCAGTTGTATGCGCCTTCACCTACATCCCTTGCCAGTTCGCTGAAGAAGATCCTGTCATAGTCTTTTGCGCCGAAGAATGCGATCTTCAGGACAGGGACTTCGCTGTAGCGCTTCATCCTCTGGTCAAGTTCAGCCTTTACTGCAGCCAGCGCAGCGTCTTCATCGCCGCCTTCAGCTGAGATCTCAAGGATGGAACCCTGCTGTGCATCGAGGGCAAGGATCTGCAGGACGTTGTTGCCGTTAGCGGTCTTGCCGTTGCATTTGATCGTGATCTGGGAAGGCAGGGCTACGCATGCCTGCGCTACGAAAGCTGCAGGGCGTGCATGCATGCCGAGAGGGCTGGTGATCTCGTACGTAATCTTTTTCATCATTATCCTCCTGTTATTTGCAAATTATGATCAGATATACTTAGACAATAAAATCATACTACAAAATGCCATCTGAAACAAAGGAATACATCATGCGGACACAGTTTTGCTCAGTCCAGTTCCTCGCCGTTCGAAGCGATGCATTTTTTGTACCAGTGATAAGAGTCCTTCACTGTCCGTTTGAATGTCCCCTTGCCGTAATTGTCCGCGTCGACATAGATCTGGCCGTAGCGCTTTGCCATCTCGCCTTCACCGTTGGAGACCATATCGACACAGCCCCAGTACAGATAGCCCATCAGCGGGATGCCGTCGAATTCGACCGCGTCCCTCATCGATTTGATGTTAGCCCGCATGTAATCGATGCGGTAGTCATCATGGACGGTGCCGTCCTCGAATGCGTCGTTCCAGCCGATGCCGTTCTCAACGCAGAACAGGTCGCAGTGATAGCGGTCGAAGAACGTATTCAGCGTGATGCGCAGGCACTGCGGGTCTGTTGCCCAGCCCCATGCGTTCGTCTTCAGATACGGGTTCTTTACCATGTGCATCTGCGTGCCGCCGTTGCCTTCGCCGGCTTCTTCATTCTCGTCATGGTATGTCACGACGTGCGAACCGTAGCAGCTGAAGCTGAGGAAGTCACACGGATACTTCGCGAGGATCTCCATATCGCCTTCCTGCGCCGGGATCGTGATGCCTTCCCTTTCATACTGCGCAAGCTTGTAGTTGGGATACCTGCCGAGCATCTGCACGTCGGAATAGAACAGGACGTTGTTGCTTCTCTGCTGTGCGAGCAGCTGGTCTTCGGGATCTGTCGTATACGCATATGTCGGTCCGTAAGCCAGCATCATGCCGATCCGGATATCGGGATAGTTCTCATGTGCTTCCTTTACGGTAAGCGCGGAAGCCAGGAACTGGTGGAACGTTGCGTTTGCGATGTTCTGCGGGTCGGCATGGATCAGGCCTGCCGTTACATAGGGTGCAAACTCGATGCAGTTGATCTCGTTGAATGTGAGATACATGCTGACCTTGCCGGCGAACCTCTCGAAACATGTCTTTGCGTATTTTACGAACATGTCAACGAGACGGCGGTCATCCCAGCCGTTGTATTTCGCTGCCAGCGCCAGCGGCGTCTCATAATGCGAGAGTGTTACCAGCGGTTCGATGCCGTATTTTCTGCATTCGTCGAATACGTCGGAATAGAATTTAATGCCTTCTTCATTGGGGACTTCGTCGTCCCCGTTCGGGAACAGTCTCGACCATTTCATGGAGAAGCGCAGGCAGTTGAAACCTTCTTCCGCACACAGGCGGATGTCTTCCCTGTAATGATGATAGAAGTCAGATGCGATATGCGACGGATAATAATACTTCTCATCATCCAGCAGGCACGGCACTGCGCCTTCGGGCAGATGCCTTTCCATACTGCCGAAGCACAGCGGCGTGGAGCCAGTCTCGCCGTTCTCTTTCTTCCATGTGACCTGTCTGCGGACGGTATGGGACCCGTTCGTCATGACATCTGCAGTGGAAAGACCTGCGCCGCCTTCAAAGACACCGCCTTCATACTGGTTGGCTGCTGTAGCGCCGCCCCAGAAAAAATCCTTGGAAAATCTCATGATATCTGTTTCCTTTCAGCTTGTTACCTTCAGTGTACCACATGCATTACCGGATTGAGCAGGCAAAGAGAAAAGCCGCGCAGAAGCGCAGCCTGTTTCTCAGAGCAGGATCTCACCGTTGGATTCGATGATCTCCTTATAGTGTTTGTAGGAATCCTTCAGCTTTCTTTCCAGTGTGCCGTGCCCGTCGTTGAACCTGTCGACATAGACGAAGCCGTATCTCTTCTTCATCTCGCCGGTGCCTGCCGATACGACATCGATCGGTCCCCAGTACAGGTAGCCCCTGCAGTCGACGCCGTCTTCGAGCGCCTTGTGGACGTTGCGGATATGCTCGTCGATATAATGTTCGCGGAACGTATCGTGGATCTCGCCGTTCTCATCCAGGTCTTCATCGAGACCGACGCCGTTCTCGACGATCATCAGCGGCAGATGGTACCTGTCATAGAGGACGTTCAGCGTATAGCGGATGCCTTCCGGATCGACCGGCCAGCCCCACGGCTGCGGCGCCTTATCTTTCAGGTAGGGATTCGTCCTGCCTGTCAGACCGCCGGTATCGCCCGATATGGCGAAGTCATAGTCATAGGTGCCGGAGCGGTAGTAGCTGAACGAGAAGAAATCGACCGTATAGTCTTTGATCAGCTTCCGTTCTTCATCGGTAAACGTGACGGTGACGCCCTGTTCCTTCCAGACTTTATTCAGATACGTCGGGATGATGCCGAGACAGAACGGGTCGCCGAAATAGAAATTGCTCATGCGCTGCGTTTCAAGGGCGCCCATGACGTTCCTCGGATCGCAGCTGTACGGATAGGTCGCGACGTTGGAGCTTGTCAGCATACAGCCGACCTGGTTCTCAGGATCGATCTCATGGCCGAGACGGACCGTCTCCGCATTCGCGACGAGGATGTTGTGATAGGCATCCCAGATATCCTGGTTCGTCGTCGAGCCGATCGGGTCGGAAGGGTCTTTCGGGTCTTTCACCGTCATCACGCCGGCAGCGACCAGCGGGATGCGGAACATGTTGTTGACTTCGTTGAACGTCAGCCAGTATTTTACAAGGCCTTTGAACCTTGTGAATACCGTCGTGACATACCGTTTCCAGAAGCCGATCAGCTTCGGATCGGACCAGCCGCCGTATTCCGTGATCAGGTGCAGCGGCGTCTCGTAGTGGCTGAGCGTGATGACCGGTTCCATATCCAGTTCGCGCATGCAGCGGAACATGTCTTCATAGAAGCGGATGCCTGCTTCGTTGGGCTCTTCCTCATCGCCGTTGGGATAGATCCTGCCCCATGCGATCGAAGTGCGGAAGGAATTGAATCCCATCCCCTTCATCAGCTTCAGGTCTTCCCTGTAGCGGTGATAGCCGTCGACGGCATCATGGCTCAGATATACCTTGTTGGGGTCGAGGCACATCTCGTATTTTTTCGTTTCTTCATTCCACTTCAGTCCGGGCTGGCGGGACATGATGCCGACAACGATATCCGTTACATTCGGCTGCTTGCCGTCTTCAAGCCAGGCGCCTTCATACTGGTTGGCAGCGATTGCGCCGCCCCATAAAAAATCTTTGGGAAAACTCATGATCTTACTCCTTCTGTATTTCTGACTTCATTATATCGGACTGGCTGCACACGTTCAAAGCATAAGAAAAATGCACAGGGAGTTCCCCCGTGCATCCGGTTTATATCAGTCAAGTTCCGACATGGATGTTTTTCCTGTCAGCGCTTCGAAGTCCCTGACAAAGTCATCGATCGCGCCGTCGATCGCGAGGTTCTTTACGAAGCCCCTGATGACATCCGCTGCGCAGGTAGCGCTGCCGACGCCGTATTCAGCGAGTTCGAGCACCTGCTGGCTGTTTTTAAAGGAAGCAGCCAGGACTTCGCAGTCCATATCATTGTTGTCCAGGATATCCTGGATCTGCTGTACGACGCCGACGCCGTCATAGCCCATGTTGTCGATACGGTTGACATACGGTGCGACATAGGAAGCCCCTGCCTTGGCGGCGAGATATGCCTGCATCGGCGTATAGACGACGGTGCCGCACGTCGGGATGCCTTCCTTCTTCAGCGCCATCATGGCTTTGAAGCCTGTCGGTGTGGAAGGCAGTTTGACGACGGTGTTCTTTCCGAGCAGTTCAACGATCATACGGGCATCTTTGAGCATACCTTCAAAAGAGAGGTCCACTGCCTGGGCAAAGATGATCTTGTCTTCGCCGATGATCTCACGGATCGCCTTCAGTGTCTCCCTGGGGTCCCTTTTTGCCTTGGCGAGGATGGACGGGTTCGTCGTTACGCCGTCGACCGGGTAATACTCATTGATCTCCCTGATCGCATCAAGATTTGCATCATCAATAAACAGTTTCATCTTTCTTCCCTTCTTTCTAAAGTGACTGTTCGGTCCTTCCGATAATATCGTCCTGTGTCTTTCGGGAGAGGACGTTGAAGAATGCACTGTAGCCGGCAACACGGACGATCAGGTCCTTGTGCTTTTCCGGATGTGCCTGCGCATCCAGGAGTGTTTCCCTGGAGACGATGTTGTACTGGACATGGTAGCCGTGGAGCCTGTTGAAGAATGCCCGCAGCAGCATCTCCAGCTTCTGCTTGTTCTCTTCTGTCGACAGCATCTGCGGCGTCATCTTCTGGTTCAGCAGTACGCCGCCTGTGATCTTGTCGGTCGGCAGCTTGGTGACGGACTTGAAGACGGCTGTCGGACCGTTCTTGTCCGCATTGTGTGCCGGTGAGCAGCCTTCTGCCAGCGGCTCATGCGCATTCCTGCCGTCGGGTGTTGCCATCGTGCCCATGCCCTGGCCGACGTTGGCCGAGATCGAGGAAGTGCCGCCGTAGCGGATGCCGCCGATGGGGCCCCTTGCATACCTGGTGTTGGGATACTTCTTTATTTCATCCAGGTAGCTGTCATAGGCCTTTACGACCAGCCGGTCGACTTCGTCGTTGTCGTTGCCGTACTTCGGCGCATCGATGAGCATCTCCTGGATCTTTCTGTTTTCGTCGCTCTGGAAATCATCGAGGATGGCGTTCCATAACTGTTCGGGAGTGATCTTCTTCTCTTCATAGACGAGCTTCCTGATCGCTTCCAGGGAGTCTGCCATATTGGCGATGCCGACCTGCAGGCCGGAGATGAAGTCATAGACCGCCCCGCCTTCCTTGATCGTCTTGCCCCTGCCGATGCAGTCATCGGTCAGTGCCGAGCAGAGGATATCCGGTACATCCCTCTCGCTTGCCTTGTCGATCGCATTCTCGACGATGACGCTGTATCTTGTGAATTCACGGACTGTCTTGTCCCAGACTTCCATGAGTTCATCGAAATCTTTCCATTCGGTGAAATAACCGTAACCCTTTGTAAACCTCTTTCCGCTTGTGAGATCCACACCGTCGTTCATCGCGCAGAGCAGGAGTCTCGGGAAGTTGACATAGGACATGCCGGTGCACCGGTAGCCCCATTTGCCCGGAACAGCTGTCTCAACGCAGCCGATCGCACTGTAGTTGTAGGCATCCTCTTCCTTTACGCCCCAGTTGATGAAGGACGGGATGATGATCTCGTCATTGTTCATCGCAGGCATGCCGAAGCCGAGTTTCATGACTTCGATGCATTCGTCGAAGAATTCTTTGTTCAGGCTGGCGTGATATCTGACCGTCAGGTTCGGCTGGGTCAGCCTTGTCTGTGCGACCGACTGCAGGACCAGGAAGCTCAGTTCGTTGACTGCGTCCTTCTTATCCGTCGTCTGGCCGCCGATCGTAACGTTCTGGTACATCGGGGAACCGGCGGAGCTCAGTGTATGCGCCTGGGAACGGACCTTGTTGATGGTCAGTGTCTTGATCCACAGGCAGGTAAGGAGTTCCAGCGCTTCCGCCTTCGTGATCTTTTCGCTCTTCAGGTCATTGATGAAATACGGATACATATACTGGTCGAACCTGCCGTAGCTCAGGGAGTGGCCGTTGGATTCGATCTGCAGGATCAGCTGGATGAACCAGACAGACTGGACCGCTTCCTTAAAGGAAGATGCGGGTTCGTAAGGGACCCTTGCGCAGATCCGGCTCATTTCTTCCAGTTCTGCCTTTCTGGCCGGGTCATTTTCTTTTTCCGCCAGCTCAGCTGCCAGGGCGCTGTATCTCTTCGCGAATGTATGTACTGCGTCAATGACGGTCAGCACGGCTTTGTAGAAGACATACTTGTCGATGGCTTCCGGGTCTGCCAGGTCAAGGCCTTCCTTCAGTTCCCTTGTCCTTGCCTCATATCCCTTCAGGCCTTCTCTGAGGACTTTCTCATAATTGACAGCCAGATGTGCATCGCCTGCGTTCAGTTTGCCTTCCATGCCGAAGACGCCTGTTTCCATGAAGACGGAGACTTCGTCGGGAAGCAGTGCTTCCCCCCTTGCCCTCAGGTTGTTGTTCTCCCAGAACGGGGCGATGGAACGGAGCTGCTGCTTTGTCTCTTCCGTGATATAGAAGACGTCGCCGTCCCTTTTCTCAAAGAGGTCAAGCTCGTCGATGATGAACTTCAGCGTGTATTCCGGGAAGACCGGCGCATTCCTGTTCTTCGTAGCCTGGTTGCCGGCAAGCAGTGTCCTGTCTTCAATATAGACGGACATATTTTCAAGGATCTTCTTCAGCATCAGCGCCCGCATCATGACCCTGGGCTGGTTTTGGTTCTCTTTATATACCTCTGTGACAAGGACGGCTCTCTCCGCATCAACATAAGGCTTTTCATCAAGGACTTCCTCACGGAATGCCTGCATTCTCTCTGTCAGTGATCCGAAGTGTTCTGTGTTTTCCATATCCGTCTCCTTTTTGTTTCGTTTGAAACTTTCTTGTTTTTCGTTTGCAAGTTTATAATAATAATTGGCTGCGTATTTGTCAATATAATTTTGAATAAAAAACATTTTTATTTCATTCGTAACTTTTTTGTTTCGTTTTCGTAAGAAATATGATACGATCTCTGTGAGGTAAACGATCATGACTGCAGACAGGACAAAAACAGGCATCTTATTCAACATCCAGAAATTCAGTGTCAACGACGGGCCGGGCATCCGCACGGTGGTATTCTTCAAGGGCTGTCCCCTGCGGTGCAGATGGTGCTCCAACCCGGAGAGCCAGCTCACGAAAGTGCAGGTGCTCTGGGATCAGAAAAAATGCATACACTGTCATCACTGCATTGGGACCTGTCCCGTGCAGGCAGTATCCCTGAACGCAAATAACATCCATATCGATCATATGCGGTGCACTTCCTGCCTGCAGTGCGTCGGGGAATGCCCTGCGCATGCATTAAAAGCGGAAGGTGAAACGAAGACCGTGCAGGAAGTGATCGATACCGTCATGCAGGATGAAGTCTTCTATGAGGAAAGCGGCGGCGGGATCACCCTTTCCGGAGGCGAGATGCTTTCCCAGCCCGCATTTGCGAAAGAGCTGCTGAAAGCCGCAAAAGAGGAAGGCCTGCATACATGCTGCGAGACGACGGGATATGCAAAACCGGAAGTATTTGCCGGAGTGATCGAAGATCTCGACAGCATCCTGTTCGACATGAAGCACTGGGACAGTGGAATGCATAAGGAATATACAGGCGTGCATAATGAGCTCATTATTGAAAACATGAAGTACGCTGCTTCCAAGGGGAAGGATGTCCTGCCCAGGATCCCCGTGATCCCCGGGTTCAACGATTCCCTGCAGGATGCGGAACAGTTTGCCCGGCTGCTTCAGGAGACAGGCATCACAAAATGCCAGCTGCTCCCGTTCCACCAGTTCGGCGAAAACAAATATTCCCTTCTGGATATTGAATATGCATATAAAGACATCAGTGCCCTGCACCGTGAAGACCTGCTCGACTATCTGCAGGTCCTGAAGGACAGGGACATCGATGCATTCTTCTGAGGAGAAAGTATGACAGCGAAGAAAGACAGCAGGCTGGCCAGGATCGTCAGCATCATCGCCGAACGGAAACAGGCGGACGTTGCGGAGCTCTCCGGGCTCCTGCAGGTATCACAGGTCACGATCCGCAAAGACCTCGATGAACTTGAGAAAAAAGGCCTGATCCGGCGCGAGCACGGCTTCGCCCATATCAACAATACAGATGACATCGCCGGCAGGCTTGCCTACCACTATGACGAAAAGATGAAGATCGCCGTAAAGGCAGCCTCCCTCGTCAGTGACGGCGATACGCTCATGATCGAGAGCGGCAGCTGCTGTGCCCTGCTTGCCAGGGTGCTGGCAGATACGAAGAAAAACCTGACGATCGTTACCAACAGCGCATTCATCGCTTCCTATATCCGGGATGCGGCTTCCGCAAGCCTGATCCTGCTCGGCGGGATCTACCAGAACGATTCCCAGTGCCTTGTTGGCCCGATGATCCGCGACGGTGCCGCCAACTACTATGTGAAGCATTATTTCATCGGCACGGACGGCTGGAGCCTGCGGACAGGCTTCACGAACAATGACCAGATGCGCGCACAGGCTGTGCGCGACATGGCCGCTTCCGCCCGGGACGTGGTCATCCTGACAGAGAGCGAGAAATTCTCTGCGGCAGGTTCCGTGCCCCTGAATGTAAAGGACCAGCCGAAGACCGTCATCACCGACGGGAATATACCGGAAGAAGCGGAAACTGCTTTGAAAAACATGGGGATCCGCATCGAGATCGCTTCATGACATGCGTACGGACACGCATGTTTTTTACTATAATGAAAACAGAGGTACAAGGTTATGATCTGTAAAGCAGTCATGGTCCCCCATCCCCCGCTCGCTGTCCATGAGGTCGGACGCGGTGATGAGGAGAAGATCAACGATACACTGCAGGCTTTTCACCGGGCCTGTGAAGAGATACGGGAAGCGGCACCGGAGACGGTCATCGTGCTTTCCCCGCATGCCCTGATGTACAGGGACTGGTTCAACATCTCCAAAGGGAAGAAAGCATCCGGAAGTTTCAGCCGCTTCGGCGCGGGAAAAGTCCGCTTTGAAAAAGAATATGACGAAGAGTTCACGCATGCGCTCAGCGAACTGCTGTATGAAGAAGGATTCCCCGGCGGGACGGAATATGACAGTGAACCTGCGCTTGACCACGGTACGATGGTGCCGCTGTATTTCCTGGACCAGCACTATACCGGCTATAGGCTGGTGAGGATCGGCCTGAGCGGGCTGTCCATGGCGGAACATTACCGGCTCGGCATGTATATCCGTCAGACTGCGGAAAAGCTCGGCAGGAGGACTGCCGTGATCGCGAGCGGCGACCTGGCGCACTGCCAGAAGGAAGACGGTCCCTACGGCTACAGACCGGAAGGCCCTGCTTATGACGAGCGGATCATGAAGACGATGGGCAGCGCGCAGTTCAATGAACTGTTCGATTACAGCCCCGCCTTCCTGGACAGTGCGATGGAGTGCGGCCACCGGTCCTTCCTGATCCTTGCAGGGATCCTGGACGGTCTTTCCGTCACGCCGCATACGCTTTCCCACGAAGCCACGTTCGGCGTCGGCTACGGCATCGTCACATTCGATATCGGCGCTCCTGATGAAACAAGGCATTTCCTGCGTGAATATGAGGATGCGAAGCTGAAGCAGATCGGTCAGGCAGTTCAGGACAGCGACGCATATGTCCGGCTTGCCAGGGCATCCGTCGAATATTACACAAAGAACCGCATGGTCATGCCGGTGCCCAAAGATGCGGACAAAGAGCTTCTCGAAACAAAGGCAGGCTGCTTCGTATCGATCCACAAGCACGGCGAACTGCGCGGCTGCATCGGCACGATCTTCCCCGTGCGCAAAAACCTGGCGCAGGAGATCATCCACAACGCCGTCAGCGCATCGGCGCGCGACCCGCGTTTTCCGCCCATTACCGAAAGTGAGCTGAAATGGCTGGAGATCAACGTCGACGTTATGGGTACGCCGGAAGTCATCACCGACCGGTCGCAGCTGGATGTAAAGCGGTACGGCGTGATCTGTTCCGCCGGGGAACGAAGGGGCCTCCTCCTTCCGGACCTGGAAGGCGTCGATACAGTCGAAGAACAGATCTCCATCGCCTGTTCAAAAGGCAGGATCGACCCGGATGATGAGGACCTTGTCATCGAGCGCTTCGAGGTCACAAGGCATGTCTGAGATCATCTGCGATGTCTGCCCGCACGCCTGTCACCTGCAGGAAGACAGGACAGGTTTCTGCAGGGCGCGCCGGAATGTGAACGGGGATAACATCTGTGATAATTACGGCAGGGTCACTTCCCTGGCGATCGACCCTGTCGAGAAGAAACCGCTTTACGGTTTCATGCGCGGTTCCAGGATCCTGTCCCTGGGAAGCTACGGCTGCAATCTCGCCTGTCCGTTCTGCCAGAACCATGACATCTCCATGCACGATGAAACAGATACGGAATATATCGGACTGATGCCGGAAGAGCTGCTGGAACTGTGTCTCAGACATCCGGAAAGCATCGGCGCGGCATTCACATACAATGAACCGCTGATCGCCTGGGAATATTACCGCGACTGTGCGAAGCTGCTGAAGGAACACGGGCTGAAAACAGTCCTGGTCACCAACGGCTGTGTCAATATCCCCATCCTGGAAGAGATCATGCCGTATACGGATGCGATGAATATCGACCTGAAGGGGGACCGGGAATTCTATAAAGAGCTGCGCGGTGATTATGATACCGTCCGGGATGCGATCGCCTACTGCAGCAGATATGCGCATGTCGAAGTCACGGCGCTGATCATTCCCGGAAAGAATGATTCCGAAGACCTGATGCGCGAACATGCGCAATGGCTGGCTTCCCTGGACCCGGACATGTATCTGCATATCACACGGTATTTCCCGCGCTATAAGTACCGGATCCCGCCTGCAGACAAAGAGGTCCTGTACAGGCTGAAAGACATTGCCGGCGAATACCTGAAACATGTATACCTCGGCAATGTATGGTGAATCAAAAAGGCTCCCGCCGGTGCGGAAGCCTTTCGTTTTTTACAGGAACATATACAGCAGCGTGCCTGTCACAGCCGTGCCGAAGATGATCAGGATCGGGTCTGTCTTGTACTTTCGCAGCAGGAACAGCGATACCGCAAACAGTGCGATCTCGATCCAGCGCAGTTCACTGATCTCATTGAGCGCGGACGTGCCGAAGAATGCCAGCAGCAGGATCGTCAGGCCTGCGGCAGCGATCATCGCGACGACTGCCGGCCTGAGGCTTCCCAGCACGCTTTTCACGAGTTTGAGATCCCTGTATTTCGTATAGAAGTACGCAAGCGTCAGGACGATGATCATGGACGGGAAGATACTGGCGATCGAACACACGATCGCGCCGGGAAGACCGGCCATCTTCTGGCCCACGAATGTCGCGCTGTTGATGACGATCGGGCCGGGCGTCATCTCGGCGATCGTTGTCAGGTCCGCGAATTCCGCTATGGTCAGCCAGTGCTTCCCTTCGACGACGAGGTCGCGGATCAGCGGCATCGCTGCGTAGCCGCCGCCGAAAGCGAACAGACCGATCTGGAAATAGACGATGAACAGTTCCACGAATATCATTGTGCTGCCTCCTTCCCGGTTGAAAGAAGTGCATTCGCAAGACCCAGTGTGATGAACAGCAGGATGATGACGATCGAAGATACCTTGAAATACCAGGAGGCGATGAACGCCGCGAACATCAGGATGATATTCAGGATATTCTTTGTTTTGAATACGTTCGAAGCGAGCCCGATCACGACGTCCGCGATGATCGCGGCAACGCCGGCACGCATGACGCGCAGCGCTGTCTGGACGATCACGCTGGATGCGAATGCGTCATAGATCATACAGATGATACTGATGATCACGATCGGCGGGATGATCGTCGCGAGCACAGACAGGAGCGCACCTGTGATGCCTGCCATCCGGTAGCCGAAGATGACCGCGCTGTTGACGGCCAGGGCACCCGGGGCAGACTGCGCGATCGCCGTCATATCCAGGACCTCATCGTCGCTGACCCAGTGCAGCTCGTCGCAGAATTTCTTGCGCATCATGCCGATGATCACGAATCCGCCGCCGAATGTGAAAGCGGATATCTGCATCATCGTAAAAAACAGTTTTACCAGACTGATCTTTTTGTTTTCCATGTTTCCCCCATACACTGCAGCCTGCCGTCAGGCAGCCTGTTGCGTTACTGTGCCTGCACCGCAGTCATCACCGCGGTATTGACGATATCTTCCACGGAACATCCCCTGGACAGGTCATTGCACGGCTTTGCAAGTCCCTGCAGCACGGCAAACGCTTCCGCGCCGCCAATGCGCTGCGTCATCTTGTAGCCGATGTTGCCGGCCTGCAGGTCCGGGAAGATCAGCACGTTCGCATGTCCCGCAACGGGGCTGCCCGGTGCCTTGGATTCACCGATCTCCGGGATCAGCGCTGCGTCCAGCTGCATCTCGCCGTCCAGCAGCAGTTCCGGCGCCAGCTCATGCGCGAGCTTCACAGCCGTCTGCACCTTCGTGACGAGTTCATGTTTCGCGCTTCCCTTTGTCGAGAAGGACAGGAATGCGGCTTTCGGTTCTTCGATGCCGCAGAGGTTTCTTGCGGTCTCACATGCGGATACGGCGATCTGCGCAAGCTCTTCCGCTGTCGGACACGGCATGACGACGCAGTCCGCATAGACAAGGAGACCGTTGTGTCCGAGTGCTTTATTCGGGCATTCCATCAGGAAGCTCGAAGAGACGACCTTTGTGCCGGGCTTTGTCTTTATGATCTGCAGTGCCGGCCTCAGCATATCGCCTGTCGTATGCACGGCGCCGGATACCAGGCCGTCCGCATCGCCCAGCTTCACCATCATGATGCCGTAATACATCGGGTCTCTGACGAGTTCCGCCGCAGCTTCCGCTGTGACGCCTTTGTTTTTCCGCAGTTCGTATAACTGTTCTGCATAATATCCGCTTTTCTCACTGTCCAGCGGGTCGATCACGCAGACATTCGCAAGATCCGTCCCCGATTCGGATGCAGTCTTGTTTACGGCTTCCGGATCCCCGAGCAGGATCACGTTGGCCAGCCCTTCCTTCTGCAGGATCGCGGCTGCCTGCACCGTGCGCGCCTCATCGCCTTCGGGGAAAACGATCGTCTTTACGTTTCTCTTAGCCTTGTCTTTGACCATCTCTATCAGACTCATACGCAGCCTCCTCAAAGATCCATATCCTTAAATCCGTCCCATACAGGCTTCCCGCTGTATGTCATCGCTTCCGTCTCTCCCCGGAGCACTTCCAGTGCCGCCAGTGCCAGCGCTTCCTGTTCCATCTCGCCCGGATACACGCTTACAGGCGCGATCCAGCCGCATCTCTTCTCGATGCCTTCAACGATATCCCGGAAACGTACGAGTCCGCCTGTCAGCAGGATGCCGTCCACTTTACCGCAGAGCACCGCGGCCATCTCGCCGATCATCTTGCAGATCTGGTAGATCATCGTATCCCATACCAGGGCTGCCTTTTTGTCGCCCTTTTCCTTCATCGTATGGATCCTGTCGGAATCCGACGTTCCGAACAGGCTGACGAAGCCGCCGGCACGGGAACACATCAGCCTTACATCGGCGACGGAGTGTTCTTCGATATAGTCCAGCAGCTGCAGCACAGGCACACTGCCGATCCTTGTCGGCGTATAGGAACCTTCGCCGTCGGCACCCATATTGCCGTCGATCATGCGTCCTTTCTCATGGGCGCTGACCGTGATCCCGCCGTCGATGTGGCAGACGATATAATTGCATTCCTCATATCTTTTCCCGTTCTTTGCGGAATGATGCTTCGCGACTGCTTTCTGGTTCAGCACATGGGAATGCGATACGCGGTAGAGCCCGCGGATGCCGGTGAGCCTTGCCAGGTCGCAGTACTCATCGACATTGGTCGGATCCAGCGTATAGGCATCCCTGCCGAACTCCTGTGCGAACCTCCATGCCAGCATGACGCCGAGCTTGGCGGGATGTTCGCTTCCGCCGACGGCAGCGACCGTGTCGTCGTACAGCTTCTGATCGATCTTCGTGACGCCGCCGGGCTGCGTGCATGCGCTGCCCCCCCTGCCGACGAACACATCGATCGTTTCGGGGGCGATCCCTTCGTTTTTTAACATATCCAGGATGACTTTATAGCGGAAAGGCATCTGGTCATTGACATGCGGGTACTGCAGCAGCACCGGCGCATCATGAAAAAGGCTCTTTTCAAAGAGCTCCTGTTCATTTTCAAACAGGCTCACCTTCGTGGAGGTGGAGCCCGGATTGATCACCAGCAGTTTAAATACATTTTTATTCGCAGCCATATGCAGGCCTCCTGTTTTCCTTATCAGCTGATATACAGCGCATTGTACAGGTCGCACTCGCCTGTCTCTTCGTCGATCATGACGCAGGCAAGCCTGCCCCTGCCGCTGCCCATGGCGCAGCCGCAGTCGATGTCCACATACTGGCAGCCGTTGTCGAACTGGGACATGATGATCTCATCCTCTTCCATGTCATAATCATATCTGCGCGTGATGATATGCCCGGTGATGAACATCGTCGGACACAGTTCCTCCGGACAGTTGCGGATCTGCGAGATCTCGTACGGGCGCATGCCCCAGACCCTTTTCTGCAGGTCGTATACATCCGCATCCTCCGATGTGAACTCTGCACGCATGTCTTCCGTGCCGCTGATGATGCCGATATGGGAAAGGCTGTACCTGTGCCCGCAGACCGACAGATGTTTGACGATCCAGCTGTGATCCAGATAATCGATGATCGCCTGCTTTTCCTCTTCGGAAAGCTTTTCGAAACGCTTCAGCGTCTCGATCCCGCCGTTGCATTCCAGCATCCACGCATCCGTATCGTAGCCGTACAGATACATCAGCATCATATGTTCATGATTTCCCATAAACGGGATGATGTTCGGCCGCTTCATCATGTCCTGCAGGATCCTGATCCCGTCAGGTCCTCTGTCGATCATATCCCCGAGAATATACAGCGTATCGTTCTCCCCGAAATCGATCGCCTTCAGCAGTTTTTCATAGCGGTCATACAGGCCGTGGATATCCGAACAAACATAGATCATAAACGTTCTCCCAGTCAGCGCACTGCATAAAAGCGTGCAGTACAAACAAGATTATAAAACTTTTTTCCCAAATCACAAAGAAAGATGACACGAAGCTGTCAGATAAAGCGTATCGGGCACAGTATGCACGCAGATACGCTTTTCTGATTCATTCCGTTTTTACGCTATCTCAGCGCATGTCCATGCCGGTCTTTACGAACCGGAACATCCGGAGCGCGCCTTCATAGTAGAGCTCTTCCGCCCTTTCCAGTGCTTCGGAAAGAGGCATCGGCGCATTGACTGTCGTCATCAGCGAAGAGACGCCGCAATTGCAGATATCCATCGCCCCGCGTCCGAGCGAACCGGACAGGCCGAGTACGGGGACACCTTTTTTCTTCGCCCTCTCACCGACTCCCTGCATGACCTTGCCGAAGCAGCTCTGCCAGTCGGTGCGGCCTTCACCGGTAACGACGATATCGACGCCTTCCAGTCTTTCGTCGAAACGGATCAGGTCCAGAACGGTATCGATGCCCGAACGCATCTCGCCGCCGAGGAACACCTTCAGCGCGGCACCGAGTCCGCCGGCAGCGCCTGCGCCTTTGATCTCGTCGCAGTTGATGCCGAAACCGTCAATGATCACGTCGCGGTAATTGCACATGCCGGCTTCAAGCTCAGTCTGGATCTCTTCCGTCGCGCCCTTCTGCCTGCCGAACGTCCATGTGGCGCCGTCCTTGCCGCACAGCGGGTTCGTAACGTCGCACATGACGGTGATCTTTGCGTCCTTCAGCCTCGCATCCAGCGCGGATGTATCGATCTTCCTCACAGCGGCCAGGTCTTTGCCGAAGCCTTCGAGTTCTGCACCGTTTTCATCCAGGAACTTAACGCCGAGGGCACGGGCGCAGCCCATGCCGCCGTCGTTGGTCGCGGAGCCGCCGATCGCGATCGAGATGTCCCTGTAGCCTCTTTCGAGCGCATCCAGGATCAGCTCGCCGGTACCGTATGTCGTGGTATAACGGGGATCGCGCTTCTCTTCCGGCACCATGGGAAGGCCGGAGGCAGCTGCCATCTCGATCACCGCCTTGTCTTTGTCAAATACACCGTAGAAAGCTTCTGTCTCCTCCATCAAAGGTCCGTGCACCTTCACTTTGATGATCGAACCGTTTTCCGCAGCGACAACAGCGTCGACTGTGCCTTCGCCGCCGTCCGCAACAGGGACGCCGCCTGTTTCGCACTCGCCGAATACTTCGCGCGCGGCTTTGTCGAGAAGACGGACAGTCGCTTCGCTGGAAAGACTGCCTTTAAATGAATCGGAAGCGAACAGGAATTTCATAAAGGTCTCCTTATCAGTGGATGAACAGGCTCAGCAGGGCGATCTCGAGGATCGCAGCGACACCCATGACGAGCGTATTCATTGTCTGTGTCTTATAACCGCGTTCCGGTGACATTGCGCCGAAGTTCGTAACGACCCAGAAATAGGAGTCATTCGCATGCGATACTGTCATCGCACCTGCGCCGATCGCCATGCAGACGAGCGTGATCTGTGCCGGGGATGTGAAGCCGAGGACAGAGAGCAGCGGTGCAACGATACCCGCAGTCGTCGTCAGGGCAACAGTAGAGGAGCCCTGCGCGGACTTGAGGATCGCGGACAGCAGGAACGGGAAGAAGATGCCCATCGCAGACAGGATCTGCGCATGTTCGGAGATATAGTTGACCATGTCGGAAGCGGAGATGACCTTGCCGAGGACGCCGCCGGCTGCTGTTACGAACAGGATCGGGCCGACTGTCTTCAGTGTGTCATTGCAGATGTCGTAGAATTTTTCCATCTTGCCTGCGCCGGCGAGCTGTGCTGCTGCGAAAGCAGTACCGACTGCCAGGGCGATGATCGGCGTACCGAGGAATGTGATGATATCCGCGAAGCCGCCCTTGATCTTAGCCATCGCAACGATGGAGGACAGGGACATCAGGATGATCGGGACAATGATCGGTGCCAGTGAAGAGAAACCGCTCGGGAGCTTGCCGTATTCCGCTACGAGCTCTTCATAGGTCTTGACGACTTCTGTCTGTTCGCCTTCGTCGTCAGCCTTGACCCTCTTGCCGATGAATTTCGCATACATAAGGCCTGCAGCGAGCGGGAAGATCGAGCAGACGACGCCGAGTCCCATGACCAGCAGCAGGTTGTCGCCGATGCCGAGCGTGGAAGCTGCAGCGATCGGTCCCGGTGTAGGCGGGATGAATACGTGCGAGATATACAGACCTGACGCAAGACCGACAGTCATCGCGACGGAAGATTCCTTCGTACGCTGGACGATCGCTTTGCGGATCGGGTTCAGGATAACGAAGCCGGAGTCGCAGAATACCGGGATGGAGACGACCCAGCCCATGAGTTCCATAGCCAGGACAGGATTCTTCTCGCCGACGAGCTTGATGACCATATCCGCAAGCTTCAGGGCTGCGCCTGTCACTTCCAGGATACTGCCGATCAAAGCACCGAGGATGATAACGATACCGATGCTTGAGAACGTGCCGGAGAAGCCTGCGCCGATGACGCTTGCAAGACCGCTGATCTTGGTGCCGTCCTCCAGTGTTTTGTCAACGATCGGGATGCCTGCAAGGATCCCGAGGACAAGTGAGATCAGCATGATCGATACGAAAGGATGGATCTTGAATTTCGATATCATGATGATCATTACGATGATCGCAACGATAAACGCGATGATCAAAGGCAAACCAGTCATTATAATTTTCCCCCTTAAAATGATATTTCTATTCTATCACTTAATCCCCGATACCTGTAAGTGAATATGCCAATTTCATTCGATGACGGATCCGGCGATGTCACTGCCGGCGCACAGCAGCGTTAACAGGAACGCGCTCTGGCAGCCCCTGAAAGCCCCTTCCTCTTTGAACTGTTCCTGCAGTGTATGGCATTTTGAATCGTAATCCGCACCGCCGCCGAGGCATACCGCCGGCAGTCCCGCTTCGAGCGCCCTGGAGCAGTTCGTCGCGCCGCCGTGTCCGAGCTCCGGTTCTTCACAGCCGAGGTATTCCGCGATCGCCATGGCGGCCTGCACGATCGGTGCGTCCGAGGGCTGCGTGCCCGCATTGATATCGCATACATGCCTGTAACTGTATGTGATCCTGTCCTTCCCCCACCTTGCGGTCTCTTCTTCGCAGGCTTCTTCGATACAGCGGAAGATCTCCTTTCTCAGCTTTTCCAGTTCCTCCTGGGAATCGGAGCGGAAATTGAGCAGGATGACGGCCTTGTTTACGATCGCATGGATGGATTCATAGGATCCCGCAAACGCGCCTGTGACCGCATAGGTCGTGCGCGGGTATTCCGGGACCTTCAGGTCGGAGATCTTTGCGACCGCCCTGCCGGCTGCCGCGAGCGGGTTTGCGACTTCACCGAAAGCGCCTGCCGCATGGCCGCCGATGCCGCTGAATGTGAATTCATACGTCTGGATCCCTGTCGCTTCATAGGTGATCTCCGAGAAACCGGGACCGTCGATCGATACCGACGCATCCAGTTCGGGATGGCGGTTCACGTAATACTGCATGCCTTTCAGCGCACCCATGCCCTCTTCCTGCACGGTGCCGACAAAATGGATATCCCCCTGTGTCTGGATACCCGCAGCGTTCAGCGCACGGATCACGGAAAGCACGGAGGCACAGCCCCTTGTATCATCGGTGATGCCCGGGCAGTAGATCCAGCCGTTTTCCCTGCGGATCTTCAGTTCGGTCTCCAGCGGGAACACCGTATCCATATGGCCTTCAACAAGCACGTTCTTTCCGCCGCCTGTCCCTCTGCGGATGCCGACTGCATTTCCGTACGGATCGATACGGCAGTCTGTCAGGCCTTCTTCTTCAAACATCTCCAGAAGGCGGGCAGCCTTCTTTCCTTCCTGATGCGTCGGCGCGGGGATCAGCGTCAGTTCGATCTGTTTCTGAATGATCTCTTCCTGGTCCTCTTCGATGAACCGGAGGGCTTCCTGCACCTTTGCGTCACCTGTAAGCTTTGCCAGTGCGTCCTTTATATTTTCCGATACATTGTATTTCATATTGACCTTCCTTTACACAGATGATCATACCAGAAAACGGATGATCTTCCCCTGCAGGCGCACAAAAAAAGAAGCACCGGAGTGCTCCTTTCCAAGACTGAAAATCCTGTTATTTGATCTTTGAGTTGTCGATGCCCATCGTCTCGAGGATCGCGTAGCGGTCCATCTGGATGCCCTTCTTCATCTGCAGGGCTTCCTCGATCGGGATCTCCTTGATGCCGCCTTCCTTCGTGCCGATGATGGTATTGTAGCGTCCCTGGGCCAGTGCATTTACTGCGAAGTAGCCCATGCGGGTAGCTGTCTCACGGTCACGCGCATTCGGGGAGCCGCCTCTCTGGATATGGCCGAGGACGGTGACTCTCGGATCGATGCCGACGCCTTCCTTGATGATATTGGCAATGTCATATGCCTTGCCGGCGCCTTCCGCGACGATGATCATGAAATGTGTATGGCCTGCAAGTCTTGCATTCTGGATGCGGCGGATGATGTCGTTTTCGATATCCAGTTCCCTTTCCGGAATGAGGACTGCCGTAGCGCCGACTGCGATACCGACATACAGTGCCAGGAAGCCTGCATTTCTGCCCATGACTTCGACGACGGAGCATCTTTCATGGGACTGCATCGTATCACGCAGTTTGTCGATGCAGTCGATCGCTGTGTTGCACGCACTGTCGAAACCGATCGTGTAGTTCGAGCAGCCGATGTCATTGTCGATCGTTGCGGGGATGCCGACAACGGGGACACCGAGTCTGGAGAGTTCCAGTGCGCCCCGGAATGTGCCGTCGCCGCCGATCGCTACGACTGCGTCGATACCGAGCATCTTGCAGGTGTTGACTGCCTTGATTCTGCCCTTTTCCGTCATGAAGTCTTCACTTCTTGCTGTATAGAGGATCGTGCCGCCCCTGGAGAGGATACGGCTTACGCTGTTCGCTGACAGAACTTCAAAATCGCTGTTGATCAGACCCTGCCAGCCCCTTCTGATACCGATGCACTCAATGCCGAGTGAGTGTGCTGTTCTGACTACGGCCCTTACCGCGGCATTCATGCCCGGTGCGTCGCCGCCGCTTGTCAGGACGCCGATTCTTTGAATCATTTTTTCCATAATTATACCCTTTGCGCTGCGCGCCCTTTTATATACTAATAGTATATTACGGGGTGGTGCTTTTGCAAAAGAATAATGTGTGCATGGGCCTTCAAATCACAAATAATTTATGCCGGCTGAATCGAATATTACATTTATCATATCCGCCGTCCGACAGATCAGACGGGCATCACCAGATCATGAACTTCAGGACCAGGTACGCGAGCCCTGCCATCAGGAAAGCAGTGACGCTGATATAGATGCACCCCTGCAGGAAACCGGTAAAATGGAACCTGTAATCCTTATATCCCCTGCATCCTTCTGTCCCGGGCAGGACCAGCCAGTCCGGCGTGACCGTACATACCAGGAGCCAGTCCACGACGATAAGGTCGACGACATTCCAGGTAAAAGCAATGATCCATGTGTAGAAGAAGACCTGCAGGAAGGAAACAGGCATGTTTTTGCAGTACAGCACCGGGAATAAAGCAAGGATCAGGAACAGGGCTGCAGAAACCAGGCCGCCGTACAGCCTGGCATTTTTCTTCTGTTCATCCGTCGGATCTTCAAGCGTGGTCTTCTGTCTGATATCCTCCGGATACTCGTGGACCATTTCCCACGGGAAGAATCTCAGCAGCATCCATACATAGGCGATCCATAATACAGACCATATCATCCCGTTGATCAAAGCACTTGCGATCATTCTTTCCTCCTCTTTTTTGACACATGGAAATCGCAGCAGTCTCCCCCGTCTGCGAGCGTCTGTGTCCTTCTCAGATCCGCCCCCATCAGATCATATGTGATGTGATCCGCTTCGCATAAAAAGCGGATCAGGTGAAAACAGTTCTCCCGTCTGCCCAGCCGGCAGAGGCCGCATTTCGTATAGGTCAGATCATACGAATCTTCATTCCTTTGCAGGGTATACTTCCACCCCATCTCAAAGTCTGCGTCCTGTGACAGGAGTGCGTCTTTTTCTTTCTTTTCCAGCATCTTTTCATCGAATGCGTCTTCTTTTTTATGGGCTTCAGTCATCGGCCTGCTGCAGCATACCGCCGTGACCAGCTGATGAAACAGCGCATCGGTGACGAGGTCCGGATATGCCTTATAGAAAGACAATGCATAACATCCCATCAGGAGGTTTCCTGCAAGGGGGTCATCTTTCGGAAGTGCCGGGGTCCTTTCGACCATCGTCCTGTATGCCGTACGGACTTTCTTTTTTGAAAGGCGGAGACCTTCATTGCGGAAAAGGGCATACGCATACCTGTCAAAGATAAGCGGGAACAGTCTTGCCGTCAGATCGTATTTCATAATGCCTCCCGAATGCAGGCAGTTTTCCGGCAGGGTCCCGGTTTCCTCTGCGAAAGAAGGCGGTACTCCCGGCGGTCAGATCTCATACACTTTTTCACCTGCATACCTCCTCCAGCCGTACAGCAGGGCGGTGAACATGATGATCGCGCTGAGGCTCATATTCGATGTCCCGATGCCGTTGACCAGCGCCGAATTGCCAAGCATGCGGACTGAATTGAACACAGCTTTGCCGATCATCATATTGAAAACGCAGTACCATGCGGGAAACGGCGTGCGGCCTTTGATAAAGGCAATGAACTGCACCGCATTCGCACCTGCAAAGAAGATCCCGAAGACTGCTGCAGCCGGAAGCAGAAAGTACAGGAGATACTGCATCGCAATGCTGCGGGCAGCCTGCAGGCCTGCCGCTTCCGCTGCGGATCTGTATATCCACATGAACGCGCCGCAGGGCAGGTGCACCGCACCGCCGCCGAAAGCGAGATATACATACATCGCGAATTTATAGAACCTGCCGCTGCGGGGCATCTTTTCCCGGATCAGCGGGTACACTGTCATCAGTCCCGGGAACTCCAGGCATATCCCCGCAAAGCCGGTCAGACCGCCGAGTACCGGCCGCCATGCGGGCATTTCCAGCGCAACGGCGAAATAACCGTCGATCAGATTTGCGTCGTCCGGGAACTTCGCCGCACCGATCAGAAGGTCTCCGATCAGTGTCAGCACCGCCCCGAACAGGCTGATCTTTAAATACCGTTCTGCTTTTTTCCGGTCCATGACCAGACCTCCTTTTACCGTATGACCGTGACCAGCCAGCCGACAAGCGCCGCCGGGACCAGTGCGAAGATGATGCCGGGGAACAGCATCCCCTTCACGTGGAACCACTTCTGATGATAGGCTTCATCCATATGTTCGGTTCCCTCCAGCCGGAACATCGGCAGTCTGGCAAACAGCACCCAGTCGAGGAAACAGGTGTCATAGATGCCGATCCATGCCATCAGGCCGAAGGCAAGCAGGAAGCCCTGCCGGAATGTCTTTGCCCCGGCAGTGAGAGCGCAGACCAGCAGGATGCCTGTAAACAGCAATAACCCGAGTCCTTTTGTCAGGATCACATTTGCGGACTTATAGCTCACGTCGATCTTCTCATGTGTCCTGAAGTATTCCTCCTGTATTTCAGGCGGATAATTATGTATGCTCACGGGACTGTATTTCCTGCTGCCGTGAAAATAAGCAAAGATGACAGCTGTGAAGACTGCCGCAAAGACAGCCATTTCGATCAGGATGATCCGGATACTCATGTCTGTGACCCCTCTTATCTCTTCACTCTCAGATAAAAATCGCATTTATCCCCGCCTGTGCCCAGTGTCGTATGCCGGATGAATTCCAGACCGGGAATATCGCCGTACGTGCATTCATCGTTGATGCAGAAGATCTTCGTCAGCTCCGGGGTGCCCAGTTCCGTAAAATACCTGTGGTACGGACACTCGGTGATGTCCATCCTGTACTCGCCTTTTTTCTTCGGATAGAACACGTTCCTGAACCCTGCATCCGGGCCGAACATCATTTTACTGATCGGCCTCCACATTTTTACGAAAAAGCTTTTGAAGCCGGGGATCTTCGCTGTCCGGCGCAGCCTGGCACCCATTTCCAGTGACTTTTCCCAGGAGTATGCGGAAATGGCCCTGTATCCCAGGTCCGGATCGCCTTTGATCTCCCGGACCGCCAGCTGCACTGCCGCAGCAGGGAAAATAAACCCGGCGTGCATGCGCTGCCCTCCGGGAATGTCCGGATACCGTGCTTCGATCTCTTTCAGTATGGCCTTTGCCCTGTCCCAGATCTTCTCTGCTTCCTGCCGGCCGGCTTCGGCGATCAGTTTTTCCCTGATCCCGGTCTTTTTATCAAGATCCATCATCAATGTCCCTCTCTTTTATATGCAGGGATGCCTTTTTGCTCCCCAAGTTTTTTCTTTGCTTCCTCAGGCAGTTCCTGTTTATCTCCAAAGTACCACCAGTCGCAGTAACCGTCACCCTGCGCGACAGTGTGTGTCCGGACCAGGATGCCGTGCATGGCAGCCGCGATCCTGTGGTCCTGTGCACAGATCACCGGAAGGAATTCCTCATAGCCGTGCGCCCTTCAGAAATCCGTAATGGGACACATCCGGGTATGAATGGCAAAACCTTCTGTGTGTCCCTCCGGATTCATCTCAATGCGCCAGGTATTGCCCCACTCGCCGCGGGCTGTATGGGCGTCGGTCTTCTTTTTGAAGCGGGCATATATTCTCTCTGTGATCTTCGCCATCAGCGGGCTGTTCCAGTTGATGAACTTTCCGAAAGCCTCCGACGGCCGCACTGCAGCCTCATACGCAAATTCTTCCAGTTCCGGGATGCCGATACGGCGGTCACAGGCTTCATAGAAAGCGAAGAATGCGATCAGGAAGTCCAGATCCTTGAACTGCATATTGGCCCTGCCGCCGATATCCGGTGTACTCTTCCGGAAGCTGTCATACCGGAGACCGGTCTCTTCCAGGATCGTCTGCACTTCGGCGGGAAACCGCTGCCCTGCCATTCTGCTGATGATCTTCCTGTATTTCCTGATGAGCGGCATAGATATTATTCCCCCGCGGATCTGCGATGATCCCTTTCAAATCCATCAAATCTTTCCTGATCCGGCATCGATGCAAGAAGGCCGCCGAACATGAACGCATTGCCGAAGCTCAAAAACATGGTGCCGACGGCTGCGCCGACAGCAGTGCCGGGACCAATCGCTGCGGACAGGATCAGTGCAGGGACCGCACCAGCAGGTACACAGAACCACTTTGCTGTCTTTGGGTACGGCGTCAGTCCCCGGGAAAATGCCCTGAACTGGATGTACATCATCGGCAGCCAGAAGACGATCAGCAGCGCATAGACCGGCTGCGAGAATCCCCAGAACAGGCGGTCCGCGACAAGTCCTGCCGTCTTTGTGTCCAGAAGGAGGAAATATTTGTATACAAGGTTCAGTATCCCCATATTCATATGGGTGCCGACCGGGGCGAGCCAGATATAGCCAATGATGCCTGCCCTGTACAAATGTGCATACTTCGGCGCTGCATCGGCCATCAGGCGGCAGATGCCAAAGCATGCCAGGCCTTCCAGGAAAATACCGAAGAAACCGAGGAGACCTCCTGCGATCATCTGCCAGTCTTCCAGGTTCGGCGCACCGGCCATCACACTTTCGGCAACGGTGTCAACTGCAGTGTTTTCTGCGTATCCGAGCAGGAAGTCACCGATCCCTGTGAGGACTGCCGCAAACAGCCCGATGATCAGGAGTTTTTTGATCCTGGGGCGGTCCAGGCAGCGGTCGGTCCCAATCGTATTCATACTTTCCTCCGTATCCTGTCATTGTGTGCATATCCCTCCGCTTTCGCGGGGACACCCCGGGTCATTGCGGCAGGACCTGCTGTCTTCTCACTCTTTTGCGGTATCGAACCGCAGCCGGTATTCGCATGCCCGTGCGCCTTCCGAGACTGCGGAATTGCGGTCATAGCGGATATGCCGGAAACCCTGCGAGTATTCTTTATCCATGCAGCAGATGCACAGGACAGCTTTTTCATTGCCCAGCATCTTTGCAAGTTCGTGATAAGGGCACGAAAGGATATCGACGCCGTACATCCGGGGCGGTTCGGATACGATCCTGCTCCGGTAGCCAAGCTTTTCACTGCTTGCCTTTTTCATGATGATGTCAACATGGTTCCAGACGAGGCGGTCTGCGCCGGGAAGGCTCGTGAGCACATGAATGATCCGTGCGAAACGCTTTCCCGTTTCCCTGCCGTAACTGTTCAGAAGGGCTTCAGCGTCTTCACCCCGGGCGCTCAGCACGCGGTACAGCGCTGCTGCCGGGAGCGTCATCGCACCCTTATGCCGTTTCAGATCAGGCTGCTCTGCCAGGATACAGCTGTATTCCTTTCCGGCATCATCCCATATCCGGTCTGCAGCTTCCCTGCCGAGCGCCGCCGCAAGTTTTTTGTGAAAGCCCCTGTAAAACCATTGCCTGTTCAGCGGATTCATATGCCCACCTTTTCTGTGTCCATGCGCTCATCCCTCCCTTACCCATGCAGGTCCGGGAAAATGATGTTAGTTAACACTAACCATTATACCCTGCATGCTTGATTTTTCAATGCCGTCATCAGAAAAGACGCAGGACCCGGCCTTATTTCTGTTTTTGAAAATGCATGGGATTTCATATAATAGTTATGAAGATGGAGTATCCGGAAAAGGAGGATAACATGGGAAGACTGAAAGAATTAAGAAAGATCACCGACGCGAAGCTGATGACGGTCGCCGATGAAGAGAAGCGTATCTCCGCTGCCAGCCACCTGTACGGCGTATCGCTCGCTGCCGCGCTGCTTGCGAAAAAGCGCGGGCTCAACGATGAGCTTGCCTGCATGGCGGCGATGCTGCATGACATGCACGCGTACCTGTCGGGTTCGTATGAGGATCATGCCCACAAAGGCGCGGACCTTGCCCGCAAGATCCTGCAGGAAGCGCAGCTGACAAATGAAGAAGAGACAGAGACCATCTGCTCGATGATCTATCACCACGATGACAAGCACATCATCGATTCCGAGATGGATGAGCTCCTGAAGGACGCAGACGTCATCCATCACTGCTTCAACGATCCTTCAAAAGCGGTGAAGGAAAAGGAGATCCTTCGCTATAACGCCCTGTGTGAAGAACTGGGGCTGAACAGGTAACTGTTCCTTAAAAAAGATGGGAAAATATGGTAGGCGATTGGAATTACCCAACCGCCCCCAATCAAACCGTGCATGCGCTGCTAACGCACACGGCTTACCGACACGTTTCATCAAGACGAACTTTCACATATACTGTTATTTTGCGTAGGCATAAGAGAGGAA